>NZ_JASJGN010000379.1:0-14347 GCF_033791525.1 Desulfosarcina sp.
TGATCGGGTTCATATACGCTATGCGCAAAAGTTAACCAGTTTTTTAAGAACTTAGGGGCGCCGGGCCCCTCCCAGTGAGACGCAGGATCCAGCCTGATGCACCATTTTACACTCGAGTCGTAGTTTTTAGTAAATCAATTCATCATGTAAGTACGCCTCATTCCTTAAGGATTCGCAAGCCTTGATCTCGGGCTCTTTACGAATCCGTCGGAAATGTGACTTTTTACGAGTTCATCAATCTTGGCATCGCTATTTATCCGATTGATATCATAGCGTTCCAATCTGGGCCTTATTCTCCGCATGATTTCAACCTGTTGCCCGCTCATCTCCTGCAAATTTTACCATGAAACCAAAGCCGTTTCCAGGGAACCGTCAGCAAATGGATTTTTCCCGCCCCCGAGACTCAAGGGCAATCATCGTTGCTCGTCATGGACGGGTAAAACTAACCAGTGCCCATCCATAAATGACCAATTTGCCCGATATCTGCGTTATTCGAAAAATTTTATCCTCGGAATATCAAACATATGCACCCCAAGGGCACTTCTTTCAGGGCGCCGCCGGTAAAATTTTTCGAAAGCCTTGATCTCGACCCAAACTGCCTATTTCTGGACGGACACTAACCAGGACATCGACAATCCGTCAACTCTGAAAAGATAGGAATCATAAAAAAAGGCGATTGTCACTTGACAATGAGGAAGTCATTTTTATATTTGAACAGACATTCATATATAATTCCCATAGGAGGTCGACGTGGCCAAGAATAATGCGCTATCCGCATGTACGCCGGAAACCTGCGATATCCGGGTGGTTCATTTGGATAGGGTTGCCCGGGCTAAAGCGGAGGCCATTGCTCAAAATGACATGCAGCGGCTGGCGCTGACCTACAAGATCATGGGCGATCCCACCCGGCTCAAGATCATCATGGCCCTGCGGGGTGGTGAGATGTGTGTATGTGACATCGCCGCGTTTTTAGGACTGAGCGAATCGGCCGTCTCCCACCAACTCAGGCGCCTGCGGGAGTCTTCGCTGGTTCGCTCCCGCCGGGACGGGCAGATTCTATACTACTCACTCGACGACGACCATGTACTGGACCTGGTCACCGTCGGTTTGCACCACATTGAGGAACCCTGAACCGCGATAGCGAGCGCATTCCTCGCCGCTTGCCGCGGGGGGGGGGCAATGATCAGGTCTGGTAAACCCTTATCATTTCCGTCCTGACCGCACTTGATGACAGCGAACAGGATTGCGAATGAAGGAATTTCGGCATTAGGGAATTGTAAGGAGCGGCTTTTTGCCGCGATCGATTTTCCAATGTGCCGACTAAGAGGAACGATACACAATGAATCTGCTGCTCAACATCCTGCTTCAATCCTGGAACATCCTGCTCGAATCATCGGTCTTCATTATATTTGGCTTGCTCGTCAGCGGTCTGCTGCGGGTGTTTCTCAATCCCGGGGTGGTTTCCCGGCACCTGGGCAAGGGGCGCTTCAAGTCGGTGTTCAAGGCCTCGCTCATGGGAATTCCCATCCCGTTGTGCTCCTGTGGGGTGCTGCCGGCTGCGGCTGCCCTGAAAAAGCAGGGGGCCAACAACGGCGCCGTGACTTCATTTCTCATATCTACGCCGGAATCCGGTGTGGATTCCATCGCCATCACCTACGCACTGATGGATCCAATTATGACCGTGGTGCGGCCGGTGGCTGCATTTGTCACCGCTTTTGCCGCGGGCATTACCGAGAACCTGATGGGAAAACCGGATACGGCCAACCCCATCATCCCGGACCTCTCCTGCCCGGTGGACGGGTGCTGTGACGGAATAAACTGCTCGCCGGAGGTGCACCGTAATCACCACAGTTTCGGCGAAAAAATATCGGCCGGTTTCCGCTTTGCTTTCACCGATGTGTGGGCGGATCTGGCGGTGTGGTTCCTTTTCGGTCTCCTGCTGTCCGGCATCATTACCGTCCTGATTCCCGAATCGGTATTCAGCCGGTATATGGGCGGCGGGATCAGTGCCATGCTGATCATGCTCGGGGTGGGCATTCCCATCTATATATGTGCCACGGCCTCCACGCCCATTGCAGCAACCCTGATCCTTCAGGGTGTCAGCCCCGGTGCGGCCCTGGTGTTTCTAATGACCGGCCCGGCTACCAATGTCACCTCCCTGACCGTGCTGGTAAGTGTGCTGGGCAAACGGGCGACGGGCATTTATCTGGCAGCCATCGCGATTTGCGCGGTGGGCTTCGGCCTGCTGGTGGATTGGATTTATGCGGCCATGGGAATCTCGGCACAGGCGGTGGTGGGACAGGCCGGCGAAGCCATACCGCATGCCGTCGAACTGACCGGTGCCTTCCTTATCCTGGCTCTGTCGGTAAAACCGGTGTGGCGATTTTTGCGCAGCCGCATTTTCAAACCAGCACCGACCGGTGCATTGTTGGCCACAAATACCACGATCGCCAACGCGCCGGAACCCAGCGCCGGCAGCACATGAGGGTGCAGTCACTGACCCGTGGGGCCAGAGGACAGAGGGCAGAGGACTGAGGACTGAAGACAGAAGACTGAAGACGGAGGACTGAAGACGGAGGACTGAAGACGGAGGACTGAAGACGGAGGACTGAAGACGGAGGACTGAAGACGGATAATGGATGCCGGGGTCTGTGCGTCCAACTCGAATCTCGAGGTTGGACATACGACATCAGCATTCCATATTTTTTTATTGACACCTTTTAAAGTTTGGCATACCTAACTTTTCATAAAGGTTGAAATCTTTCATGATTCATGGGGTTCCAATGGCAACGATCAACATTCGCAACATGCAGGTCAACCAAGAAGGAACCATCGCCAGCGTCAAGGTTGGCGGTGAACTGGGGCGTCGGCTCCGGGATATGGGGCTGGTGCCGGGAACCGCAATCAAAATACAAGGCCGGGCACCGCTTTTCGATCCCGTGGCCCTGCGGCTTAAGGGTTTTACCCTGACCCTTCGCAATAACGAAGCCGATCTGATCGACGTCGAGGTTAACGGATAACAATGAACTTTTGCGTTGCACTGGGTGGTAATCCCAACGCCGGGAAGACCACCCTTTTTAATGCCCTTACCGGCTCGCGGCAGCACGTGGGAAACTATCCCGGCGTGACGGTGGACCGCAAGGAGGGCCGCTATGTGCAAAACGGCCACGATATGCACATCGTGGATCTTCCCGGCACCTATTCACTCACCGCGTACAGTATCGAAGAGGTAGTGGCCCGGGATTTTCTGGTCAACGAGCGCCCCCGCGTGACGATCAACATCGTCGACGCATCCAATCTGGAACGCAACCTTTACCTTACCATCCAGTTTCTGGAGCTGGGAATCCCCACCTGCGTGGCCCTGAACATGATCGACGTGGCCAGGGGGCGGGGCATCGAGGTCGACGATAAAAAACTCTCCCGCCTGCTCGGCGTGCCGGTCGTTCCCATCGTGGCCCGCAGCGGGTTCGGGAAAAAGGCCCTGATGGACGCCGTGGAAACGGTGGCCGAAGCACCCCTTCTTCAGCCCCTGCGGGTTTCTTATGGCCGAGACCTGGAAACTGCCATCTTGGAGATGGAAAAAATCATCAACGGGAGCAATTTTCTCACGGACCTGTACCCGTCGCGCTGGATTGCCATCAAGTATCTGGAAAACGACGAGCAGATTCTTGAAAAGGGAAGGGAAACGGACCCGCAGATCGCAGATGGTTTGGAGGCCATCACCCGCAACGTGGGCGCGCACATCGAAGAGACCCTGGAAACCTATCCGGAAGCCATGATCGCCGATCATCGTTACGGGTTTATCAATTCCGTGCTCAAGCAGGGGGTGATCAAGGAGCGCCACGACCGTAACCGGCTCTTTCTCTCCGATCGCATCGACAAGGTCCTGGTGAACCGCTTTGCCGGACCCATCATCATGCTGCTGGTGCTCATGGGACTGTACCAATTTGTTTTCACCTACAGCGAAGTGCCTGTGGCCTGGTGCGAGAGGGCCTTTGAGTGGCTTTCGGACATGGTGTCCGCCACCCTGACCGACGGGCTGCTCAAGTCCCTGATTGTCTCCGGCGTTATCGACGGGGTGGGCGGTGTGCTCGGTTTTGTGCCGCTGATCATGTTCATGTTTTTCGGCATCGCCGTGCTGGAAGACTCGGGATACCTGGCGCGGGTGGCCTTCATGCTCGATCGGGTGTTCCAGATATTCGGGCTGCATGGCAGCTCGGTGATGGCCTACATTGTCTCCGGCGGGATTGCCGGCGGTTGCGCAGTACCCGGCGTGATGGCCACCCGGACCCTGCGGTCGCCCAAAGAGCGCATCGCCACGCTGCTGACTGCACCGTTCATGAACTGTGGAGCCAAACTGCCCATATTCGCTCTGCTCATCGCCGCCTTTTTCCCCCACAGCCGGGCCCAGATGATGTTCATTCTCACCCTGATCTCCTGGGCCGGGGCCCTGCTGGCAGCCAAGTTCCTGCGGATGACCGTGGTCAAAGGTGCCTCCACACCCTTTGTCATGGAACTACCTCCCTACCGCCTGCCGACCTTCAGGGGATTGATGATCCATACCTGGGAACGGACCTGGCAGTATGCGAAAAAGGCCGGGACCGTGATTCTGGGCATTTCCGTGCTGCTGTGGGCGGCCATGACCTTTCCCCGCCTGCCCGCTGCGCAGGTTGAAACCTATGCCAACCAGCGGGTTGGAATTGTGTCGACGGCGGCACCCCAGGTGGTTGAAGAACTGGAGGCTGCTTCGACGTCCCGGCCTCTCTCCACTGCCGCCGCTGAATTGAAAGACATTCTGCTGGTCGTGGATGCCCGTCAGGCCGGTGCCGCCCTGCGCCACTCTCTGGCGGGCCGTGTCGGCACCCGCCTAGAATCCGTCACCCGCTGGGCCGGCTTTGATTGGCGCACAAACATTGCACTGATCGGCGGGTTTGCCGCCAAGGAGGTGATTGTCTCTACTCTGGGGACGGCTTATTCACTGGGAACGGTGGACACCGAAGTCACCGATTCCCTGGCCACCAAACTGGTTGCCGAACCGGGATGGCGCATCCTCACTGCCTGGAGCCTGATTATCTTTGTCATGTTTTACGCCCCTTGTTTTGTCACGGTGGTCTGTATCGCCAGGGAATCCTCATGGAAATGGGGCGCATTTTCCATGGTTTTCAATACCTCCCTGGCCTTTTTCCTGGCCGTGATGGTTTACCAGGCCGGCGCTGCTCTCGGATACTGATGCCCGGGCAACTATCCTTGTCCGACGGCGGAAACGCAGACCGATGCAAAGGTTTTGAATGATGGAAACATTGATTGTCATTTTGATTGTCGCGGGTGCCGCAGTGTATGTGGGGCTGATCTTCTACAAAGGATTCAAGCAGAAGGATGGTTGTGCATGCGGCTGCACCTGCTGCAGCATCTCTGATTCATGCAGCCAGCCGGCGGCCGACAACACGGGTGACACCTCCCCGGTCCAAGAAGATCGTTAAACCGGTTCGGCCACCCGTTTGCCATTAAATACCGTCGGTGACCGGGTTTAATATTGACTCCGGATTTTTACTCTTCTATCATCTACGACTCAATATCCAGCATAACGACATCCCGGCGGTGGCCGGACCACCGGAGCCGAACCGCGATAGCGAGCGCATTCCCCGCGGCCCACCGCGGGGAGGCTTCAATCTGAAATGACGTGCGATTCTTCCGCCGGAAAAAACCATTCCGGCAAAGAGGCCTGGTCCATGGACAAACGCGTAATCGTGATAGTGTGGGTGACCATGATGGTATTGGCTGGCTTCCTGCCCGCCATGGCTGCAGACCATGAGCAGGGTTATCTGGGCATCATTACCGGGGACGTGAAAAGCACCGCCCACCAGATCGGCATGGATCTAAAAGCCCTGGTCACGCGCAGCAACATCCATCTGGCGGTGTTTAGTTCAAATGGGTCTGTGGAAAATGTCTACGCCGTTTACCAGCGCCCTGGCAATCATATGGGCCTGGTGCAGTCCGACGCGCTGGCCTTTGTGGCCAAGGTTAAGGGCGACCCGCGGCTTAAGCTGATCGCAGATAAAATCAAATGGGTCTACCCGTTGTACAACCAGGAGATACACATCCTCGGCAAAGGGGAGATCCACAGCCTTGGCGACCTCGACGACAAACGGGTGGCTATCGGCAACGTGGAGAGCGGCACCTATCTGACCAGCCGGCTGATTTTTGAGATCGCGGGTGTTCAGCCCCGGCAGATGGTGGCCATCGGTAATTCCCAGGCACTGGCGGCGCTTAAAGCCGGCAGCATCGATGCCATGGTAACGGTAGACGGGGCCCCGGTGGAACGTCTGGCGCTGGAGGTTGCCCCGGCAGACGGGTTTCACTTGATTCCGATCACCCATGACGGCATCCGCTCCTTCTACCCGGCATCCCGAATTCCCGCTGGCACCTACCCTTGGCAGGCGGCCGATGTGGATACCGTGTCGGTCATGGCCCTGCTGGTGGCCTACGATTTTCGTAACCACCATTGCAACACCATCGGGAAGGTCGCATGGCTGATTAAGGAAAACCTGGACTGGCTTCGACTCAACGGTCATCCCAAATGGAAATCGGTGGATTTGAGTGAACCCGTGAATGGGTGGGAGCAATACCCGTGTGTGAAGGATTTCACTCCAGCCGCCATTGAAGCGGAAACCGAATCATCGCCTGTCCGGAAACCAAACCCGGTGGCCGATGCCATCGAGGCGGTTTTCCCCTGACACCTCGAAACGGAAACAACCATGTATGAATCCTTTTATGGGCTGAAAAAAAAACCCTTTCAGATCACCACGGATCCCAGTTTCCTGTGGATGGGTAACAAGCACCGCGAGGCCCTCTCGACCCTTAAATATGGGGTGATGGACAACAAGGGATTTTTGCTGTTGACCGGCGAGGTGGGCACCGGCAAAACCACATTGATCAACCGGCTGGTGGAAGATATCCATGGCAAAGCCTACACCGCCAAAATTCCCGATCCGGGGCTCAGCAAGTACGATTTTTACCGAATGGTTTCCCGATACTTCGGGCTGCCTATTGAAGTGCGAACCAAGAGCGACTTCATAGAGCCCTTCAGCCGGTTTCTCAATGATGCCCATGAAGAAAAAAAGTCGGTCCTGCTTCTCATCGACGAAGCCCAGCGGCTTAAGCACGACCTGATGGAGGAGATCCGCCTGCTTTCCAATCTTGAACGGCAGGATGCCAAACTGCTCAATATTTTTTTCGTGGGTCAGAACGAATTCAACAGCATCCTGCTCCAACCGGAAAACCGAGCATTGATGCGACGGATTACCATTACCTACAACATCGATCCGCTGGACCAGTCAGAAACCTGCGAGTATATCCGCCACCGGCTGAAAACCGCCGGCGCCGGTTACGACATTTTCTCCGCTGCGGCCATGGAAGCGGTCTTCGATTTTTCCAGAGGGTATCCCCGGCAGATCAATATCATCTGCGACCTTGCCATGTTTTTTTCCTCCCAAGTGTCTCGGCGGACCATCAGCCGGAAGATTGTCAGCCAATGCCGCGAGCGAATATCGTTTACCATGGATGAACTGCCGGCGGAAACGAAAAACAATTCCCGGACGCCGGCGCCCAAGACCTTTTATAAGCCTGTGCAGAAAGAGCGCCGGTCGTGGTTTACCGCAGGGCGTGCACTGGGTGTCGCGGTGGTCTTGCTGGTGCTGGGCAGCGGCGTCTATTTTACACCGGATCCAATGAAAGACCGCGCCAGGCGGTGGGCCCGTGAAGCCTATCAGACCTATTTTCCTGTTTCCGGTAAGCCCTCCGGAGTGGAGCCGCCGATTGTCAATGCTTCCACATCAGGCAATGCCGAAGTTGCAACGGTTGTTCCCGACGCGCCTCAACAGGCGGTGAAAACGCCCCTTGCCGTCGAACCGCTGTTGCGTATGCCCAATCGGCCCCCGGACTTCAACTTAGCGGCAGCCATCGACGATCTCCCCCGGGCATCAGTGTCAGCCGCGCCAAGCGCTGCCAACTCCGAGCCGCCTGTTGCCGCCGTGACGACCTCTTCAGCGGAGCTGCCCGACCCGGCCGATGCCATCGACTGGCTCTTAAAAAAACGCAAGCAGGAGACTGGCCAATAGGTTTAACTTTATAGGGGTTATTGCATTCATTGAAGACAAAATTGAAATTGTCGGCTTTTTACGACTCCATCACGTTCCGATGTTTGGGTTCTTTACACTTTAAATGAATCTGGATGGTTGCAAATGTTTAAGATCGCTGTTTTGCCTGGAGATGGCATTGGTCCCGAAGTGATGGAAGAAGCCCTGAAGGTGCTTGATTCTGCTCAGGAAACCTTCGGTTTTGAACTGGCTTACACCCCTGCCGATGTTGGCGGTATCGCCATCGACCGGCACGGTCAGGCCTTGACCGATGACACCCTGCGCCTCTGTGAGGCCAGCGATGCCATTCTTTTCGGATCCGTGGGTGGGCCCAAGTGGGAAACACTGCCGCCGGCGCAGCAGCCCGAGCGGGGGGCGCTGCTGCCCCTGCGCAAACACTTCAACCTGTTTTGCAACCTACGACCGGCCAAAGTTTTTCCCGCCTTGGCCGGGGCCAGCCCCCTTCATCCAAAAATCGTCAGGAATGGCTTCGACATCCTGTGTGTCCGGGAACTGACCGGCGATATCTATTTCGGCCAGCCCAAAGGCCGGGAGGGCAGCGGGCCCGACGAGCGTGCCTTCGATACCATGGTCTACACCCGCCGGGAAATCGAGCGCATCGCCAGAGCCGCGTTTGATGCAGCCCGGCTGAGAAGCCGGCGGGTGGCGTCGGTGGACAAGGCAAATGTTCTGACCACCATGGTGCTATGGCGGGAGGTGGTCAGCGAGACGGCTCAGGCATACCCGGATGTGACCCTGAGTCACATCTATGTGGACAACGCCGCCATGCAGCTGGTTAAAGATCCCCACCAATTCGACGTGCTGCTGTGCGGCAATATGTTCGGTGACATCATATCCGACGAGTGTGCCATGATCACCGGTTCCATGGGCCTGTTGCCCTCGGCCAGCATCAGTGAAAGCGGATTCGGCCTTTACGAGCCGGCAGGCGGCAGCGCTCCGGACATTGCCGGCCAGGGCATTGCCAATCCCATTGCTCAAATCCTGTCTGCGGCCATGATGCTGCGCTACAGCCTGAACCTGGCCGAGGCTGCCGATGCTGTGGAAACCGCTGTGGCGCGTGTGCTGGAAGCGGGATTACGGACCCCCGATATCGCCGCCGGCGCCAGTGCGGTGAGCACCCGGGAAATGGGTGATGCGGTTGCTCGTCAGCTGCGCGACGGCCATTAGGCCGTCATGGAATCATCGTAGCTTAACCCTGAACTTCGTAATTTTTATGTCAGGAAACAAAAGATAAATTGCAAGTAAATCACAATAGCCAAATTCGAAATTCCAAACCTGCTGATCTTGAAGAAAGTACATTCCAATCATCAATTTTGGAGAAATCAAAATGAGAATCAACTGTGGGTCGTTGATCTCATTTGAGTTTTGAATATTGTAATTTGGAATTTATTTGAGATTTGGTGTTTGTAATTTGTTTTTTTTGTTTCCGGTTTGTCCGGGTTAAGTTATGACCACGCCTCTGATCACTTTAGATAGTATTACCGTCAGGCTGCGGGACCAGTGGCTGCTCAACGGCTCGTCGTGGCGGATCAACGCCGGCGAGCAGTGGGCGGTGATCGGCCCCAACGGGGCGGGAAAAACGACACTGGCCAAGGCCATCGCCGGCCTGTTGCCTGTCGTTAAGGGAAAAATCCATTACCATGCCTTTGGCGGCATGTCACCCATCGATGCGATTGCCTACGTGGCCAGCGATGGCCGCCGGGATCTTTGGCGTCGGGAAAGAGACCTGGACCTTGCACGAGGCTTTGCCGGCCGGTTCAATGACGCGACCACCGTTCGTGGTCTGATTTGTCGTCAGCGTGCCGACCTTCCGGCGCCATCCGACATGGAAACACGGTTGGCCGATGTTGCCGGGTGCTTCAATCTGGAAGCCCTGCTGGACAAACCGGCGTTGGCCGTCTCCACCGGAGAGATGAGCCGGGTGCTGATAGCCCGTGAACTGATCCGCCGCCCCCAGATGCTGATCCTCGATGAACCCTTTGACGGCCTCGATCGTCCTGGCCGGCAGGAATTGATGGCGATGCTCGACCGGCTGGGGACATCAGGCCTGCCGATCATACTGGTCACTCACCGCCCCGAGGAGATGCTTTCTGCCACCACCCATGTCCTCACCGTCGATGGCGGTCGGATTGCAGATGCCGGCGCGGTTGACGATGCTTCCCAGATGTTTGATACTGCCTCGGCCGTCGCGACAAAGGAAAGCAAACGGTCCCGCCCCAACCATCACCCGGCGCATCCTGAAGCCGGCCGGCGCGTCTCCTCGGAACCGTTGATCGACATGAAAGCGGTAACGGTTCGCTATGGCGACACCATAGTACTGAACCGGTTCACCTGGGCGGTGGAGGAGGGGCAGCATTGGGCCATCACCGGCCCCAACGGCGCCGGTAAATCCACTATCCTGAAACTGATCACCGGTGACTGCCTGCAGGTGTACGCCAACCGAATCCGACTGTTCGGCAAGGATCGCGGCGTCGGACAAACCTTGTGGGAGACCCGGGAAAGGCTGGGGGTGGTGAGCCACGATCTGTCCAGCGCATATCAGAAGCGAATGTCCGCCATGGATGTGGTCTGCTCAGGATTTTTCGACTCGGTGGGACTGTATCGTCACTGTGATACCGTGCAGATAACAACCGCCAGATGGTGGCTGGCGCAGATGGACATTTCAGCGCTCTCCGAGACCCTGTTCGACCAGCTTTCCCAAGGTCAGCGGCAGATGGTCCTCATCGCCCGGGCGATGGTAAAAAATCCGAATCTGCTGATTCTGGATGAACCGTGCGCCGGTTTGGACCCTGAAAATCGCCATACCGTCCTCAGGCTACTGGAGCAGATCGGCAGCAGTGCTTTCACCAGTTTGATCTTTGTCTCTCACCATGAGAAAGAAATCCCAGCCTGTATTACCCATCGCTTATTTTTGGATCAGGGAATCGTCCAGCACAGCGGGGCCATCAGTCCTCAGGATCTGCCCTTGCTGCCGTCTTTCAACCCGTCGTTATAGCGCTTGTCCCCGTACCAGTGAATCTGCCGGCAGATACCGCGGATGATGCTGGTTTCGCCGGCACGCAGTGACATCCGGGAGAAAAACCGGCGGATGCGGATCATCCAATAGTCCGGGTTTTCCGGGTTCATGTACCCGATTTGAACCAGTGACGCGGTAAGTTCCTCGTACATCTGGTCCAGTTCGATGCGTTTGGCCAGACGGGGCGTGAAGTCGGCAGGACCAGTCTGGGCGGCTGTAGAAAGGCAGTAGCAGACCACCATGACGGCGTGGGCCAGGTTCAGGGAGGTGAAGTCCACCGTGGGGATATTGACCAACTGGTGGCAGCGTTTCAGGTCGTCGTTGGTGAGTCCGCGATCTTCGGGGCCGAAGAGGATGGCCACCGGATTGTTTCTGGAAATGGGGATCAGGCGTCGGGCCAGAACTTCAGGAGACTTGATCACCGGACGCCGGCCTCCAAGCCGAGCGGTGGTGCCGACCACATGACCGAATGGCGCCAGGGCTTCATCAAGCGAATCGACGCGCCGGATCCTGTCAACCACGGATCCGGCCTCATGGGTGGCCAGTCGCCGGATGTGTGCGTCGTCCCAGCGGTCCGGGTCAACCACGATCAGGCGGGTCAACCCCATGTTGCACATGGCCCGTGCAGCGGCCCCTATATTTTCCGGAAACCGGGGCTGCTGCAGGACGATGGTGATGTTGTCACGGGTGACACCGATGGTCATCGGGCATTGATTTCAAAGGCATTGAAAAAGTAGCCGATCTCAAACGCCGCGGTTTCCGGGGCGTCTGAACCGTGGACCACGTTTTTTTCGATATCGGTGGCAAAATCGCGCCGTATGGTGCCTTCGGCCGCTTCCTTGTAATTGGTGGCACCCATGAGCTCACGATAGCGGGCAATGGCATTTTCCCCCTCAAGGACCATGACCACCGCCGGGCCGGAAGACATGAAGTCGGTGAGGCTATCGAAAAAGGGCCGCTGGCGATGCACGGCGTAAAAGCCCTCGGCTTGGGCCTTGGTCATGTGGATCATCTTCATGGCCATGATTTTCAGACCATTGGCCTCCAGCCGTTTGACCACTTCGCCGATCACGTCCCGGGCCACGCCGTCGGGCTTGACGATTGATAATGTTCTTTCCATATCGGGTTTCCTTTCATCGGGTTTCGGTTTGACGCTGCCATAACAGAAGGCCGATACCAAGTCAACCGGTTCCACCGGTGGGCAATATCTATTTTACTGTTTCAACAGACTGATATCTTAATATTAACTGTAAGCGCTAACCGATTGCCAAAGCCGTTGGACCCGTTGACATCATGGGGTTGGCGGTCTATTATTTTGATCGTCCAGATTTGATTCTTTCATTGCATAAACAAGCCATTAGCATCCAACAACAATCAAAATGTGGAGTAAATATGCCGATCTATGAGTTTTACTGTCCGGATTGCAACACGCTTTTTAATTTTTTTTCCAGAACCATCAACACCTCCAAAAAACCCAAATGCCCGCAATGCAAGACCCGCACCCTGGATCGGCAGATGTCTGCCTTCGCTTTTACCGGGAAGGCTAAGGAGGCCGGTGATGGCGACGACTTGCCCTTTGACGAGGGCAAGATGGAAAAGGCCATGCAGATGCTGGCCGGCGAAGCAGACCGGATCGACGAAGATGACCCGCGCCAGGCCGCCGATCTCATGCGAAAACTCACCGACATGACCGGCATGGAAATGGGTGCGGGCATGGAAGAAGCCTTGCGGCGCATGGAGCGCGGCGAGGATCCGGAGCAGGTCGAGGCGGAGATGGGGGACCTGTTGGAAGGGGAAGATCCGTTTGTGTTGCCGGAAAAAAAAGGTAAGGGGACCGCAGCCGGCAGACAGGCTCCCATGCGGGATGAAACCCTTTATGATCTTTAATAAGCGCCGCCCCATGATCCTGAGAGAACGACTGGAAGCCCGGCAGGGAGACATCACCCAATTGGCTGTGGACGCCATCGTCAATGCGGCCAACTCCTCGCTGCTGGGCGGCGGCGGGGTGGACGGGGCCATCCACCGGGCCGCCGGACCCGAACTGCTTGCCGAGTGCCGAACCATCGGCGGTTGCCCCACCGGCGAAGCCCGTTTAACCCAAGGTTACCGACTGCCGGCCCGATATGTGATTCACACCGTGGGGCCGGTTTACCGGGGCCGACCTGAGGACAGCCGCCTGCTGGCCGGCTGTTACACCAACAGCCTGGCGCTGGCCATGGCCCACGGGATCCGAACCCTGGCATTTCCCGCTATCAGTTGCGGGGTCTATGGTTATCCCATTGCCGATGCCGGTAAAATTGCCGTGGACACCTGCGCCACGTTTATGGACACCCATGAAATTCCTGCGAAGGTGATCTTTATGCTCTTTTCGCCAGCCGATCTTGACCTATACGCCCGATATTTGTCTCATCGGGTGGGATAGGGGGTTGCGGCCGACTGCGCATGCATATGGATTCCATGGTTATCCCTTTCTGCCGGAAAGCGATGGAACCGGTGTAATTATACCCCTTGTCGATACCCGTTGGAATTGGGATTGACAAACCCGATGGACATGGTTAAGTTCCACGTCTGAAGCCAATTGGGAGTTTCCGGTCCTTAGGCGTCTCGGGCCGATTTTTTTTATTTTCAAGGAGGGTATTATGTTTGAGGTCACACAACCGGCAGTTGAGCAAATTGCCGAATATTTCAAAGGTAAAGATGTCAAACCGATCCGGATTTTTCTAAACGAAGGCGGCTGAGGGGGCCCTGGCCTGGCCATGGCTCTGGATGAGCTTGCCGATACGGATAAGGCGTTTGACATCGACGGTTTTCAATTCATCGTCAACACGGAATTTCTTGAAAAAGCACAGCCAATCAAGGTTGATTTCCATCAGTATGGTTTCAAGCTGGACTGCGGGATTGACTTTGGCGCTGGCTGCACCAGCTGCGGTACCGAGGGCTCCTGCTGCTCCTGATCGTCCCGGACCAAACTATTTCTGAAAGGCGACCTACTGCAGGTCGCCTTTTTAGTTGGTTCAATGGCGCCATCGGCTGCATTCTTTTACTTGCAGCTCCAACGCTGCCTTGCTATAACGCTGTGAACCCCAATCGCAGGCTATAAGCATAAGCGCCGCCAGGCGGCTATTGCGGTTGCCGCAATTTGAACCCCATCCATGACCAACCATCGACGCATTTT
>NZ_JASJGN010000380.1:0-11665 GCF_033791525.1 Desulfosarcina sp.
TTTCTTTTTGATTCATACCCAGATTGGAGAAATGGTCGCCTGAAAAAGAATGTCCTGTGTTTGTTCTTTATTCTTATCTTCCTTCCAACATTTCTATCCGCTCAGGAAACGATTGGCCCAGCGGATGGGGCAACTGAAAGAGCAGGTGGCGTTAAAAGCCTTGAAAATCGAATTGAGCAGCTTGAAAAGGCCGTCGAACGGCCGGTGGCGAGCGACCGGTGGTATGATCGTTTGAAAATCAGTGGCCTTGTCGAAGTCGAAGCCGGGTACGAAACCATCGATTTCAACGATCCAACGGTGGAAGATGAAACAAACAGTGACGTGGATCTGGCTAAAGTCGAGCTGGTGGTGGATGCCCGAATCGTTGATCATGTCGATGGGCATGTAATGTTCAAATATGAGGATGATGATGTTTTCGTGGATGAAGGGTTCAGTACCCTGAGCGGAACGGAGGCTTTTCCTGCCTATCTAGTGTCCGTCCAGAAATAGGCAGTTTGGGTCGAGATCAAGGCTTTCGAAAAATTTTACCGGAAGCATATGTTTGATATTCCGAGGATAAAATTTTTCGAATAACGCAGATATCGGGCAAATTGGCCATTTATGGATGGACACGAGTTATGGCACGCCTGTGCATGACAGACATACTCACCTGGCTGCCGAAATAACAGTTTGCAAAAACTGGGAGAAAATAATATTTGATGCTCGCATGTCAAGTCCGTTCTTACCGCATCACCCCCCGATGGCTCACGGCAAGGGTGTGCGCCACGGTGGTTCCAGGATAAGCCGACCACATGCCGCACACACTCGGCAAATCAACACTCCGCCGCTGTTTGCAACAGGCCAGCGGAGTTCGGTCAACGGCCTGTTTTCAAGGATTTTTTCTTGACAAAACGACCGACTGCCGATAGAAAGTCGCAAGCTCCACCTTCAGTGTTTTTTGTACCCGAAGGCGGGATTGTATCCCGCCTGAATTATGTAGACATGAAACCATCGGGAACGAAGCCGGCGCGTTCGGAATTAGAACGGCATGGACTATCGGTCGATGCGGCGGCCGGCACTGGGGTTTTAAAAAAAGTCAGTTACACAGGACCAATCATCACACAGCGGTTGACGGAGATTCCATGAGCACCTTAGACGAAAAGGCCAAAGCGGGGATGGAGGATCATGCGGCACATGGCAGCGACGCCAAGGAGAGCGGTGCCGGTGGATTTATCATCCTGTTCTTCATCATCGGTTTTGCAGCCAGCATGGTGTTGGGGTGGGTCATCTTTCCCAAACTCCTGTACTCCCAAAAGCAGCAACCCCTGAATTTCAACCACGCCTTGCATGTCGAAGAGGTGGGTGAGGGCTGCGAAGGCTGCCATTACTTCAGAGAGGACGGTAGTTTTTCGGGCATTCCCAAGCTTGCCCAATGCACGGAATGCCATGAAGAGCCCATGGGTGATACCGAAGACGAAGCCACCTTCGTCGAGCAGTATGTGGCCAAGGAACGGGAGGTGCCCTGGCTCTCCTATTCCCGCCAGCCGGACTGCGTGTTCTTTTCCCATTCCGCCCACGTGATCGGCGCCAAAATGGACTGTGTGGTCTGCCACGGCCATATCGGTGAATCGGAGGTGTCCCGCCCTTATGAATACAACCGGATCACCGGGTACAGCCGCGACATCTGGGGCAAAGACATCGCCGGCCTCAAGAAAAACAGCTGGGACCGCATGAAGATGGATGACTGTGCCCAATGCCACAAGGAGGCGGGCATGATTCACACCTCCAGCGTCCAGACCGATCGCGATGCCTGTTTTGTCTGCCACAAATAATTGAATCATGCCCCGGATAACGATTTCAGCTTCTGATTTGGATAAGGTGAGGGATAATCGATGAAAGTTGACCGAAGAAGTTTCTTGTCGTTTGTGATCGGCGGCGCAGCAGGCACAGCCCTGTCGCCATTGCCGTGGAAACTGATGGATGACTCCTCCATCTGGTCGCAGATGTGGCCCTGGACGCCGGTCCCACCGGACGGAGAGGTGGTCTACGAAGACTCAACCTGTACCCTGTGCCCGGGCGGGTGCGGCATCTCCGTTCGCAAGGTCGACAGCCGCGCCGTTAAAATCGAGGGTCAGTCGGGTCACCCCGTCAACGACGGCAGCATCTGCATCCTGGGACTTTCCGGACTTCAGATGCTCTACGGCCCCACCCGAATCAAGTCGCCCATGAAACGCATCGGCGAGCGGGGCGAAGGCAAATGGCAGAAAATTTCCTGGGATGAGGCCTTCGCCATCCTGACGGAAAAACTGACCGACATCCGCGACAAGGGCGAAGCCCACACCGTGGCCGCCCTCGCCGGATCGGACAGCGGCACGGTGCCGGCGTTGATCCAGCGGTTCATGGCGGCCTATGGATCCCCCAATTTTATGCGGTCACCGTCCTACCGGGACGTTGATGAGTTGACCGTAAAAGCCCTTTTCGGGGCGGACGGACGAACCGGTTTCGATGTGGAGAATGCCGACTACGTTCTCAGCTTCGGCAGCGGCTTCGTTGACGGCTGGGGGTCACCGGTCCGCATGTTCAAGGCTGCCAGTCTCTGGAAAGAAAAAGACATCCCCGTCGTCCAGGTGGAGCCGCGCCTGTCCAACAGTGCGGCCAAGGCCACCCGATGGATACCGATCAACCCGGGCACCGAAGCCGACCTGGCCCTGGGCATTGCCGCCGTGATGGTGGCCAACGGCATAGCGGACACCGGTGACGTCTCCGGCCTTAGCGGCTGGGAAAACGACCTGCTGGCCAACTATGAGCCCCAAAAGGTAGCGCAGACGACCGGCATTGATGCGGCGGTGATCGTCGAAGTGGCCAAGGGCTTTGCCCGGGCCGATCGTCCCCTGGCGCTGTGCGGACGGGGCAAGGCCCAAACGGCCGTAAGCCTGCGGGAAACCGCCGCAGTTTACATCCTCAACGCCCTGACGGGAAACATCAACCAGGAAGGCGGCATGTGGGCTATTCCGGAAGCGGACTACATCCAGTGGCCCGATGTGGCCACCGACAACCTGGCCTCTGCCGGCCTCGATCAACCGCGCCTCGATGGCGCTGGTACCGGCAAATACACCGACGCCCGATACCTGACCAACCGGCTGGCCGATAGTGTCAACGGAGGTGGGCCCTATCCCCTGCAAGTCCTTTTGGTGGCCGGTGCCAATCCCTGCCACTATCTGCCTGACACCCAGCACGTAAAGGCGGCCTTCGCCCGCATCCCGTTCATTGTCAGTTTCTCGTCATTTCAAGATGAAACTGCCGCCATGGCCGATCTACTGATGCCCGATCACGTCTACCTGGAGCGTTACGAGGATGTCCCGGTGGGCGCCGGCCTTGTCCAGCAGATGATTGGATTGAGCAAACCGGTGGTGTCTCCCCAGTTCAACACACGCCACCTGGGCGAAGTTCTGATCATGACGGCCAAGGCCATGGGCGGGTCCATCGCCGACGCGTTTCCGTGGGATGACTACGAAACCTGCCTTGAGGAAACCCTGGCGGAAAAATGGGATACCCTTATGGAAACGGGTGTATGGGTGCGAGCCGATACCGACCCCGTAGCCGGTTCGATTCAACTGGCGGGGCTGGATGCACCGGCCGTTCAGGCCGAAGGCGATGTAAACAGCTTCCCCCTTTTACTGGTGCCCTATGACTCCATTCAGCTCACCAGCGGATATATGGGCGAAGCCCCCTTCATGATCAAGGCCGTTTCCGACACCGTCATCCAGGGCACGGATGGCTTCATCGAAATCAATCCGCTAACCGCAAGTGGGGTCGGACTCGGCGAAGGTGATCGGGCCACCCTGACCACTCCCCGGGGTGAAGCCCTGGTACGCGTCCACCTGTTCGAAGGCATTCAACCCGGTGTATTGGCCATGGTCAGGGGGCTGGGACATACTGCCTATGACGGCTACCTGGCAGGCAAGGGAGTCAACGTCAACGAACTCATCGGCCCGGTCGAGGACCCGTCGACCGGTTTTGATGCAGCCTGGGGAATCCGGGCGAAGCTGGATAAAGCCTAACCCACCTGACACGAGGTTCTGATGAAACAAGCGCAGACACACGGCACGCCAATGAAATACGGAATGGCCATCGATCTTGACAAATGCACCGGTTGCGGCGCCTGCATGGTCGCCTGCATGGCCGAGAACAACATACCGTTTAAAGAAGATGAGTCAGATAAACGGGTCAGCATCACCTGGATGCGAATTTTCAAGCTGACCAACGGTAAATCATTTCCGGATTCGGATATCTGTTATTTACCTCGGCCGTGCCAGCACTGTGAAGGCCACGAGGGCCACAGCCCGTGCGTGTCGGTCTGCCCGGCAACCGCTACCGACTACAGCCGGGAGACGGGCATCGTCAGCCAGATAGTTACCCGATGCTTCGGCTGCAGGTACTGCATGGGTGCCTGCCCCTACCACGCCCGGTATTTTAACTGGTGGGATCCGGTCTGGCCGGACGGCATGGAGAAATACCTGAGCCCTGACGTGTCCCCGCGCATGCGCGGGGTAGTGGAAAAATGCAGTTTCTGCTTCCATCGCTACCAGCTGGCCAAAAACAAAGCCTATCTTGACGGAGAACGCCGGGTGCCTGAAGCGGCCTACCAGACCGCCTGCACACAGGCATGTCCGGCCGGTGCCATCGTTTTCGGCGATCTGAACAATCCGGAGCACCAGGTCCACCAGATCGTCAAACCGGACTCCAATAACGGCAACCGCTCCAGGAACCCCAAGGCATTCCGGCTCCTGGAGCGAACAGGCACCAATACCAAAGTCTACTATCTGTCCAGCCGAGAATGGGTCCGGCGGGCAGGAGACAACTACCTCGCCCACGAAAAGACCGGGCAGTTAGCCAAGCTGCACCATTGATATCGCCATGGCGGTAAAGGCTATTAGCTAAGAACGGCAAACCTGACAGATCAAGGAGTACTTACCCTATGGATTCTGCGTTAATACCCAAAGGCGTCAAGCGTTGCCCCATGTGGCAGTTCCTCCTGGGACTGGGCATTGTGGGCGCTGTCCTTGCGTGGGGCGTTTATGCCATGCTGCTGTGCTGGTTCAAGGGTCTGAACCAGACCAACATGAACGACTACTATGGTTTCGCCCTGTGGATCTGGGCGGACCTGGCCGTCATCGCCCTGGGCGGCGGCGCCTTCTTCAGCGGCCTGCTCAAGTACATTATCGGCAAGGATGAGCTCAAGAACATCATCAACTATGCGGTGCTCATCGGTTTCATCTGCTACAGCTCGGCGCTCTTGATCCTGGCCATCGATATCGGCCAACCCCTGCGCGGCTGGTTTATCTTCTGGCACGCCAACGTGCACTCCATGCTCACCGAGGTGGCCTTCTGCCTGTCGGCCTACTTTGCCGTGCTGACCATCGAGTACATTCCCCTGATCCTGGAAAACCGCCAGCTTGACAAGGTGCCCTTCTTTCACAACCTGAGCCACAACATGCATGAAACCATGGCGGTCTTCGCCGCCACCGGCGCGTTCCTCTCCTTTTTTCATCAAGGGTCATTGGGTGGCGTGGCCGGCGTGCTTTTCGGGCGGCCCTTTGCCTTTCGCGAAGGCCTGCTCATCTGGCCCTGGACCTTCTTTCTCTTCACCTGGTCAGCCGCCGCCTACGGTCCCAGCTTCACCCTGTTGATCACCTGGATCACCGAAAAGGTGGCCCGAAAAAAACTGGTCAAAGACAACGTGGTTGAACTGCTGGCCAAGATCTCCGGCTGGATGATCTTCACCTACACCATCGCCAAGATTTGCGATACGACCCGCTGGGCCAATATCACGGCACCAGGGTTGGGACAGAACCTGGCTGACTTTTACACCGGGAACGCCTTTTACGGCTACTGGATTCTCTTTGCCGAGATTATCCTGGGCGGTGTGGTGCCGGCCATCATCCTGATCAGCGCACCCTTGAGGAAAAACCCCACCTGGCGCGTAACCGCCTTCTTTTTGGGCGTCATGGGCGTGTCCCTGAACCGCTGGGTCATGGTGTTGCAGGTTATGGCCGTGCCGATTATGCCATTTGACACCTGGGCACTGTATTATCCCAGCTGGCAGGAAGTGGCCACGACCATCCTGCCGGTCGCCTACGGCATCATTCTGATCATGATTTCCTACCGCTACCTGCCGATCTTTCCCCAGGAGGCAGAGTTGAACCCTATCGAGGAGGAGACGGCCATGGCGGTGGAAGCACACACGGAATCAACTCCGGATCTAAAACCGGCTAACGCATAGCCGCTTAAAGAGGAGAAAACATGTTTCCTTTCAGTTTTGAATGGATCTGGGACGCCGGCCACATAGTATTTCATGGCGGTCTCTGGTACGCATTGAACATCATCGGTATCGGCATGACCTATTGCGTGATCAAGGCCGTGATCGACTCGGCCAAGGGCAAGGGCGGCCACGGCCACCACTAACCGTCTGCCCCACCTGACGAAACCAGCAATAAGCGCCTGTCCCGGACTGCGGTCCTTGGGAGAGGCGCTTTACTTTTTGTTGCCCTGGCCCACCCAGGTGCACGGCAAGGATGAACCAGTAGTGACCTTGCACTGACCGACATTGGCATTTAGACGATTGGTGATTATTGTGTTGGAATAACCGTCAAGGCAGCTGAGTGTTAGATACCATCGCCTTAACACATACGGCGGTTGAAAGGAGTGCAGTCATGTCCAATCATTCCACGGCAGACGAATTTCGAACCGTCCTCAGCATCGACCCCTTGCTTGAATTCTGGCGCGAAAAAGTATCGCCAAACTGCCCGTATATGGCCGAGATGTTTGAGGTCTTTGAAAAACGGGTTCAAGAGACGCCAGAATTGAAGGGAGATATCGACCGGCCGGATTTGGCCGCCCGCCACACGGATATCCTTTCACCGCTAATGAGTGTGGCCTTTCCCTCGTCAACCTGGGAAACGGAGATCAGTGGTGCATTCACCCCCTTTCAACACGACACCATCTATTGCACACCGGCTTACCGTGAGCTTCTCTACGATAGCGGCGGAAAGATCGCCGGACGCCTCAAAGGTGAGAACAATACCCTGAATTTTCAGCGTTTCATCCGCGCCTACGCCCTCATTCTCAAGCGACTCTACGGGATCGACCAGGGGGTGAACAGTCCCCTTATCCGTATCATTACCGATCCGACGACGGGTCTGGAACGCCATTTCCAGGTCACACCCGACTTTCAGTTTGTTCAGGTGGGAACTGTGGGCAAACCACGCGAATTGACCGAGCAGCAGCGGGAGCGGGTGATCGAGCACATCGCCAACCCGGAGGTGCTGACAGCTTTGTTGCCCCCCGGTGATTTCATTTTCCGGGGATTCACCGTTGTGCGTGCCGTTGACGTCACCGAATCCGAGATCACATCTGCCCTGGAACGAGACCTGATCGACCAGGAATCCATCTTTTCGGCCGACGGTTTCAAACGGCTGCAGAGCCGCCTGCGCACCCTGTTCGGCCAGCCAGAACTGAAAGCAAGCCTGGCAGCGATTCAGGGGGATCAGGTACTGATCCTCAACGACGGACACACATCCAAAGCCAACTGCCTGTTCACCAATTCCAGCCATATCCCCATGAGCGATCTGAAAAATTCGGTGTGGCTCCAGGCCGTCGATCACAAGGAGATCCTGCGGATTCCCGACCTGAGCAAAGAGCCGAACCTGTGTCCGGCCGAACAGGAGGCCGTCGACCATGGTGTGCGATCCTTGCTTATCGCACCGCTCTATTTTGGCGGTGAGGCAATCGGCACATTTTGGGTCAAATCCGATCAACCCCATGGTTTAGGTGCCGTGGACATCGAAAAAATGCGCCATATCGTCCCTCTATTTTCCATGGCCCTCAAACGCGGTCTGGACGACATGAACAATGCGGTTCAGTCGGTCATCAAGGAAAAATGCACCGCCGTTCACCCGTCCGTCGAGTGGCGCTTCCGCAATGCCGCCATGGACCATATGGAACGGCTGCGCCAGGGCAAACCCTCAGAAATGGAACCGATCATCTTCAAGGAGGTGATCCCCCTGTTCGGCCAGTCAGACATTCGGGGCTCCTCGGAAGCCCGGGTGCAGAGCATCCAGGCGGACCTGACCGAACAGTTGAGCCTGGCCGGGACCATCATGCAACGCGCCGCCGAAGCCAAATCCTGGCCGCTGATTGACGAATTCAGCTACCGAATCGACAAGCGCATCGCCGGAATCAAGGCCGGCCTCTCCACCCAAGAGGAAACCCTGGTCGCATCCTTTCTCCATCAGGAAATAGAACCCAGTTTCGCCGAACTGCGCGCCATCGGCCCCGGTGTCAGCCATGCCATCGACGGGTATAAACAGGCGGTGGACCCGGTGATGGGTGTGGTCTATCGCAAGCGCAAGGCGTTTGAAGAGAGCGTCTCCAGACTCAATGAGCGACTGTCGGGCTATGTAGACCGGGAGCAGGCCGATGCCCAGAAAATATTCCCCCACTATTTTGAAAAGCACCAAACCGACGGCATCGACTACGTGATCTATCTGGGCGCGTCCATGCATCCGGAAGGGAAACACAATCCGTTTTTCCAGAAGAACCTGGCCCTGTGGCAATTCAAGATCGCCTGCGGGCTGGCCTGGCATACCCGAAAGATCCAGTCGGAGCTGAAGGTTCCGCTGGATATCTGTCACCTGATCCTGGTCAATCACGCTCCCCTCTCCATACGCTTCCGCTACGATGAAAAGCGCTTCGATGTAGACGGCGCTTATGACGTGCGCCATGAGATCATTAAATCCCGCCTGGACAAAGCCATGGTCAAGGGCGGCCGTGAACGCCTTACCCAGCCGGGCAAAATCGCCATCGTCTACTCTCATCCCAAGGAAGGCAGGGATATCCGGCGCCACATCGACTACCTGCAAAGCCGTGAACACCTGTTGGGAGACCTGGAGGCCATTGAGCTGGAAAACCTCCCCGGTGTCCAGGGGCTCAAAGCACTTCGCGTAAGTGTGAACCAGGAAGCCGGTGCTGCCGCCCGGGGGATCGAACAGCTGGCAGGGTAGCCGGACCCGGCCGGGAATAATACCCACTGTTTCTCAATCATGCGGGTCGGTATAGATTGAATGTGGATGACCAGGAAAAACCGGTGAGCCGGTCTTGCAAAATTGATTGGTCCAATGTAGCCTTTGGTATATTTTCATCCTGCACCATGCCATTTCGCATTAACGATGATCGTTCCTCGTTAAGACAGGCCCGGCCCCGCCTCAAGCATCTATTATTAGGTGGTGAGCCGCGATAGCGAACGCATTCTCCGTCGCTTGCGGCAGGGTTAGCGCGCGAACTGGAATTCGATTTTTATCCTTACGGTCAATGCGTGCCAATAACGGACAAGATCAAATGGCCACTGAAAAGCCCGACCCAAAAATACCCAGCCATTTAGAATGCCTGATGACCCAGGCGCCTGCCGGATTTCTCATGGTTGATGCACACGGACGGATGCTTTACGTCAACCGACTGATTGAAAAGATGTTTTCCTATCCTCAGGAAGAGCTGATCGGTCAACCGGCTCAGCGGGTTGTTGCCCATATGTGCATCCTGCAAAAAAATCAGGGATGACGGCGGGTATTGGAATCAAATCGAAGCCTATATCCGAGATCATTCGGAAGCCGACTTCAGCCATGGGATCTGTCCGGACTGCGCCAGAAAACTCTATCCGGATCTGGACCTTTTCGATGATTGAACGGTCTTTGCGTACCTCAAGAATCGATACGGCCAATCTACCTATCTAAAGTGTTTACGGGGCAAGGATTCTTATGACGATGCCCAGGAATTATTCTACGATCCTTTCTCTTTCAGTCCTGACACTGGCCGGGCTGGTAACCTTTTCATCCCAGGTATTAGCGGCCGGTTCACGGCCGCCGGCATCGGTAGAAGCCGAAAGCGCCGATCAGATGTCACAGGAAGAGCTCCAATCGGCGGTGATCAGCTATGCCAACCGGTTTATCGCCACCATCGGCCAGGCTGCGTTTGACTTCGAAAAGGCCATACCCACACCCCAAGGCCGCTTGATTGCGTCCGCAAGAAAGGTCTATTCGCTGAGCGCCGCCACGGAAATTGCGGCAGGGCCCAATCCGGGACCCGCATTGCTGGATATAGTGGTCATGGCGACCTTGAACCGGATGGTATGGGAAGACTACTGGCGTCCCCAGGTCTTTGGCATGCCGGCCACGATCATGGTGGATGCGTTCAAGAAGATGGAGACGGACGCGTGGAAGTTGGTCGCACGCGTGATGACACCCGCGCAAGGGGATGAATTCAGGGATCTGATTCTGGACTGGTATTCAGACAATCCGGGTCAGGTGGCGGTGGATTACATCCGCTTCAGCGATTTTGGGGAGCTTGGCAAAAAACCCAACCTGAAGGAGATACAGAAGCCCGGCGGGCTGCTGGCCCCGGTGAGAGAGGCTACCGCGGCTGTTGATGAGGTCCGTATGACCTCCGAAAGGGCCATGTTTCTGTTAACCAAAATGCAGCTCATCGTCGGATTTCAGGCCGAACTTGTCTATAAACAACTGGTCATGCAGCCCGAAATGGCAACCCTCTTCAAAGATATCTCCGGATTCCGGACGACGGCCGATCGATTCGCTGGCTTGCTCGAACAGCTTCCCGGACAGGTGGCGGAGGAACGCGCGGCAGCGCTAACGGATGTCGAGCACCTGATCACCCGTGAGCGCATCGCCGTGCTCAAGGCCATCGATGACAAAGCCACCGTGCTCCATCAGATCAACAAGGATGTTCAGGCGACACTTGACCGCGTTGACTCCACATTCAACCGTCTCGAGAAAACAACCGCCGATGCCGAACGGTTGATCCAGGGAACGCAGCAGACCGCAGTGGCCGCCCAAACACTAGTTTCCACTGTGGACCAGCTTGCCGCCCGCTTTGAACCAAAAGACCCGGCAGCACCGTTCAAGCCCTTTGACATCAGCGACTATATCACGGCTATCGAGAAAATTCAGGCAACCCTGGAAAGCCTCAACCAGATGACAGCCTCCGCTGGCCAAAGCACCACCCCGCTGATCAGCACGGTCCTCGATCAGTTCAACGAGGCGGCGGACAGGCGCATCGACCATATCTTCTGGCGGCTCTTTCAGCTACTGGTGGCTACCGGGGTGATCATTATCGTGATACTTGTCATCGGCAAGTTTACCCGGCGACAAGCACCAGTGAATTAACACCCTTCCCCCGACCCAATGGTGAGACAAAGATGCCCATCATCGTTCGAAAAACAATTACAGCCCTCTGCATGGCAACCCTGACCACCCTGGTCTTCTGGGGGTGCTATCCCAAACGTGTGGGGCCTGTCGGTCTTGAGGGCAAACGGTTGACCTGGGCCGAAATGGCCGTCGACCAGCGCAAGGCGCACATGAAAAGTGAGGTGTTACCCCGTGCGGCCGAACTCTTCCGGACGTGGCGCCCCGAGCGTTTTGCCAGCGTGGACTGCAGCCTGTGTCATGGCCAGGGAGCGAAAACCGGGAAATTCCAAATGCCGACCACCCACCTGCCCAGGCTCAGTGGGGAATTGTTGTTGGGGCCTGAACGCGAAAAGTATCCGGACACCACCCAACTGAAACTGGACCGCCTGGTGCCCCTGATGGCCCAGGCCCTCGGTAAGAAGCCCTTCAGC
>NZ_JASJGN010000381.1:0-4059 GCF_033791525.1 Desulfosarcina sp.
TTCTGAAAAGGTGTCGAGGTGGGCCACGACAAAGATGGACTGCCTTTCAGCCGATGCACCACGAATCAAACCGATGGGATTGCCGAAATCATCGATGCTGCACTCGTCCACCTGAAATTCGGCCAGGCGTTCCACCAAGCACTCCGCGCGCCTTCGCTCGTGAAAGGTGGGGGCAGGAATCTGTCCGATGAGGACGATATTGCTGATGATGATTTCACGAATCTTTCGTATTTGATCCACGAACGTGGGCAAGACGTCGAGATATTTTTCCATAACAACCTCATGTTTAAGGATGGCCGGTTCCAGCGATCAGTTGTCGTAGATCGGTGACGATCAAATCCGGTGATAGATCGCTGCACCGACCATCGGATGCTCTTAGACGCAACGATCGTCGGTCCCCGGCAAAAAGCGCGGTCTTGAACCCCACAGATGAGGCAGGCAGAACGTCGTTGCGCATGTCGTTGCCCACAACCAGGACAGACGCAGCCGGAATACCCATGTCGACGAGGACCGTTTTGGCCCGTTTGAACATAACGCTCGATGGCTTGGCATATCCCTCGCGCCAGGAGAAGAAGAGCAACCGTTGATCAAACCCCCGCCGCCCAAGTGTTGCCCCGAGAAACCGTTCGAGCACATCAACGGTGTAAAACTGAGCATTGGAGATAATCCCCATCGGCATCTTGCGGGTTTTGCAAGCCAGCAGCAATTCCTCAAAACCGGGCATGGGATAGGCTGAGTTTACCAGAAGTTCGTACTCCAGGGCAAAGTCTTTCGCCCAGGTTATGTCATCTATCCCAAGCACCTGCTGCCAGACCTGGACGATATCGACCTCGGGGTAATCGATCCCCTGCTGCCGCCGGATACGGTGTGCATTTTCTATGGTTCGGTCCAAAGCATCCACAAGGCTTTTGGGTGTGCGGTCGATAGCGCAGCGTTTCAGCAGCCCCTGCAAGTCGTCTATCCTCTCGATTGGACGCCGATTCAGCCCGATATCCCCTGCCCCGCTGATCAGCAGAGTGCCGTAGACGTCGAAGAGCATGGCCGAAAACCGCTGCATTTTAGACAGATCCGGGGCAACCCCGGTGGGAATCGGCGCCATGGGACGGATATGCCGCTCGAATATGGCGTCTCTATCCTTCATACGCACCCCATTTGAGCAGTGAGAATCGGTCGAGATTGAAAAACACGTCGCGCAAGGCCCCCTTGTCGATGCGATGGAAAACTGGATGGTTGACAACCTGATCGTAAATTGCCAGGAGGCGATGCCGGTATTGTGGCGTGCCATAGTTCTGCAATATTGCACGTCGATTATTTTCGATGATCGCCGACATGTCCGCAACCTCACCGGGATGGGAGAGCCAGGGATTCAGCCGGACCAGTTCCAGCTTGCTCAATGGGTCGGTGGCCAGGCGTGCGAGGACCTGACGTTGAAATTTCTCGCTCAACAGGCCGAAATCGATGATTTCATCGCGAATCAGACAGGCAAGGGCGCGTTTTGCCTGATCGTCTGCGACTATGTGACCGTATCGTTCACCAGCGCCGAAGACCGCACAAAGCCAGTCCCGAGAAAAGGCATCGGCATCGATCCAGGTCAGAGGAACATTGAGGCTGTCATATAAAAAATCCAGCTTGATCCCATTTTTCTCGAAATCTGAAACTATCTCCCCGAGCCGCCGCCCCCACAATAGCTTACCCGCGGTCCAGGGTTCGAGAAAAGTCAGTCCGAACCCTTCGGAAATGCTCGTGGTGACCATCGACTCCGAGTTTTCTACAAGTGTGGAAAAATCAGTGTTTTTCCCGACCTCAAAATCGACGTTCAGGTTGTTTTTCCTCACCCAATCGATCCAGTCCCGGTAGCTGGAAGCATCTGCTGGACTGTTCGGCGGCTGTGTGACGGCCAGCCGCTGTTGGTTTTTGAAAAACATGGACAACAGGATGGCCTCACCCAGGTTTTTGCGCCGAATGGCGCGGACCGGATATAGAATCTGCGCCTTCGGGCATCGGCCCTCCTTTCCGGCAAGGCCTTCGACGGCATTGGGGATGTGGTGAAGGCCGGCGCGATCAAGACCGGCCCTTATCAGGATGTCAGCATCCCGGGCGTTGATCACGCCGTAATGGCAATCGGTCGGATAGTCCTCCTTGAAATAGAGATCGGGCCGGCCGTCTTCGGCGAAATCGTGGATTTGCAGAAAAAGGTTGACCCCGGCCTGTTGCAGCCTTTTAATGATTTGGAGAAATTGCCGGTTCTTGGCCAAGGTCGGGTTATGCACATGCAGGACGTCGCATCCGTCCGGCCACTTTTCATTCAACGCCTCGAGCACCCGCTCGGCAACCACGTCGGCTGCCGGTGGTGAAACACCCGGCTGGTCGTAACCCAATTCGTGGATTTCCACCACCTGACAAGGCAATTCGGCGGCCGCCCGATCCCCCGTCAGGACGAGGGTATCAAAAGTGCCATGGATGGCCTCGACCTGCCGCTTAAGGACAGTGGTGACGCCTCCCGTTTTCAGATGGTAGTGAATAAAGGCGATCTTCATGAAACCCCCGCAACGGAACCATCGATCATCGACCGCTTGTCGGAATAATCTTGGCGTGTGTTGTCATTGTTGAGTAACAGGGGCGGATTGTCAACCGCCTATGGTCGTGTCTGAAGGAGGCACAATGAGTAAAAATATCGGATTTGTGTCCACCCGCTTCGCAGGAACCGACGGGGTATCACTGGAAGCGGCCAAATGGTCGGAAATTTTTGAGCGAAGCGGACACCGTTGTTTCTGGTTCGCCGGTGAAATAGACCGTGACCCGGAGCAGAGCCATTTGGTTCCTGAGGCTTTTTTCAAGCACGAAACGAATAAAGCCATCGACGTGGAAGTTTTCGGCAGGAAACGGCGAAGCCCTGAAACGACCCAAGCCATTCATGATTTGCGGACGCTTCTTAAAAAACGGCTATATGAATTTATCGATCGGTTCCGGATCGACATGCTGGTGGCGCAAAACCTGCTGACGATTCCCATGCACCTACCGTTGGGTCTGGCCATGACCGAAGTCATCGCGGAGACCGTGATTCCCACGGTGGCGCACCACCACGACTTTTACTGGGAGCGATCCCGCTTTTCGGTCAATGCCGTGGGCGATTACCTTCGCATGGCTTTTCCGCCCAGCCTGCCGAACATCCAGCATGTGGTCATCAACTCTGCGGCCCAGGAGGAATTGGCTCTGCGAACCGGCATCTCGTCGGTGATCATTCCCAATGTTCTGGATTTTGAAAACCCGCCGCAGCCTGACGAAAAGGACACCCATGCATTCAGGCGGAGGATCGGCCTGAATCCCGAGGACTTCCTGATCCTCCAACCGACGCGAATCGTACAACGTAAAGGGATCGAACACGCCATCGATCTTGTTCACGAACTTGGGAATCAGCACTTCAAGCTCCTGATCTCCCACGAGGCCGGCGACGAGGGCTACGAGTACGCCGAATGGCTCACGGATCATGCCCGAGAGCGGGGAGTGGACCTTCGCTTGATCGGCACCCGCGTTGCGGACGCACCGGACCGGCCTACACTTTGGAAGCTTTACGCGCACGCCGACTTCATCACCTACCCCAGCCTTTACGAAGGTTTCGGCAACGCCTTCCTGGAGGCGGTTTATTTTAAAAAGCCTCTTCTCATCAATCGCTATGCCATCTTCGTTCGGGATATCGAACCCAAGGGTTTCGACCTGATTGTCATGGATGGTTTTCTGACCAAGAAAAACGTCCAGAAAGTCAGGGAAGTACTCGAAAACCCGGCGCTACTGGAACGGATGACGGCTCACAATTTCGCCGTGGCCGCGCGTCATTACTCCTACGCCATGCTTCGACGGCAATTGGACAACCTGATGGCCAACTTCTTCGGTGTCAACCATTAGCGGCGTTTCGCATCAGCCATACGGTTTGGTAGGCAGAAAGAGGAATCGAACCGGCGTCAAATTGATTGCCACTGAGAAGATCGGTAACCCTTGAATGCGCATTCTGGCCCGGCAGACCAATGGTCAGGGTACCGGTGGAAAAGTTGGTCAGTGCAT
>NZ_JASJGN010000382.1:0-5221 GCF_033791525.1 Desulfosarcina sp.
ATTTTCAAAAAAGATTCGCCCAGCAGCGGCCTCTACCGCGTCAAGGTCTACAATAACAAAGGCCAACCCATGAAAACCGGCAGGGGGATGTTTGCCGCCGCATTCACCTCCCGGTTTCCTCGCATTCCAGTGGAAGAGGAAGGCCGTCTCCACGATCCGGTCTTAAGGGAAAATTTCATCGAACAGGTCTTCGCCTTGAAGCGATGGCGTGAGGTTTTGGAGAAAAAGAAGACCATGGGCAACCTGGTGGATTTCCACACCCGGGAAAAACTGCTTTTCATGGCCCACAGCCCGAAGCATTACCGTGAGATGGGGCGACTGGTGGCCGATGGAAAGAAAAAAAACGTGTCGGACCTCTACGACCGTTATGAAGGCATGCTGACTGAAGCACTGGTGCTTCGTGCAACGGTCAGCAAACACACCAATGTGCTCATGCACGTCATGGGTTACTTCAAAAAGCAGCTTTCCGGCGACGAAAAGCAGGAGGTCCTGGAATTGATCGGAAATTATCGCAGCGGCCACCTGCCGCTGATCGTTCCCGTCACCCTGTTGAACCATTTCGTGCGCAAATACAACCAACCCTATCTTTCCGTTCAGACTTACCTGAATCCCCACCCGTTGGATCTTCAGCTGCGCAATCATGTTTGATCGTTTGCGATAAGGCCCAAGGCCTGGCGTGGTCCGGCGCTCCCGGCCACCCATCACCGCATTGCCGTTATGATAGGTTCTTACCCTCATTTAGCTCTGATACGGTTCACATTGCTTTATTGACGCCCAGCCTTAACTTGATAGGTAGGAAAGGCAGAGCTTTGAATGAAACAGGCAAAAAATCAGAAGGTAACCAAATCTAACAGAGAATAATGAGGTGAACCATGGCTGAGAAAAGAGAAGAAAGCTACGTCGAAAGTGAAAAAGAGAGAGAGAGCGGGCATGTAGATACCCGTAAGAATAATTTCGATTGTGAAAAGCCTGATAAAAATCTGGGATGTGATCCGGGAATTGATGTCGCCGGATAAGGACGCTAACCAGATATAGACAGGCAAACCAGGCAGAGCCTCATCGAGGCTCTGCCTTTTTTATCGATTGATGAAGGGAGGCACATGATGACCGAACAGGCAATCGCATTGGTGACCGGCGCCAACAAAGGCCTCGGATTGGAAACCTGCCGGCAGTTGGCCCATCATAAAATGACCGTGCTGATGGGGGCAAGGGACTTGAAAATTGGACGGGAGGCTGCGGACGGATTGCAATCCGAGGGCATGACGGTCGAACCGGTTCAACTGGATGTGACCCGGGCCGACCACATCGCACAGGTGGTGGCCTTCATCGAGACCCGCTTTGGTCGGTTGGACATCCTGGTGAACAATGCGGGCATGATTCACCCGGATGAACCGATGTTTGCCAACAGCGCGGAGCAGGTCTCCCTTCAGGCCCTGAGGGAAACCTTCGAGGTCAATTTTTTCGGCCAGGTGGCACTGACCCAGGCACTATTGCCGCTGATTAAAAAAAGTTCGGCAGGGCGCATCGTCAACGTCTCCAGCATTTTAGGGTCACTGACCCTCCACAGCGATGAATCGTCCCAGGTTACCCAGGTGAAGCCCCTGGCCTATGATGCCTCCAAAACGGCGCTGAACCAGTTTACGGTGCACCTGGCTGCGTCGCTGAACAAGACGCCCATTAAGGTCAACGCCGCGCATCCCGGTTGGGTAAAAACTGATTTGGGCTCCCAGCGGGCACCTATGGAGGTGGAAGAAGGCGCAAAAACCGCCGTTCGCCTGGCGATCATCGGCCCGGATGGTCCCACAGGAAAATTTTTTCACTTCAATGAAGAGATACCCTGGTAAAGGCGGTACCTTATTACGGGACGAATCATCAATACCCGTTGTGGATCGGCGTATCGGGCATGTAGGCATTATCATCAAGGAAGACAATCATTTTTCCTCGTTTGAAAATTTACAGTTGACCTTCTATTGAAAACAATCTATCCGATAATTATTATCCTTTAGGTTTTATTCCTACAATCATCATGACATCTTGGCTGACGATCGATAAATAGGGATGCCCCGGTCATACTCGTTCCCGTTGAATGACTGATAGTTATGGATCCACCAGCTTGGAACAAAAGGAATCGTGTTTTGAGACATGGTCAATCATACTGTTTAAACCGGCCGTGGTGACGCTTTTTTATATTTTGTTTTTGTGTAGACGATAATAATTTTCTTTAAATACCCTAACGACTAAGTTGCCCCTACAGATATGGCTTGAGGCCTCAACGCGGATTTGGTAGAAGGAATCTGCATGCTGATCAATGGGAATCCCGTCAATTGGCTACGGCTACCCGATCACAATCGAATCCTTCCTTCTTCTTCTGCTGAAGCGCTTTCGCGAGTGTGTAGAACCCTGTGACGGTAAGTGCATACGAGTGTTGCTGCGACCGGACCCCATCATGGCTGTCGGCAGGAAGCAACATGGGCCATATAATCTAAACATTATCCAAAACCCCATTAAAAAGGAGGAATTATGAGTGATGAAAAGAAATGCCCGGTGACGGGAAAAACTAATAAACACGTAGTGGGCGGCAGGGCGAATCGCGAATGGTGGCCGAACCAGTTGAGTCTGGATATTCTGCGCCAACATTCCTCCAAATCCAATCCGATGGGCGAGGATTTTAACTACGCTGAAGAATTCAAGAGCCTGGACCTTGACGCTGTGAAAAAGGATTTACACAATCTGATGACCGATTCGCAGGACTGGTGGCCGGCCGACTACGGTCACTACGGGGGATTTTTCATCCGGATGGCGTGGCACAGCGCAGGCTCCTACCGCACCGGCGACGGCCGCGGCGGCGCAGGGACCGGTAACCAACGCTTTGCGCCCGTCAACAGTTGGCCCGATAACGTAAACCTAGATAAGGCGCGCAGGCTGCTTTGGCCGATCAAGCAGAAGTATGGCCGGAAAATATCCTGGGCCGACCTGATGATTCTCACAGGCAATGTCGCTCTGGAATCGATGGGATTCAAGACCTTCGGTTTCGCCGGTGGACGTGAGGATATATGGGAGCCGGAGAAAGACATCTATTGGGGAGCAGAGGATACCTGGCTGGGCGACAATCGGTATTCTGGGGAGCGGGACCTGGAAGATCCTCTGGCTGCTGTTCAGATGGGTCTGATTTACGTGAATCCGGAAGGGCCGAACGGCGAACCAGATCCGCTCGCGTCCGGGCGGGACGTTCGGGAGACGTTCGCGCGCATGGCGATGAACGACGAGGAGACAGTCGCGCTCACCGCTGGCGGACACACCTTTGGCAAATGCCACGGTGCCGGCGATGCGGCGCTGGTTGGGCCTGAACCCGAGGCTGCTGGTATCGAAGAGCAGGGACTCGGCTGGAAGAGCAGCCATGGCAGCGGCAAAGGTGGTGATCAGATTGGCAGTGGTTTGGAAGGCGCATGGAACCCGACCCCGACGCAGTGGGACAACAGCTATTTGGACATGCTGTTCGGCAATGAGTGGGTACTGACAAAAAGCCCGGCGGGCGCAAAGCAATGGACGCCTAAGGAGGCGACTGACAACAATCTTGCACCGGCCGCTCACGATTCGTCGAAGCGGGTTCCGATCATGATGACCACCGCCGACATGGCGATGCGGATGGACCCGATCTATAAACCGATTGCGCGGCGCTTCCAGAAAAACCCGGAAGCGTTCGCAGATGCCTTCGCCCGCGCATGGTTCAAGTTGACGCACCGAGACATGGGCCCTCGTGCACGCTAGCTCGGCCCGGAAGTTCCCGGCGAAGCGCTGATTTGGCAAGATCCGATCCCTGAAGTCGATCATGAACTGATCAATGATAGTGACATCGCCACACTTAAGGGCAAGATCCTTGATTCTGGCCTCTCTATCTCCGAGCTGGTTTCAACCGCCTGGGCATCAGCTTCGACCTTCCGTGGTTCCGACATGCGCGGCGGTGCGAACGGTGCCCGCATCCGTCTGGCACCCCAGAAGGATTGGAAAGTCAACCAGCCGGATCAATTGGCGAAAGTGCTGAAGACACTGGAACGTATCCAAAGCGAATTCGACAAGACGGTCTCTATGGCTGACCTGATCGTGTTGGCAGGCTGCGCCGGTGTTGAGCGTGCGGCGAAGAATGGTGGTCACGAATTGACGGTTCCCTTCACGCCTGGCCGCATGGATGCTTCGCAGGAGCAAACCGATGTTAGGTCTATCTCCGCTCTGGAGCCGGAAGCAGACGGTTTCCGCAACTACCTCAAAACCAAATACACCGTATCGACCGAGGAGATGCTGGTCGATCGGGCGCAACTGCTGACACTGACCGCCCCTGAGATGACGGTTCTGGTTGGCGGCATGCGCGTCTTGAATGCCAACTTCGGACAGTCCCAGCACGGCGTCTTCACCAAGCGGCCAGAGACGCTCACCAATGACTTCTTTGTGAATCTGCTCGACATGCGCACGGCGTGGAAGGCGGGCTCTGAAGACAAAGACCTGTTTGAAGGCAGCGATCGCGTAACGGGTGAATCTAAGTGGACCGGCACTCGTGTCGACCTGATCTTCGGTTCAAATTCCGAACTGCGCGCCCTGGCTGAAGTATACGGAAGTGCAGATTCGCAGGAGCAGTTTGTCCATGACTTTGTGGCGGCCTGGAACAAGGTAATGAACCTTGACCGCTTCGACCTCGCTTGATCGTAGCATATAGTGGTTGTCAGAAAACGTTCCGATTGAGGGACGTTTTTCTGTTACAACCCCTTATGCTGCCATACATTTTTCGGAACATTATTATGACAAGCGGTATAAACGTCCTCGAGGGCTTCTGAAGCGTATTCTGAATTTCAAATCGGATGATCAGGAAGCGATAGTTGCCACGAATTGACGGATGTTTTGAACGCTCAGTTGGACCACTTCGAGAAGGTCCATCCGGCCGATGCAATCGGTGTCCGGGCCGAATTGGAAAATATGAAATAAAGTGGTAAGGAAAGATGTATCGGCGGATACGGGCTTTCGACCCCCCGTCTCATCAATAGTCAGGAGGTGCAATGATGGCTGAGAAACGATTCAAACAGGTGTGTGAATGCAAGAACTGCGGCAACGAGGCTGAGATGGTGATCACTTGTTCCCTCGAAGAAGAGAAGACGGTCACCGCGACACCTCATGTCGTACCCAAAGACAAGGGTAAGACGGAAGGTCATGCCGTGTGCAGCCACTGCGGCGG
>NZ_JASJGN010000383.1:0-3716 GCF_033791525.1 Desulfosarcina sp.
TTTCGGGGGAAAATGGTCGTCCATGATGGTACGGTACATTTTTTTCAGATCTTCAGCCATGGCAATTCTCCTTGGTAGAATAAATCACAATAACCAAAAACCAAAATCCAAATAAATCACAATAGTCAAATTCAAAATTACAAACCTTGTGATCTTGAAGAAAGGGCATTCATCCTTGTTTGATTTTTGGATATTGTAATTTGGGATTTATTTGACCCAATTTTAAGATTGATGAACTCGTAAAAAGTCGCATTTCCGACGGTTTCGTAAAAAGCCCGAGATCAAGGCTTGCGGGCCGCGATAGCGAGCTTGAGCGAGCGAACAATAAATCGATCGCCATCCTTTCGGCGAACATTCATGTTTCATCCTGAGGAAAGAGGCGTACTTACGGTACGCCGCAGTGACGAAGGATGAAGCGTAACGCAGATATTTATCCGCCTCAGGCGGATCGGATTTTTTACGAATCCGTCATTCTTGGTTGCCGTAACGATTGACACTCACCTTATCGCGCTGAAGGGACGCTTTCGGATGGGGCGCCGGCTGCTGGGCCGGATGGCCGATGGCCATGATGGCTGACACCACCGATTCTACCGGCAGGCCCAGAACATCGGCCGCGTATTCACCGGCGGTTTTGGAGTCATCGTAATTGCGCCTGCGCAGCTGAATCCAGCAGCTGCCCAGGCCGAGGTCGGTTGCCGCCAGGTGCAGTATAATGGCTGCGATGGAGGCATCTTCAACCCAGACATCCGATTTGCCCGGATCCGCGCAGACCACGATGGCCAGCGGGGCGTTGGCCAGGAACGAGGCGCCGTGAGGTTTGGCCGTCGACAGCCGCTTGATGATCGCCGGGTCGTTAACCACCACAAATTCCCATGGATTGAACCCCCTGGAAGAGGGTGACCGAAGGACCGCCTCCACGAGCAGGTCAACCTTATCCGCCTCAACGGGTCTATCCTCGAACTTACGAATACTCCGACGCGATCTTAACAAATCGATAAACATATTCTCTCCCCTACAGTCCTGGTTCGTGGTTCGGGGTTCACGGCTTCAGTTCACTGCTCACTGTTAACCGCTCTCTGGTCTATAGTCTCTGGTCGCTGGTCTCAGACCTCAGACCTCAAGCCCCGCAGCACTTTTTATACTTCTTGCCGCTGCCGCAGGTGCACGGGTCGTTTCTCCCGATTTTCGGCCCCTGGCGGACGGCTTGCACCGGCTGCGGCGCCTGACCGTCCTTGAAATACCAGCGGCCGTCTTCCCTGACAAATTCAGCAATTTCATGGTGATCGAACGCCTTGCTGTCTTTGCGGTAGCGTGCCAGAAACTCCACCGTACCCACCGAATCGTCCGGGCCACCCTTCTCTGAATGCCGAACCTCCAGCCGCTGCCAGTCCAGCTTCCTGGACCAGGCTGCCGTCCCTTTGCGGTCCCCATTCTGGCGATTTGAAGGGTGCGTGGTCTCAAAAATATAATCGAACTCCTTTTTCGCATGAGCCGTATAGCGGGATCGCATCAACGCTTCGGCAGTTTCGGCGGCCCGGTCGCCCTTGATCAGGGGTTCACAGCAATCCGAGTAATCTTTTTCACTTCCGCAGGGGCAAAGCGCCATCGTGTTACTCCAATCATTGGGTTGTTTATCATGAAACCATCCATCAGCCTTCGGACAGTGTTTCCCGCCGGCTCTCCCGGGCAGCATCCTTGGGAAGGATGCGCCATGTGAACAGGGGCGACAGGAGATAGAGGATCCCATATCCCAGACAAATCTGTCCGAAAATAGGGGTAAACATGCTGATGGTCAACAGGAGCAGGTTCGCGCGGCCGAACCAGGGATGGCGACTCATCGTCCGTCCCAGGTGGATGTATCGGATGGGGTACAGGTTCATGATGACCCCGGCAAACACCATGGTGCCGGTTGCAAAAAGCCCCCAGAAAAGAATCCGCTGAGAAGAGAGCGCCAGGGCATGGTCGAATATCACCAGCGGAGACATGACCAGCATGGCCGCTGCAGGCGTGGGCAGTCCTTTGAAAAAGCCGGGTATCGGCGTCTTGTCCAGGGTGAAATAGACCAGCCGGCCCATACCCATAGCCGCATAGAATAAGGCAATCCACCCCACGGGCAGGTGCGCAAAGCGGCCTTGACCAAACTGGTTCAGGGTGACGTAGAAAATCCAGGCCGGCACGATGCAGAAGCTGATGGCATCGGCCAGATCGTCCATGATGCTGCCCATGTTGATTTTCTTCTTCGGACGTTCATCTGGAAGGGGTTCCGTCAGGCCCAACCGGCGGGCAAGGGCGCCGTCCAGCTTGTCGAACGTAGCAGCCCCAATCATCATCAGATAGGCTTCCCGCATCCGCCCCTGATAGGCAAAAAAAACAGCAATGAGACCCATCAGGGCGTTCATCACCGTCAGGGCGTTGGGAAACACCGACAGGATTTTTCGTCGAAGCACCTCGTCCCCGTAACATAGTTCGTCCAGGCAGGCAGTGCCGTATTTGCGGCAGTAGCCGGCGATGGATCCTAAGTTGATGATAAAAAACAGAATTTCCACAAAAAACAGGATTCGCAAGGGAACGTTGCCCAGATAGGAGATGCGAAAATAGATCCAGGACTCCGGTCCTGCGGGGATATAAAAAGCATATGCGTAGAGCAACGCACTGACCGGTGCGGCCACGATGGTTCGCATGCGGTTGTATTCGCTGCTCTCTGGCTCTACGCCCTGGCGGATGGCGAACCCGCGCATGAAGGACGCAAAGCTGTCCCGCACCAGTACCGTCACACAAAGCACCAGGACAAAGATCGCATGCATCAACTGGCCTTGGGTGGGATCTGTCTCCGACACCAGCAAACGCCACATCATACCGGCAGCGATGACCGGAAAGATAATGGAATAGACCAGTTTGTCCATGAGTCGGTCCGCAAGGGGAGCAAGCGGGGCGTTGGGCCGGAAGCGGGCAGAAAACCAGCCATCCACCAGATCGAAAATCATAGAGAGGATCAGAAAGGAAACCCCGACGGTATATACCACGGGGTTTCGACCCCATATGACCGCCAAGGCACAGATCATGCCGCCAAAAATCAGGACTGGGCGACTGTAAACAAAAATTGCGGCAAGCCTCGCCGGCAGCGGAATTTTATCGGTCATGGGAGTAAAGCCTGTTGGCCTGAAAGATGTTGATCGGGCACGGCAATTTTTAAGCCTCAGGCATCATAGAGGGATTGCTCACGCTAGTCAAGCCGCGAACGGCCGGGTATCCGCATCTTTGTATGGAATAGGCAGGTTGTCTCCGAGAGGTAGAAACGGTGCGCCAGCAACATTGAAATCTCTCCGCAACAGACAGCGGGATCAGGCATTGCATAACGGTTTAGGCGTCCGGCATTGTCCCTCCGGCAGCCGCCTCCGGACTGTTTTCGAGGAGGCTTTCAATGGCGGGAATGGTGAGTGGCTGGTGAATTCTCAATGCAGCCAGGTTCACCCCGGCATTGTAGTGTCTGAGCAGCCACAGCGGGAGATCGAATTTGTCCCGGCACAGGGTCCAGTAACTGTCCCCCGGCTGGACGCGGTATCGCTGGAGTTCCCCCACACGATAGGCTGCAAAGAAATCCTCCTGCAGCCGCTTGTGAAAATCGTAACGTCGGGCTTCGAAATCCGCGGCTGCTATGGCATCCAGTGGAACTTTAATCTTCTGGTGCAATTGCAGCGGCTGGCCATAGGGTATGT
>NZ_JASJGN010000384.1:0-2594 GCF_033791525.1 Desulfosarcina sp.
TGATAAAAACCTTGTACAAGCTGTCATCTTTCGCCTGGCCCTCGAGGATGATGGCCGCGTAGCCCAGCCGTGCCATCACCTGGGCGCCCTGGCCTCCGGAGTTGGCCTCTTTAATGCCGCCGGTCAGCGGGCTTTTGCAGCCCACACTGATGCGCCCGGACATGGCCGCCGCCGATCCGCTGAGCAGGCCCGGCGCGATGACCAGTTTATTTGCCGCTCCCAGGGGGTGGCAGGTGGGGGGGACTTCCTTGGCCACGATGGTCGAGGTCATTGCCCGGCCACCCAAGCCGGCATAGGCTCCCAAGGCCTCGGTCTTGACGGCCGGTTCTCCCTGGGCACTCATTTTAATTCTCAGAATTTTGTCCATAGCGTCCCTCCTGTCCATATGCGGCTGGTGTTAAAAAAAGCGATCGGCGATCTGATGGTCATGTCTACAAAAGATGGGAAAAAACAGTAATCTGCTACTGTAATTATGAGTCTTCGCCGGTAATGTCAAGAAAAACCAAAAATGACAGCCGGGGTGCGGCCAGTCTGCATACCGGTGATTTCAGGCTGTTTTCGTCGGTTTTTCGCCCACTGGGGAAAGGGCGGGGAAGGCGGGGCAAGCCCAACCGGTAACGGCAGGTGCAACGCAAAAAAAAGCCCGACAACCTTATTCAACCCTATGGGTGAAAAGGATTGTCGGGAATGGGCTGTTTATCCGTGTTTACCCTCAAAACCCTTCATGAAATCCACCAGCGCCTCAACAGCGGTCAAGGGCGTCGGATTGTAGATGGAGGCCCGGCATCCACCCACACTGCGGTGGCCTTTTAAACCACCCATGCCGTTTTGCATGGCCTCGGCCACGAAGGTTTTTTCCAGATCTTCGCTGGGCAGGCGGAAAGTGACGTTCATCAGCGAGCGGCTTGCCTTTTCCGCAGTCCCCTGGAAAAAGCCGTTCTGGTCGATGGTGTCGTACAGCAGGTCGGCTTTTTTCCGGTTCAATGCCGCCATCTTGTCCATTCCGCCAATGGTCTCTTCCAGCCATTTGAGCACCAGTTGGACCGTATAGATGGCAAAACAGGGCGGGGTGTTGTACATCGAGTTCTTCTCGGCATAGGTGGTGTAGCGCAGCATGGTGGGAATGTCTCCGGGGCTGCGGGCCAGCAGATCATCCCGGACAATCACCAGGCACACGCCGGCCGGACCCATGTTCTTCTGGGCGCCGGCATAGACCAAGCCGAACTTGTCCATCTCCAGCGGCCTGGAGAAAATGTCCGAACTCATATCCGATACGATGGGGACGCCGCCGGTCTCTGGAAACTGCGCCCATTGGGTGCCCTTGATGGTGTTATTGGAGGTGATGTGGGCGTAAGCTGCATCGGCGTTGAAAGCGATTGACCGGGGGATATAGGAAAAGTTTCGGTCTTCGGAAGATGCCACCACGTTGATGGATTGGCCCTGAAGCGTGGCCTCCTTGATGGCTTTGGTGGACCACGTACCGGTGTTGACGTAGTCAGCCGAATCGCCGACACCCAGCAGGTTCATAGGAACCATACAGAACTGCATGCTGGCGCCGCCCTGGAGAAAAAGCACCCGGAAGCGGTCGTCCAGTTTCAGGATTCGCTTGACCCGGGTCACGGCGTCATTGATCACATCGTCGAACCATTTCGACCGGTGACTGATTTCGGTGACCGACAAGCCCGAACCGGCAAAGTTGAGAAAGGACTCCTGGATCTCTTCCAATACTGGCAGGGGCAGGGCCGCCGGTCCGGCGTTGAAATTGTGGATTCGGTCCGCTTTCATCGTAAATAACCTCCATTTGGAATGCCTCGGGGGGGCCGGTGACGAAACGGGTTTCACGCCGACACCGGTTAATTGGCCCCATATTTCTACAGATGAAAACCAATCTGTCAACTGGTAACATCAAATATATAATGATTGCAGTTCAGCCAAATTTTGCTGGCCCTTGAAGGCCGCGAAACGAACGTTGCCACCGAAACGCGATAGCGGGCGCAACCCCAACGCTTGCGGCGGGGTTGGCGAGCGAACTGAATTTGATTCTATCCTCAATGTGCTGATCCGATGCATGGGCGGCATCTATTGACAAACCATCTTGATCCACAATAAATGAGGGCAACTTGGAAAAAAGGAAATGATGCGATGAAAATCCTACGCTACCCATCTGCCGCTGCCGATAAAAAAATGAAGACTATCATTGGCCGGGGTATCGATTTCAGGAAAGCCGACGTCCAGGCTGTCACGCGGATTCTCAACGACGTCAAACGGAACGGTGACAGCGCCCTGGTTCGGTACTGCCAACAGTTCGATGCCCCCCAAATGACCGTCGCGGCAATTGCCGTAACCCCTGAAGAGATGGCAGCGGCCAAAACAAAGGTGGACCGGGCGTTCATGCGGGCATTGAATCGTGCCGCGTCGCAGATCGACGCTTTTCACCGTCAACAGCTGCCCAAATCGTGGATAGACACCCGACGACCGGGTACCTTTCTCGGGCAGATGGTCAATCCTGTCGATGCCGCCGGCGTTTATGTGCCGGGCGGCAAGGGCGGCGATACCCCACTGGTCTCCTCGGTGCTCATGGGAGTCATTCCGGC
>NZ_JASJGN010000385.1:0-5747 GCF_033791525.1 Desulfosarcina sp.
TGGACGGCGACCGGCTGACCCTCCAGGCTAAGGATAATAGCCTTTCGGTGATTCTGGGATTCCTATCCGACCAGGGCATCCGCATCCGCATCGACCCACGCATCAATCCGAAAATCACCGCAGCGTTCAAGGACCGGCCCATCGGCGCCGCCATGACCAGCATCCTGAGATCCGTCGACTATGCGCTCATCTGGAGAAAGGAGAAGGCCTCCACGGCCGACGAACCCCGGCTCTGGGAAATCCGCATTTTTTACAAGGGCCAGGAAGCGCTGGCCCAGCTGCTGAAGAAAGGGGTGAACCTGACCGTGGTTAACAATGGCGACGGTACCTACCACGTTCAGGACATCCTGCTCCTCCGGCTGGCTCCAACTGTCACCGAAGCCGACCTTGCGGCGCTTCTGGATCAGCTGGGCGCCAGCATCGTCGACGCATACGCCCCGTTGGGCATCGTCCGGCTGCGCCTGCCCCACGGCAGTGACGTGCCGGCGATCACCGAAACGATCGCCAACACCCCGGGGGTTCAAACCGCCGAACCGGACTATGCCTATCCCCTGGAAGGCGGCCGTCCGGCAACCGGAGGGACGAGCGCATCCTCCCCCCCGCCTTCGCCGCCTCCGTCATCAGGCGCGACCCTGGTAGCGGTTATGGACAGCGGCCTGCGTTCCGATTATGAAAACAGCCCCTTCGTTCAGGCGACATACGATGCCGTTTCACCGGGCGCCGAGGTTAGCGACGAATTGGGCCACGGCACCCAGATGGCCCTGATTGCCGCGGGAGCGGTCAACCCGTTGGGGGCCGGTTCGAGTACGCCCGCCGGAAGCCCGGTAGTCGCCATCCGTGCGTTTGACGACAACGGGTTTACGTCCACCTACACGCTGATGCGCGGCATCGACTACGCCATCGAAAAAGGTTCCCGGGTCCTGAGCCTGAGCTGGGGGTCGGAAACGTCCAGCGCTTTGCTGGCGTCTGCCGTCCGCTATGCCACCGCCAAGGGGTTGATTCTGGTTGCGGCCGCGGGTAATTCCCCCACGGGCAACCCGGTCTATCCGGCCGCTTATGAAAACGTGATCGGCGTGGGGGCGCTGAACCCGGACGGCGAGGCATGGGACCAGTCCAACTTCGGTGATTTCGTGGCCGTATCCGCCCCGGGCCTGGCCGATCTGCCGGTGGGATACAAGGGCGATCCGGGCACCTATGCCGGCACCTCCATCGCCGCTGCTTATACCGCCCGCCGGGTGGCCGCCATTTTAAATCAGAACCCCGATGCCGATCGGGCGACCATTTTGCGGATTCTCGGTGAAGGGACGTCAGCCAATTAAGACCCTGGGGGTTATAGCAGGGTAAGGATCATGCCCATTTGTCCAATGCATCGGGAATGCTGGATCGTTCTCACTTCTTTTGCGGCTGCTTCACAAAATGCAAAATAATGCGGTAAGGGGAGTGATCGCCGCCCCTGATGATCCGGCCTTGAATGGTGAACCGTTGGGCCTCTTTTGGCGAATTCACCTCGAAGGGGCGGGTGGTAAAATCCTTATCTTTCATTAAGGCGGCCTGCAATTTCGATTTCAGGTCGATGGATTCGAAACTGCTGAGATTAGCGCTTAAAAGGTCCAGGCCGTTGACTTTTTTTTCAGCGATATTCAACAGCCTGGCAAATCCCGTGTTGGCAATGACCACCTGGCCATTGTTGTCGAGCACGGCAATCGGGTCCGGATTCATGTCGAATACATTACGGACCAGCTGGGAGGCCTGTTCCATATCACGCCTGGAGGATTCCAGAATCGCCTGGGCTTTTTTCTGATCACCGATGGTGGCAAAGGTGAACACCGCCCCGTTAATCCGGTTGTCCATGGTGCGATAGGGCACGATGCGCATGTTGTACCAGTCGCCACGGGTCGTCTGCACCTCGCACGATCGAGGGGTGAGGGTTTTCAGAACCTCGGTCAAGTCGGCAATCAGTCCATCGTAGGCCAGATTGGTCACGACATGCTGGAGCGGACGTCCGATGTCGGTTTCGATAAGATTGATCATGGTGGTCGCCTTATGGGTGAACCTCCGGATGTGCAGGTCGTTGTCTACGAAAATGGTGGCGATTTGGGTGCTGTTTAAAAGGTTGCGCATGTCGTCATGGGTCGCTGACAGCTCCTCCACTTTGCTTTGCAGTTCGGCATTGACCGTCTGCATTTCCTCGTTCAGGGACTGAAGCTCCTCTTTGGAGGATTCCAGTTCCTCGTTGGCGGACTGCATCTCCTCGTTGGCGGACTGCATCTCCTCGTTGGTGGATTTGAGTTCCTCATGGGAAGACTCCAGCTCTTCAATGGTAGTCTGGTGGCTCTCTCGGGTGTTCAGCAGCTCCTGTTCCAATTCGAAAAGGCGGGCTGCTTCCACTGGCGTGTCCTTTCCGGCAGGCGCGGGTGCAGCCCAAGGTGCCGCTGTGGCATCGATGCCCTCGAAGACCACCAGCAGGTGTCCGGAAAGTTCTTTGGGCGCTCGCTGGGGAGAGACATGCAGGTCGATCATCTGAATATCGCCGTTGGTTTTTACGGCAATTTTGCGGCGGGTGACCGGCTTGTTCGATGCTACAGCCTGCCGGATGGCGGACGACAGCTCGATGCGCAGACCCTCTCTGGCCAGGCTATGGATATTGTGGGTCGGGGCGCCGCTGGGAGTCTCAAGGTACTTGCCGGTGCGGCCCTGCACATGCAGAATGGTTCCATTGGGATTGATCAGGAGCGCTGTGGGGGCGAACTGGTCGAGGATCGCCTTTTGGGCCATGCGGGCCATGTCGGCAGGGCCGACCGGTTCGGTCCCGTGATCGGGTTCGGCGGCCGCCCGCCCGCTGGGAAAATGGACAAACTGGCGCAGGGCCCGCGGTACCTCTCTGCGTTCGTATATTTTCCATTTATTGTCCCGGGTGCCAAACAGGTTGGTGAATCCACCAACCGTCTCGGAGGAACCCAGCACCAGAATCCCGCCGGGTGACAGCGTGTAATGGAACAGTGGCAGAAGCCTTTTCTGGGCATTGACGTCCAGATAAATGAGCAGGTTGCGGCAACACAGCAGGTTCAAACGCGAAAAGGGCGGGTCTTTGAGCACATCCTGCAAGGAAAAAACCACATCATCGCGGATCTCCTTGCGGACGCGGAAAAAATCTCCCTCTTTGATGAAAAAGCGTTTCAGCCGATCGGCGCTGACATCGGCTTCGATGCTGCCCGGGAAAATACCTTCACGGGCTTTGTCGATGGCATGGCTGTTGATGTCTGTACCGAACAGCTGCAGGCTGATCCGCCCGGGGATTTGATCAAGGCACTCACGCAGCACGATGGCCAGGGAGAAGACTTCCTCACCCGTTGCACATCCCGGCACCCAGGCCCGGAAGACGGCTCCTTCGCCCATCCGTTTCAAGCGGTCAGGCAGGATGCCGGTTTTGAGCACCTCGAAGGATTCGGCGTCGCGGAAAAACTGAGTCACCCCGATCAACAGATCCCGAAACAGGGACTCCACCTCAACCGTGTTCTCCCGCAGATAGCGTACGTAATGCTCATGGCTCTCGATCTGGTTCAACCCCATGCGACGACTGATGCGGCGAAGAATGGTGTTGGGTTTGTAGGCGGAAAAATCGTGCCCGACCCGGGAGCGCAATATGGCGAATATCTTGTACAGCCAACCCTGTTGTTCGTTCTTGGTTGCTGCGGTTCGCGAATCGAGGGCGATTTCATGGTGCATAAAGTACTGAACCAGTCGATCGGGCATGGCTTCGGGAGGCAATACCAGATCGACCAACCCGGTGCTGACGGCGCTGCGGGGCATGCCGTCGTATCCGGCCGTTTCATCTTCTTGAACCAGGATCAACCCGTCGTTGGCCTTGATCGCTTTCACGCCCATGGTGCCGTCCGTTCCGGTTCCCGACAAGATGATGGCCGCGGCGTTGCGTCCCTGATCCTGGGCCAGTGATCGTAAAAACAGATCGATTGGAAGGGCGGCCCTTTTAGCCAGGATATCCAACAGCTGGATCTTGCCGTTGAACAGGGAGATCTCTTTATTCGGGGGGGCGACGTATACGTGGTCAGGTTCTATGAGTTGACCGTCTTTGGCGACTGCAACCGGAATCCGTGACACCCTCTGGAGCAGATCGGGCAATAGGCTGGGTTGCTTGGGGTTCATGTGAACCACGACGATATAGGCCATGCCGCTGTTTTCAGCAACCTCAGTAAAAAAAGATTTCAGCGCTTCCAGCCCCCCGGCGGATGCACCCAATCCGACTATGGGAAGCTTTCTGGCCCTTGCCTTCTGGGATGCCTTGGCATCCCCGTTTCCCGATCCCGCAACGGATGTTACGGGTTTTGTGTTTTTCGATGGCTTTTTGGTAGTCAATCTTCTCTTTGGCATGCTCATTTCTCACTGATGAGGGTAATTATCCCCCTTCTATATAATGAAGGAGTTGCAATTAATTAGAACACATCTCAAAAATAGTCTAAGTGCCCATGGCGGCGTTATGAAACGACTCAACAGGCTCACATACCACATGTATGCTGCGCTTTTTCGCCGTTGCATGCCTTGCCCTGAACCCTGATCCTTATTTTTGAGATAAGTTATAGATGATTCTCGACACAGTCGAAGCCCAGGCTCATGATGAAACCCCACATCTCTGATGAAGCCAGTGGGTCGTTGATTACAAAGGGGTTTGGCGTAGAAAACCGAGCGAACCGCGAAATGGAAATCGATTTTCATCCTTACGGTGATCTTAAAAACTATAACAGGATATAGGGAAAACACAAGATGTCGGTGAACACCCGACAAATGCTCAGGGGGCTGAGGCCCTGTCAGCGGTTTCTCTGCATATAGACAGTTGCATATATCAAGCCTTTGTTCTATAGTTACAACTAATTATCGCCATCATCTACCGATTCTTTGTACGGCATGCATTCGAACCGGTGGGAGACAAAACACAATGACATCACACCACTCCCAATCTAAAAAATTCGAACAGCTCCGGGATGAGGCTGAAGCGCTGATCCAAAAGCAGCCGGATGACGCGCCTGCCTCCTCCCTGAATATCCTGGAACTTATCCACGAACTAAAAATTTACCATGCGGAGCTTGAAATCCAAAACGAAGAGCTCAAACGGGCTCAGCACGAAATTTCCGAATTGCATCAAGAATATGAGGACCTGTATGAGTTTGCCCCGTGTGGATATGTCACGATGAATAACCAGGGCATCATCAAACACATTAACCTGACTGGCGCCGACCTCATTGGAAAAGGTAGAAAAATACTGCCACACTCAGGTTTCAGCCAATTTATTGCCTCGGGCTGGGAAAATATATATCTGGCTGCATTGCAAAAAGCAGGTGAAACCGGAAATAAACAGAGTATCGAACTTGTACTCAAGCATGAAAAAAAGCAGTCAACATGGGTCCGGGTGGATATCCAGGCGGATCGAGACAAAACGGGAACAGTGATTCAGTGGCGGATGGTGCTGGTGGATATCGCTTTGAAAAAGGCGGCTGAAATCGCCTTGCGGGACAGTGAAAGGAGATACCGGCAGCTTTTCAATGACATGGTCAGTGGTGCCGCCATGCTTGAGATTTCAGAACGCGACCATTCGGGCCACATCATCGATGCCCGCCTCCTGGAGGTCAACGCATCTTTTGAACGGTTGACCGGCATCCCAAACCATCGTGCCGTGGGTAAATCGATTCGCCAGATTTGGCCACAGACAGAAGATTTCTGGTTCGAAAATTTCG
>NZ_JASJGN010000386.1:0-11045 GCF_033791525.1 Desulfosarcina sp.
GGCATCATGTGTGTGGGCTGCGGCCGGTGCGTTCGCCAGTGCCCGGTAAATATCGATATCCGCCGGGTGTGCGAACTGATGAACAGCTTCAAACCTGCAGACGCCTGTGCTGTAGAGGGTTAATAAACCCGATGGAGGGAGAAACACGTGCAAAATCCATATTTACCCTATCCGGTCCGCATTGACGACATCACTGTCGAGGCCGAAGACAAGAGCCTGAAGACGTTCAAATTCGTCTTCCTCAACGAGGGCGACGAAGAGAAGTTTGCCTACCAGGCCGGCCAGTTTGCCGAACTGTCCATTCCCGGTAAAGGGGAGATACCCATCGGGATCGCCTCGTCCCCCGCAGAAAAAGGGTTTGTCAAGTTCACCATCAACCGTGCCGGTGTGGTCACCACCCACCTCCACAACATGAAGGTGGGGGACATCATGGGGCTGCGGGGGCCGCTGGGCAACTGGTACCCCTGGGAAGGTCTGGAGGGCAAGAACGTCCTCATCGTGGGCGGTGGATTTGCCTTCACCACCCTTCGCTCATCCATCGTCTATATGCTGGATCCGCCCAACCGGCCGAAATTCGGCAACATCGACGTGGTCTACGGCGCCCGGTCGCCGGGCATGCTGCTGTATAAAGACGAGTTGGTGGAGTGGGAAAAGCGCGACGACATCAACATGCACATCACCGTGGATGCCACCGACGATCCCGATTGGAAGTACAACGTGGGCTTCGTTCCCCCCATCACGGAGCAAAAGGCACCCCAGGGAGGCGACGATACCTATGCCATCGTTTGCGGCCCCCCCATCATGATCAAGTTCACCCAACCGGTGCTCGAAAAACTGGGCTACGCCCACGACCACATCATCATGAGCCTTGAAAACCGCATGAAATGCGGATTCGGCATGTGTGGCCGCTGTGGCATCGGCAAGGAACTGGTGTGCAAGGACGGACCGGTGTTCACCCTGGATCAGATCAATAAAACACCCAGGGAATATTAACCGACCATCGGCTGACAACGTCGATTTCAAGTTATTATTCACCTCGGTAATTTTTGGATTTCGTATTGACATAGAAGGCTTAATCCGTTACTAAGCTTAGATTCTATAAGAGAACTTAAACGGCAGTGTGCCGGAAATACTAACAAATTTGTAAAGGAGGATTGAGTACCATGCCGACAGTCGAATTTGCTGGAAAAAGCTTCACGGTAGATGAAGACGGTTTTATCGATGATTATACCAACTGGTCCGAAGAGTGGCAGCAGTATGTCAAAAAAGAAGAAGGTATCGACGAACTGAACGACGAGCACAAAAAAGTGGTTGAGGTGCTTCGCGAGTATTACGAAAAGAACGGCATCGCCCCCATGGTTCGCGTGCTTTCCAAGGTAACCGGCTTCAAACTGAAACACATCTATGAACTGTTCCCCTCCGGACCCGGAAAGGGAGCTTGTAAAATGGCGGGTCTTCCGAAACCCACCGGATGTGTCTAATCACACCCAACCCTGTTTTTTAAAAAAGGCCCCGCGTTGAACCGAGCGGGGCCTTTTTTAGTTAGGTTCCCATGCGCCTGTCCGTAAAAACCCATTCGCAGACGGAAATGATCGACGTCACCCCCCTGGTTCAGCAGCAGGTAAACGAAAGCGGAATGGACAGCGGCCTTTGCATGGTCTTCGTCCCCCACACCACAGCTGCCGTTACCATCAACGAAAGTGCCGATCCTGCCGTGGCACGGGACATCCTGATGGTGCTCAACAAAATCGTACCGTGGAAAGAAGCCTACCGCCACATGGAAGGCAACTCCCCCGCCCACCTGAAAACCTCAATCATCGGATCATCGGAAACCGTTGCCATCGAAAATGGCCGGCTGGTGCTGGGTACGTGGCAGGGCATCTTCTTTTGTGAGTTTGACGGGCCCCGGACCCGCAGGCTGGACATCCGGTTGCTTCGGGCATGATGAAGGATATCCGTATCGCGGCGGTGGTCTGCCGGTGTCCAGTGGGTCAGGTAAAACACAACATAGAGCGGACCCGGTACTGGACCCTGCGGGCCAAAAAAAAGGGAGCCACTCTGGTCTGCTTCCCTGAGCTCAATCTCACCGGTTACAGCAACCGGGAAGAAATCGCCGACCATGCCATTTCTGCCCATGGACCGGAGATAAACACGCTGGTTCGTCTATCTGTTGATCAGCAAATCGCTATGCTTGTGGGGTTTGCTGAAAAAACCGATGATGGGAGGCTTTGTGCCAGCCATATGGCGATCACGCCACAGGGTCGAACCGGTACTTACCGGAAACTCCACCTGGCCCCGCCGGAAGCCGATCAATTCAGCCCTGGTGAGACCCTGCCGGTATTCCACTGGTCAGGGGTTCATTTCGGCATACAGTTGTGTTACGACGCCCATTTTCCCGAGCTTTCCACACGCATGGCTGAGGCCGGTGCCGACATGATCTTCATCCCCCATGCCTCCCCGCGTGGTCAGGCAATGGACAAGCATCAGTCGTGGATGCGTCACCTGCCCGCCCGGGCATTTGACAACGGCCTCTTCGTGGTAGCCTGCAACCAGATCGGAAACAACGAAAACGGCCTGGTCTTCCCTGGCAATGCCGTGGCCTTTTCCCCTTCCGGCGAGATCCTCGAAACCCGCCTGTCAGGCGACTCGGGAATGATAGTGGCGGACTTGACGGCCGAACAACTCCGCCATGTCCGCAGCCATCGGATGCGTTATTTCTTGCCCAACCGACGGCCCGGGCTCTACAGCCAAGCACCGATACTGACCGACTTTCACGGATAGGGCCTGCTTCAACCCATGGTAGTCAAGATGATCAGCGGCGAAACGGACCAGATTCGAAACACCGATCCTGCCTTGACATCTGGCAGCGGCTATTGAACGAAAAAAATAAGGCTCTCCAGCGGTGTGCCGTCTTTGGAAAGCACTTCCACCATCCACTCACCCGTCCATTCCGGCAGCAGCATTTTCGAACTCCAGGTTCGCCATTCACTGTTGCGAACCGGCAGCACCACCGAGGCCTTCAGGCCACCCTGGTAGTACCAGTTGTGGGTAATCTCGGTCTCCCCCTGGGCGCCGTCGATCCGGGTATAGCAAAAGACCCGCTCAGTCCCAGCAGGGAATACGTCACCGGATCCCAGTGGCCTCCGGTCCACGATCTCCTTGCAGACCACGGCCTGGGACACGGTGATTTCTTGACCCAAGGCCCCGGTGACAAAAACAGAAACCAGCGTCAGGGATACGATCAGGGTAAAAAAGTGCCGGGTGTTCATCTGTCCCTCCTGTTCGAGCAAGTTGAGTGTTAACGTTCTGGTTGCATGTGAATTTTAATGTCGAACATCTTGATGGTGTCGGCAAGCGGGCGCCCGAAGAGAAAGTCAAGCATCCGGCTATCGATGCCCCCTTTTTCCACCGCCAGCTGACGGACATGGGCATCAAACCTGAGAATTTCCAGGATCGCTTTTTCCTGTTTCAACCGCCCCTCGCGGGTCCCCTCTCCCACCCGTGCATGCAGTCCTTCATAGCTGCAGCGCTGCTCATGGTCTTCGATCAGTTCCCAGAGGCCATTGACGCCCGAGAGCAGATCCTGTCGCGTCAGCCGGGTGGTTTCATAGACCGCTTCGATCCGACGGGTGTCCCGGCAGTTTAACGCCCGGCACTCCAGTGGACGATCGTCATAGATACCGCACCCCCGGGTTGCTGGATCATAAAACAAGCACGTCCATCCGCCGGCACACCCCTTGATTTTGATGACCTCTTCGGACAATGGAACCAAGACGCCCTTGACGTTGTCACGGACCCGTTCGCCCCGCCGAATAGTATACAGGCATCGAGCCGGAATGCGGCCGTCATCAATCATGGGCCGGTCCTCCCGGTGCAGGGATGGCCCGCCCTTTTCACAGCAGGTGCCGCAACGTTTGCATGGATTGGGGTTCTGGTTACGCATTTGACACCTGTGCTAAAAGTTGGCAATGCCCTTGCCGATTACACCCGTCACCCACCATATCAAAGCGTTGTTCGCCGCATCGGCACCCGCAATAACCACTCATCCACTCATCCGGCCCGAACACCGGGCGATCTGAACACACGCAACACCTGCCGCATGTCTTCGATGATCAGATAGAGGCATGGCACCAAAAACAGCGTGATCAAAGTAGCGAACAAGATCCCGAACCCCAGGGAGACCGCCATAGGAATCAGAAAACGGGCTTGCCGGGAAGTCTCGAAGATCATGGGAGTCAGCCCACCGAAGGTCGTCAGGGTGGTCAGCATAATGGGGCGGAAGCGGTTAATGGCCGAAATATGAATGGCATCGTGGCGATCCAGCTTCTGAATTCGCTGCCGGTTGGCGAAATCGATCAGCACCAACGAGTCGTTGATCACCACGCCCGAGAGGGCGACGACACCGAACATGCTCATCAGACTGAGGCTGTAACCCATGACCAGGTGTCCGATAACTGCGCCGACGATGCCGAAGGGAATCACCACCATGATGATCAGGGGCTGAATGAAGCTGTTGAAGGGAACGGACAACATGCCATAGATGACCAGCAGGGCAATCATCAAGCCCTTGACCAGACTTTGCATACTCTCTCGGCGATCAGCCTGCCGGCCCTCGAAGCTGTATGTCAGCCCGGGATATTGCATCTGAAGTGCGGGCAGGGTCTCCTCGGTAAGCGATTGAATCACCTGGCCGGCCTTGCTGCGTGGCCGCGCATCGGCGGTAACGGTAACCACACGTCGACCATTGCGCCGATCTATGGTTGTATAGGCCCGTCCCCGCTCGATGCTCACCGCCTCCATCAGCGGAATTTCCGTACCGGTCGGTGTTCGCAGGATCATCTGCTCCAACTGCTCTTCGGAGACGCGCTCGCTTTTAGGCAAACGGACCATCACCCGCACCTCATTGCGGCCCCGCTGCTGACGCAGGGCTTCGGCACCATAATAGGCATGGCGCACCTGCCGGGCCACATCCTGGGCACCCAGCCCCAGACTGCGGGCCTCGGGACGAATGGTGAAATCGATCTGCCGCTTTCCGGGCGAGTACCCGTCGTCGATGTCCGTCACATTGGGGAAGTAGCCCAGCGCTTGGGCCACTTCCGAACTGGCCCGGGCCAGGATGTCGACATTGCGATGACTCAACTCTACGGAAATGGCGGCTCCACGGCCGGGTCCACCAGCATCGGATTCGAACTTCAAGGATTCAAGACCGGTAATCGACCCCACACGCGCACGCCACAGGGCGGTCAGTTCGGCGGTGGAGACAGGACGAATATCCGGCGGGGTGAGATAGACCCGCACGCTGGTCTCGTTGCCGTTGATTCTGGCAAAAATGCCCTCAACCAGTTTTTCCCCGCCATTTTCAGCTACCACCCCTTTGGCCGCTTCAACCAGTTTTTGCTGCACCGCCGCCGTCCGCTGAACAGCCGCGCCGTATGGCAGGACGGCGCTGACCACGGCATAGTCCGACTCCACCTTGGGAAACAGTTCGAAGCCCATCCGGCCACTCCTGACGTAGCTGATGGTGACCAGCAGCAGGGCAACTGCCAGGCTCACGGCGATGTAGCGGTTTTTCAAGACGAGATCCAAAAAGGGACCATAGCGGGTGCGCACCATGCGGGAAAACCAGTCGCTGAAACGGCGCTGCTGCCTGAACAGCCATCCGGAAAGCCCGCTGGTGGGGGCGCTGCGACGCTGGCGGCCGATATGGGCCGGCAGGATAAACAGGCTTTCAATCAGCGAGACGGCAAAGACGGCAATCACCACCACCGGGATCTGTTTGAACACCTTGCCCATGAACCCTGACACGAAGAGCAGGGGGGCAAAGGCCACTATGTTGGTCAGCACGCTGAATGTCACCGGTGTGGCAATTTCGCGCGTTCCGTCCACCGCCGCCTTGAACCACGAAGCCCCTTTCTGGCGATGGTGGAACATATTTTCACCAGCGACGATGGCATCGTCGACGACAATTCCCAGGGTGATGATGAAAGCGAACATGGAGATGATGTTGATGCTCACCCCGGCCATGGGAATAAAAAAGAGGGCGCCGAGGATGGAGATCGGAATGCCGAGGCTCACCCAGAAGGCCAGGCGCGGCTCAAGAAAAATGGCCAGTAAGATGAAGACCAGGGCAAGCCCGATATACCCGTTTCTGAGCATCAGGTCCATGCGCTGCCGGTAGATATCCGAGCGATCATTACGGGCATCCAGGAAAAGCCCCGGCGGCAGATCGGCATTGATCTCGTCCATCTTCTCCCTGACGGCTTCAGATACCGTGATGGGAGTCTGCTCTCCCACCCGGTAAACCTCGATGAATATGGCGGGCGAACCGTTGTAGGTGGCGTAGCTGTCCGAATCTTCGAATCCGTCCGTGATGCGGGCGATGTCCGACAATAGCACCTGGGAGCCTTCATTGCTGGAAATGATGGGAATTCGACCGAATTCGTGTCCGAAGTCACGGCGCTCATTCATGCGCACCAATACGTCGCCGCTGTCGGTCTTGATGGCGCCGCCGGGCAATTCCACCGCCGCACGGCGGATGGCCTGAGCGATCTCATCCAAGGTGAGACCGTAGGCACGCAATTCTGCCTGGGGGACTGATATATCGATCTCGTAGTCACGGACACCAGAAAATTCCACCTGGGTAACATGTGCAGACTGCAGCAGCCGGTCCCTGACCTGCTCGGCCGCCTCACGCAGCACTTTCTCTGTCTGGCTTCCGTAAAGGGCCAGCGAAACCACCGAACGCTTACGCTGGGCAATGGTCACCTTCGGATCTTCGGCCTCATCGGGAAAAGAAGTGATACGGTCCACCTCGGCTTTGATGTCCTGGGCCAGGCGCTGTATGTCTTTTCCTTCGATGATTTCGACGGTAACCGTACCGGATCCTTCGTTGGCCGCCGCCGTGACCTCCTTGATGCCGTCCAGTCCCTGAACCGCCTCTTCAACCGCCAGGATCACCCCCCGCTCAACCTCTCCCGGGCTGGCCCCGGGGTAGGGCACCCGGATCGTCACGTAGTCCAGTTCAAAGTCGGGAAAAACCTCTTTTTTAATCTGTCCGGCATAGACCAGACCACCCACCAGGAACACCACCATCAGCAGGTTGGCGGCCACACTGTGGCCGGCCATCCAGGCAATGGGACCGCGGGATACCGAATCGTTGTGTCGGTGATTTTGCCGGCTGCCGTCAGCCATTGGTACCGTCTTTCGGACCGGATGCACTTTCATCCGTATCAGGTTGCCTGCGAATGGCCTCCACCTGCATACCGGCCACCGGCGCGGCCAGGTCCGAGACCACCAGGCGGTCTCCCGGCGCAATGCGGTCGCGAATCAGCACGTGGCCATCATCGCGCCAGACAGTGACCACCGGCATCATCTGCAGGGTATCGTCGGCAGCGACCAGCCAGATGGTGCTGTTGTCGCGCAGGGCGCTTCGCGGGATACGGTATACATCGTTAAACTGCTCTCCCCGGATCTCTACCCGGACATACTCACCGATCAGCAGCGGTTGGAACGGTTCCCGTTTGCCACGCCCCAGCGGATCGACCACCGAAACCATGATACGGGCCATGCGCCCTTGGGGTTCGAGGTCGCCCAACAGCCGAAGGACTCGGCCGCTGCGCTCGTACCCGCGATAATGGACCACTGCCGGCGCCCCGGTTTCGGATCGGCTGGACGGTATGCGAATCGACCGCAGGCGATCCACCGGCAAGGCAACACGAATCCAGTATTCATCGGTACCCACCAGGTCGGCCAATGCATCCTGAGTGGACACCTGGGAACCGCTCTCGATGTAGGTTGCCCGGACAATGGCATTGAACGGTGCCGTGATAACGGTTCGCGAGAGATTGAGTTTGGCCTGTTCAAGCTCCGCCTGTGCGGCGGCCAGGTCGGATCGCGCTTTGGCCAAATGGGGTTTTCGCAGTGCCAGCTCCTCATCCGCCGCATCGGCCGGCGTCCCTTTGTTCAGCAGAGACCACTCCCTGCGCGCCACATCCTGAAAGCCCAGCTCAACCTTGAGTTCGTATTCGGAATTGATTACCTGGCTCTCTTTTCGTGCCAGTGCCAGCCGGTAATCCTGTGAATCGATCTTTAACAGGCGCTGACCGCTGGCAACGATCCCACCAGCCACGAATTCGCGATGAATCGATTTGACCTGTCCGGAAACTCTTGATTTCAAAGTCATCTCCCTTGCGGGAGCCACCGTTCCCATGGCACTGATCGAAACCTGATGGTCACCGGGGACCAAGGCGATGATATCAACGCGGGGGACGTTTCTAACGGGAGATCGCCGTTGGGCTTTGGGAGCTGTTTTCTTAATGTACCCGGCCAGGCCCAGGCCGGCGGCGATGATGACCAGACAAAGCACAAATGTCAGCATCCGGCGCCATCGGCTTCGGCCGGTTGTTCCGTCAATCGGTTGATTCGATGGTATCATGATCTCATTATCCCTACTTGGTATCACCAACCGTCCCTTGATGGGGCCCGACGTCGACGGTCCAATCACCCCCGAGGGCCCGGTAAAGTCCGATGCGATAGAGAATCAGCAAAGCCTGCTGGCTGATCAGATCACGTTCCAGATCTTGAACGGCCAGCAATTGCGTCAGCACCGGCAGATAATCACTCAGCCCGCTTCGATAGCGCCCGATGGCCTCTTGGAATCCTTTCTGAGCGGCGTCCTTCACGGCAATCAGGCCCTGGATATGTTCCAATTGACGGGTCTCGCTCTCGAGTGCATCTTCAACTTCCTTGATCGCTGTCAGCACGGCCTGGCGATAGGTCCATAGATTTTCATCGGCTGCCGCCCGCGTCCGGTCCACCTCTGCCGCCCGCCGGCCGGCATCAAAGATCGGTGCCGTCAGATTGGCGGCCAGACTCAGCAGCCAGGTATCGAACAGCAGGTCCAGATCACTGCGGCCATATTGGGCACCGGCGGTGAACTGTATTGCCGGCAGGCGGTTGGCCCGGGCGGCAGCCACCTGCCATTCGGCGGCCTTTAAGCGCATGCCGGCCGCCCTTACATCGGGGCGATTGGCCAGCAAATCGGCAGGCAGACCCAGCGCCGGAAGCCGGCCGATGGCAGGCATATCCATCTGTTTCAAACCCAGGTCCGCCCGGGGTGGCCGGCCAAGCAGCACGGCCAGTTCATGCATCAACAACCCGGTTTCGGCCTCGACCAATGGAATTTTCGCTCGCACGTTCTCCACCACCTGCTTTTGCTGATACACATCCAGGGCGGAAACCATGGCTTTCCTGAAGCGCAGCTCGATCAGTTCCAGAAAAATAAGGTTGTTCGCCAGTTGTTTTTCCAACAGTTGCTTCTGCAGCCGCTGGGCGAGAATCCGTATCCAGCGATCGGCCACCTCGGCGGCCAGGGTGATACCGGCTGTCTGCAGGTCCGCTTGGGTGGCGTCCACGGCAAGCAATGCCGCCTCCCGCTGGCTTCGGATCCGGCCCCATAAATCCAATTCGTAGTTGCTGACCAGACCGGCTGCATAGCTCTCATCGCCAATGGAACCGATGGAACCACCGAATGTGTTTTCTGATCTGCGCCGGGTCAATTCGATCGTACCAGATGCCGACAGATCCGGGTAGAGTGCCGCCCCGGCCTGAACGGCCAGTGACCTGGCCTGCTGCAGCCGATACCAGGCCTCCTTAAGCGTAAAATTATTCGACAGCGCTGCATCGATCAATCGGTTAAGTTCCGCTGATCCCATGGATTCCCACCATGGCAAGGAGTGATCCGGTTCTTCGTCATAAAGTGCATAGGCGTCGGGAATTTCACCCGCCGCATCCGGCCGCTCCACCGGCTTGAAGGGGCTGCAGGAAAACAGCACCCAAACCCCCAAAAGTAAAAAAAGCCGGTATCGGTGATGGTTCTTCATGGGCTGACGTTTTCTTAAAGATAATCGTAATCAAGCCTGTCACAAGGTCAATTAGTTGATTTATCACCCCGGATTGGTGGAAACAAGCCCAAACCACCCGGCGTGCAGGATCCAGCAACCGGTAGCGATCGACCGGTCGGCAGTTTTCCAGCATTTGCCTGGCCTGGAAACGGTTTTTTAACGACGGCATTATTTTCTAAACCACTTATTTTATCAAAGTGGTATTTACGAATTTTTATAGTATTGTGATTTGCTATAAATCATATATAATTTATCTGACTGCATAATATTCTTTGATTCAAGATGACAAATCGACTGGAACAGGTCTCCGCGTGGTAACCTAGATGGATCATTGTACCCTATTGAAAAGGCGTTAGAACTCAATTGAACACAACGGCGAGACTCACTGAAAGGAAAATACGATGAAAGAATTAGTCACCTATATCGCACAGTCACTGGTCGACAAACCCGAGCAAGTTTCCGTAGCGGAAGTGCAAGGAAATCAAACCACCGTTTTAGAGCTCACGGTTGCCAAAGAGGATTTGGGGAAGGTCATCGGTAAGCAAGGCCGAACAGCCCAGGCCATGCGAACCATTCTGGGCGCCGTCTCTTCAAAGGTCAAAAAGCGCACGGTTCTTGAAATCATCGAATAGGGGTATGGCTGCTCCGGCGGCTGGTCGGATGGAGGTGTCCGTAAAATCAGTAGTTACAGGCTTTGCTTTTAGCGATTGCATCTAAAATTACAATATATAGTAGTCCGATCTCATCTTTTCCGAATGTAAAAACATCAGCCATTTCCTCTTCAAGGGAAAAGGGCTGATGTTTTTTTTATCGGGAGAAGTCTTCCTGGCACATGGCCATCATCTTGTTTTTCATTCGAAACACACCGCCGACTTGTTGGCAGACAGGCACTTTCCAAGCATTTTTTCTCTAAACCAACTTGAACTTGCGCAGACTAGCAAAAAAAGGCGGGTAGGGTACTGGCTTCTCCCAAAAGACCGGGTAAAGGGGCTCTCCAATCAGCACCGATCCTGGATCATTTGGCCTATCTGCCCGGCGGAAAGTGGCAGCGGATTATTTTTGTTGGATCCATCGCGTACAAGAAAATTGACATGGTCAAGGGTCAGACCAAACTGCCCCAATCGGGGGATATCAAACTGATCG
>NZ_JASJGN010000387.1:0-15020 GCF_033791525.1 Desulfosarcina sp.
CGCTTCGCGGCTGGACCGGTTGCTCACGGACCTGGCCGACGGCAAGCTCTCCCATCGTCGAATATTAGCTCAAGGCGGACACGGTGCATACAGCCGCCGAGCCTTCGGCTACGACGGCGTCGAGCTGATCCTGGCCACCGGCCCCCGGCGGCGACTGGCCCTGGAATCAAACCTGCCCATCACCTTCGGCGCTCCCTGGGGAGACAACATGATGACCGGAACGGTGGGCCTGATGGAGGCCGTGAGGCGGCGGGAAGGACTGCCGCCGATCAACTACCTGTAACGGATTTCTCAAAAGGAACGCTATTTCTGTGAAGTAAAAAACGATCTTGATTTTCGATCCGCCTGAGGAGAGCCCCCATGTCTGATGAAACACGCCAAGCAGCTATCGATGCCCACATCCAGGACGATGCCTTTGCCCGGTTTCTGGGCGCCGCCGTGACGATCGTGGCGCCGGGGCACAGCCGGGTCGTGCTGACCGTCACCAAGCAGATGACCAATTTTCACGGAATCACCCATGGCGGCCTGGTGTTCGCCCTGGGGGACCTGGCTTTCGCCGCCGCCAGTAATTCCCGTGGGCAGGTGGCCGTTGCCCTGAATGTGAACATTTGTTTTCTCAACCCGTCGAAGGTGGGTGATTGCCTGGTGGCCGAAGCCACCGAGGTCAACCTCGGCGGAAGAACGGGATTATACGAAATCACGGTGGTCGAGGAAAAAACCAACACCCTGATTGCCCGCAGCCAGGACCTGGTGTATCGCAAGAAGGCTTGGTTCGTTGCGCCGGAAGGTTAAACCGGAGGGGTTAAAGCATTTGAGAGATGTACACGAAGGTGACATCCCTGCTCTCCGGTGTCTCGAGAAAGCGCATGATGCCTTCGGCGGTTTCCGGTCGCGGATGACCGATACCGATCGCGTTGCCGTGCTTGCGGGCACGATGTTGAAGCCGTTTCATCTGCCGGATGACAGATGAAACATCCTGCTGAGTATCCAGAAATAAATCCCTCCGTTTGGACGATACCCCCATTTGCCGGGCACAGGTGTAAGCCGTGGAATGCCCGGTAGTCATGCTGTCCACAAAAAACAGGCCACGGTTTCTGACCACGTCCAGGGCCTGCCCCATTTTTTTGGGCTGCTGGGTGTATCTGGATCCCATGTGGTTGTTGACACCGACCACATGGGGCAGTGTGGCAATGTTTTCGGCCACCACCTGGTGAATGCACTCCGGCCGGTCATCCACAAAGATGGCCCCGGGGCCCGGGTCTACCTCGGCGTCGAACGGTTCCATGGGTTGGTGGAGCATGATTTCGTGGCCTCGGGCATGCAGGGCCATGGCCGACTCGACGGACCAGCATACTCGGGGCAGAACAGAAAAGGTAATGGGTATATCTGCTTCAAGAAATAGTTCAGCCCGCCTGAGATTGAACCCGATGTCGTCGATGATCAGGGCGATGCGGGAAGGGTGGGCGACGGGAGAAAAAATTCCTGCTGAAACCGGGATGCGGGAAGCCAACAAACCGCCCATGAGAAATGAGGCGCTTTTAGCCAGAAAGGTGCGTCGATCCATCCGTATGTTGCGCGTTTCTCCGGCCTGCTGCCAGGTGACCCACCTTTCTGGTGGGGGAGCGTTATCTGCCTTTTTTGAGATCGTTAATCGATCCTTGCCTACTAGGCCTTACCTCCTTATACATCTGGTTGCGTCTTGGATCAACCCTTAACACTATATATGGGTTTTCAGAAATGCTTGATGCCGCTGTCAGGGGCGGCCGTCCTTTCGGGCAAAGTGCATGGTTCCCCGCTTGCCGTCCATGGCGAATGAAACGGCGAGTTGTCCGGCCATAAATGAGAATGTTGTTGCGCCGTTGAGCTGGTGGAGAAAACGCTGCTCAATGGCCATGATGGCTTCCGGGCAGATCATGCGGGTGGATCCGGATGGACCCAGCTGAAGGTCGCCCGGCTTATCGCCTGCTTCGGCCGATACAAAATAGCGGTTGCATCCGGCGCTGCCGGCCAAACGGCCATTGTCATAGCTAAGAGTGATCTCAGGCTCGTCGGGGGCCGGCTCATCGACTTTCCACGCGCGCAGTATCCAGGCGGCGCCGGCGATGACATCCAGGGAAAGGCGACCGGTCCGGTGCGACGCTGCCGCCTCCACCAGCTGGGTGGCGTTCAATTGCCAATGGCGGGTGGCCAGTTCTCCCGGACAGCAGGCGGCGTCCTGCGGTCCGGCCTGGATCACGTCCACGGCAATCGCACCGTTTTCAATACGTACATCCCTTACCTGTATCCGGTCGCCCAGCGCTGCCGTGGCTGTATTGATCAGGACCCCGTTCCTTTTTTCAACCACCGCCAGGTAGACGAACGTGCCGGACCCGCCGGACGATTCAGACAGAAACACGACAGCGGCGTCTGGCTCGCTGTCCGCAAGCCTTCCGATGCGGTAAAGGTCTCCGACGAAATGAACCGACGGCCGTGACGCACCGCCGTCGACGTAGGGAGCCCCTTCCCACCGGCCGTCAACCAGCTTCACCGGAGCGGGGGCGGCCTTCAGACCCGAATAGGGCATATTTTTCAGTGCCGCCAGCGACCATTTTACATCCTGCGTGTCCATTGCGTGAAGCCCTGTGCATTGAAAAGCGAACAGACAGGCAAAGATCAGTATTATCGACAAGATCGGTTTGAAAAACACGGTAATCTGCATTTCGAAATCCCCAATGCACCAAAGCGGTGACTGCGTCGTTTGCTCAGGCCACAAATCCGCCGTTGGCGCATATATTCTGGCCGGTGATCCAGCCGGCGTCTTCGACGACCAGCAGGGCCACAGCATCGGCGATATCGGCCGGCGTACCGATGCGCCCCAGGGCCGTGGCCTGCGCGAAGCCTTCGATCTGCTCCCGGGTCTTTCCTTTTCTGAACAACTCCGTATCGGTGGGTCCGGGTGAGATGGCATTGACCGTGATGCCTTTGGGGCCCAGTTCTTTGGCCAATACCCGGGTAATCTGATCCACGGCGCCCTTAGTGGCCGCATAGGGGCCGTATTCGGCCATCAATACCCGGGTCACCGACGAGGAGATGTTGATGATGCGTCCGCCATCGGCCATCCGCTTGGCGGCCATCTGGCAGGCAAAGAAAACCCCTTTGACATTGGCGGCAAAAATATCGTCGAATTCCGCCTCGCTCACCGAGGCAATCGGTTTGAACAGCCGGATCCCGGCATTGTTGACCAGAATATCCACGCCACCGAAATCGTTGAGGGTCCGGTCAAAAAGCAGTTGTATGTCTCTGACCTGCCGCACGTCCGCTTGCACCGCAGCGGCCTTTCCGCCGGCCTTTTCAATATCCGATACGGTCAAGGCCGCCGCTTTTTCATCGTTGACATAATTAACGGCCACGGATGCCTTCATGGCGCCCAGTTTCAGGGCGATGGCTCTGCCGATGCCCCGGGAGGCCCCGGTGACAATGGCGGTTTTTCCGTTCAGTTCCTCGGTCATGATGGTCTCCTGTCACGATGGGTTGGTCGGGCATTATCTGATCGTTGGTATTAGGATAGTCATTCATCCCTCAAAAGTGAAGCGGGAATGAATACCGGGATGGGGTGGTTGACCTGACAGGCAAACGGATAGGCATCAACCGGAGATGGCGTTATGGTGAGGTCTTCGACAGCGCCCGCCAGGCGGGCTTGTTCGTTGCCGAGGTGGCCGCGGACAACCAGGCTAACCTGGAAAAGTTTATCCAGGGGGACAAAGCAGACTGATTCCAATCCGCATTCAAGCCATACCTGCGCAGGCTCTGTCGTCGGCCGCTATTTTTCACCTGGTTGACATCTTGAGTGCGATGCGACAATCGGATGCACGTCCATGATTACCACATCGGTAGGGCACAGCGGCTCACCGGCCCTGTTTTTAATTGGGCCCTGTCTAAAAGAAAAGCAGGGGTGCAACCATCAGGCGTTGGCCTGGTTCAATTCCTCTTTCGAAAAACCCTTAGGAACGCCTTCGTACGGGGTCCGTTTTTTATATACCAGGGTCTTCGGATCACGCATGCCCCTGAGAATATCGATGCTTTCTTTGTACCCCTGATTGACCCGGCACATCTCCAGGGACATGCCGACCACCTGAGCAACGGCCTGGACGAAATTCACGTCATTGAGGCCGAACTCCCAGGACTCGGCCGTATAGACCCTCATGCACCCGATGGTTCGTTCTCCGATGATCATCGGCACCGAGAGAATCGAGGCGATGCCCTCTTTTTTTGCGGCTTCGGGGTATTGAAGCCGTGGGTCGTCATTCACATCGTAGATGGCCACCGGCTGGCCATCTGCCAGTGAAGAGGCGATGGAGCGCATGGAACTCACCGGTCCCTTGTCCAGGTATTCCTTGCTCAGGCCGTAGCTGCCGGCAAGCGAAAGCACGTCACTTTGCTTGTCGAACAAAAACAGGGTGCAGCCTTTGACTTTCAACGCGCTGGTTACCCCTTCCACCGATATCAGTACAATTTCTTCGGGGTCTCGAATCATGGATATGGATCGGGTGATGCGGATCAGGCTCTCATAATTGATGATGGGTTTTTCCATGGCCTCCTCCTTCGTGTTAGATGGTTGATGGGTGCCGGCCATCGATTTCAGTTGAAACGGAAGAAGAGACACCGAGAGGCGGTGTGCAGGGAGTGCGAAGCCCTGATGCGTTGCGGGTTCAGCGTGTCGGAAGAAGTAAGAGACCGATGAGACGTTTTCTCGTTTGCGATTGCAAGGGGCGTTGTCGATCAGATGCCGATGTCGAGAAATTTGATGGCTGTTAATTAAACTATCCCACAGGTTGGCAGCCTTGGCAAGCGATTATCCGCGTTGGTATCTTGCCAGCGCCGAAATCTTCGTCTACAAGAAAGGACGCCCTCACCTTTCTATGGCGCCGCTTCGATTGGCAGCGCATCTGTGACTGCCGCGGAGCTGGTGCCGGCAACAGCGGCCAACGGTGTCGTTATGGAGACAACAGCATGAAAGAGAAGTTGACCGCTATTCATAACCAGGCACTCCGGATTCTGGAAACGGTCGGCATCAAACTGCATCATGCGGAACTCATCCAACGGATCCGACAACCAGGGGTGTCGGTCAAAAACAACACGGTTTTTTTCACGCCTGATTTCATCATGGATGCGGTTCGCCGGGCACCCGCGTCATTCACGCTGCATGGCCGCAACCCTGGCCATGACATGGTCATCGGGGGCGACCATGTGAACTGTGCCCCCGGATACGGTTGTGCGGCCATCTGCGCGCCGGACGGCACGCGGCGCAGTGCCGTGATGGCGGATTACGTCCGCCTTGCCAAACTGGTCCACCAATGCCCGCATTTCAAGGTCAACGGCGGCATTCTGGCTCAGCCCTCCGACGTCCCGGCAGACCAGAGCCACCTGCTGATGCTTTACGCGGCCATTGTGAGTTCGGACAAGTGCCTCATGGGCGTCCCGGGAAACAGATTGCAGATGCAGGCACTCATGGATCTGGCAGCGATTGCCTTCGGTGGTCGGGCGGCGTTTAGCGCCAAACCGCACCTTCTGACCCTGATCAGCACAATCAGCCCGCTCCAGATCGATGAAAATGCCCTTGATGCCATGATCATCGCGTCCCACCTCAACCAGCCGGTGATCATTTCGCCGTCCCCGGCGGCCGGAACCACCGGCCCCATCGACATGGCGGCCAACATCTCCCTGGCCGCCGCCGAGGCGCTTGCCGGCATCGCCATTGTCCAGACCATCCGTCCCGGAACGCCGGTGATCTTCGGCCTTCAATGCCTGGTCGCCGATCTGAGGACCGGCAACATCTCAATCGGTTCTCCTGCATATACCCTGCAATCCAAATACACGGCGGCGCTGGCCCGTATGTATCACCTGCCCAGTCGCTGCGGCGGTACCCTCACCGATGCCCCGGACCTCTCTCCCCAAAGCGGCTACGAAAGCATGTTGAACATGCTGACGACATTTCAAAACGGGGTGAACCTCATCGTGCACAGTGCCGGGACGCTGGACAGTTTTGCAGCCATATCCTATGAAAAGCTTATCATGGACATCCAAATCATCGATATGGTGAAGTATTATCTCAATGATCTGGATGTTAACCCCGACACGCTCAACCTGGAACTGATCAGGCGCGTCGGACCGGGAGGGCAATTTCTCACGACCATGGACACGTTGAATAAATGCCGGTCGCATTCCTGGAATCCGGTTGTCAGCGTGTGCGGAAACACCGGCGGCGGATCACCGTCGGATCAATTCCTGAATAGAATTACCGACCGGCAACGGGCCATGCTGGATAGCTATTTTTCACCGCCCTTGGATCGGGCGCTGCTTGTCGACCTGGATGATTGGATGGTGCGGCAGGGCGTCGATCGGTCGCTGCTGTCGACGATATGCAGCCAGGCATGGGGGGATTCGAACCAGGTCATCACATAAAACAGGAGGGCGTCATGATTTACGGGAATCGGGATGTCGGCATCAACTATGTCCGCACACGTAAAAACCACACCTGCTACGGCATGGGCATCGGCATCATGGTGCTGGATGACGCCTACCCGGGTTTTCCCGGAGACGTGCGCAATGCCAGCGCCTTTCCCTACCCGGTGCAATATGAGATTGCCGAGGGCGTGGACAACTACACCCTGGTCTGGGCGCCGGACAAAACGTCCTGCCGGGAACCCATCCTGCGTGCCGCCGCCCGTCTTGAACGCATGGGCTGCCGGGCGATTGCCGCAGAATGCGGGTATTTTGCCTATTTTCAGAAAGATGCGGCCCGGCACGTGAGCATACCGGTGTTCATGTCCAGTCTGCTCCAGGTTCCCTTTATTCAGCAGGTCATCGGGCCGGAAAAAGCCGTGGGCATTGTCTGCGCCCAGAAACGGTTTTTGACCGATGCCCACCTTGAAAACGTGGGCATCGACCTGAACAGCCGATTCATCGTCGCTGGCGCCCAGGACGAATACGGCTGTCCTGAATTTGACAACCTGTGGGATCATGAAAAACGGCCGGACGTTCCCGCCATATTTTACGACAAGGCCGAATCGGACATGATCCGGACGTGTACCGACTTTTGCAATGCCCACCCACATATCGGGGCCTTGATGCTCGAGTGCACGGGCATGCAGCCCTTTGCCCGGGCCGTTCAGCGGGCCACGGACCTACCGGTATTCAGCTGGGGCACCCTTCTCGATTATGCCTATTCCATTGTGGTGCACCGGGACTACTACGGCCACGTTTAGCGGCAGGGCCGCTTCGTTGCAGTGAAAGCCTCACCTATCAGCCTGCTGTTGACATCCTTTCGATGACCCGTCCCAAGCGCCGGATGGCCGGCGTGGCCTCGTCGGACCAGTTGGCCGCGTTCAGGCGAATGAAGTTGCCGTAGCGGTTGCCGGTGGAAAATAGATGGCCGGGCGTGATGGCGATGCCTTCATCGAGCGCGGTTCGGTAAAGCGCCAGCGCATCGATGCACTCGGGCAATTCAATCCACAGCAGATAACCACCGGCAGGATCGGTCACGCGGATATCCGATGGAAAAAATCGGATCACCGCCCGTCTCAATTCGGCCACACGATCCTGGTAGACCCGGCGAATACGACGCAGGTGCTTGCGGTAGCCCCCTTCGGCCATGAATTCGGCCACCGCCACCTGGGGCAGGGTGGCCGTGGCCAGGCTGGTGCTGTATTTCAGCCATGCCACCGTGGATCGATATCGCCCGGGTGCGGCCCAGCCCACCCTGAGTCCCGGTGACAGCGTCTTGGAAAACGAGGCACACCACAAGACCAGGCCGTGGGTATCGAAGGCCTTGGCGGAGAGGGGCCGTTTGGCGGAAAAGTGAATATCCCCGAAGATATCGTTTTCAATCAGGGGGATGTCGTGGGTTGCCAGCAGCTTGACCAGGGCTTTTTTGCGCTCATCCGGAATACAGCTTCCCAGGGGATTGTTGAAGTTGGAAATGACCAGGCAGGCCTGTACGGAATTGTTTTCCAGGGCAAATCCCAAGGCCTCCAGGCTGATGCCATCCCTAGCGTGAGTGGGTATTTCCAGGGCCTTGAGACCCAGATTCTCCATGTATTGAAACACGTCGAAACAGATGGGCGACTCCACGGCAACCGTGTCGTCGGGGCGGCAGACGGCCTGCAGGCAGCTGGAGACGGCTTCACCGCAGCCTGACGTGATGATAATTTCGTCGGCGTCCAGGGTACAGCCGGCGACCACCGCATGCCGGACGATCTGCTGGCGAAGGGGTTTGTTGCCGGGCGGTGCCATATATAAACCGGCACGATCCCCCATGCGGCGGGCCGCGGAGGCCATGATTCGGTTCAGTTGACGGGTGGCGGTGAGTTCCTGGGCCGGGTGGGCTGCGCCCAGCTGGGTCAACTTGGGGTTAAGGGTGTCCCGCAAGACGATCATGGTAATCAGCTCGCGCATTCCGACGGTGCTGGGGTCCGGCTCTGGATCGGAGATCGCCGGTTCGAGAGGTGCGCTGGGCAGCTGGTTGCTGACATAAAACCCCGATCTTGGCCGGGGAACCAATAGGCCTCGCGCCTCCAACAGGTAGTAAGCTTTGAGAATCGTGGTGATGCTGACCTTCCACTGCTGGCTCAATTTGCGCACCGACGGTGCCGCCGCTCCCGGGCCGAAAGCCCCCTCTTCGATCAGGCGGGTCAACTGGTCGGCGACCTGTTGATATTTCGGTGTTTTACCCATGGGCAAGCCCTCGAAACAATGATTTCATGTCTTGAACCGCGATAGCGAGCGCAAACCCCGCGGCGTGTCGGAGCAAAGCAGAGATCCTGCTCATCGGGGCCGCGGGGAGGTTAAATCAGTACAATTGTGCTGCTTCACAACCAGTACAGACACAAATTTATCATAACTGTACTCATAACAAAACATGATTTTTGTGGCTGTTATTCTTTTTTATTAAATTGTATTCATGATGTCAGGGTAACGCAGGTTGCCCGCAGCATGGATGCCTTGGATCAGCAGCGTTGCCGATCAAAGGACAAGCCGGGCGCCACCGGCTGATTGGGTTTACCGCTTTAACGATCCTGCCACGGTGAAGGGCAGGGTGAGGAGGCAACAATGAATCATCAACTTCTGAATGCCGGCAGCGTGATGGGTGACCAAAATCGCTTTTTTCTTTCAAACCTGAGCACACCGGACACGATTGTCGATCTGGCTGCCGGGCAGGGCTGGGGACTAAAGGGAAAACGCCGACAACAAACGCTGTTTTGCCTCCAGGGACGCATGTGGGTCACCCAGGAAGGCGATATCCGTGACTACGTGCTCGAAGAGGGTGACGCTTTTCTCGTCACGCTGCCTGGACTGGTGCTCGCCCGTGCCCTCACCCCGGCACGCCTCGGCTACGCCGAAAGCATGATGCCGGAGCCATTTAAGGGGCGTTTCAGTCAGACGGTCTTTAACTAATTCCCATTCAGATTTTAGACAACCAATAAAGCGTGGTTTCCATGAACGAAAATCGACTGGCCGTGCTGATGCTCCTTGCAGCCGCCATCTTCTGGAGCACCAGCGGGGTGCTCATCAAACTGGTGGCGCTTCATCCCATGGCCATTGCCGGCTGGCGAAGCCTGATTGCCGGCGGGGTCATCCTGCTGCTGTGCAGAAAAGAGGTCAAGGTCTCCTGGGGCGTCAACCCGGTTCTCGCGGCAGCCTGTATGGGCCTTTTCTGCATCTGTTTCGTGGTCGCCACCAAGCTCACCACTGCGGCCAACGCCATTGTTTTGCAATATTCGGCGTCGGCTTATGTAGCCATCCTGGCGCCAAGAATGCTCGGCGAGCCCACCCGCCGGCAGGACTGGTATTTTTTGTCGCTGGTCGTCGCCGGCATCGCGCTCTTTTTTTTCGATACGCTTTCCCTGCGCGGCACCATGGGCATTCTGGTGGGCATGGTCGGGTCGCTTTTTTGGGCCGGCGCCATGATTTTTCTGCGAAAATCTCGAAATGGCTCCACCGCCTGGCCCATCGCTTTAGGCAATTTCATGGCCGCGGGCTTGTGTCTGCCGTTCATGTTCCGGCAGGCACCCACGTCGACGGACTGGCTTGGCCTGGTAGGCCTGGGCGTCATTTCGCTGGGGGCCGGCTACGCGGTTTTTGCCTATGCCATTAAGCGGGTCAGGGCGCTCGAGGCCGTGCTGATCCCGTCCATCGAACCCTTGATCAATCCCATGTGGGTCTTTCTGGCCACCGGCGAAGCACCTGGCTTATGGGCCTTTACCGGAGGCGCCCTGGTGCTGGCAGCGGTGACGGTTCGCGGTATGGTTTCGGCATACCACGGTCGGACCCCATCCCGCCCGGTCCAACCGGTGCCGCTGGTCTGCCCAACGGGGTAGCGAATGTTGTAAAACCCGTTTTTTCTCCAGTGCCAGCATCGGGATGTCTGCCAACCGTGCCTTAGGGGTACGTGATGGGGTCGACATTCAGGTGAACCGGTCCGCCCGCAACCGCGCTTGATTTACCCTCCCCCTCCGAGAATACGGTTGGCGCCCGCCGGTAGCCGACCATCGATCCGAATCATTTCCTTCCGAACTGACCCATCACTATTCAGAACCTCCCTTATCGGCCACAGCCATTGTTATGTTATTATTAACAATGTTATTATATCAGAAACTATCGAATGGTTACGATATTGACAACATAGTACTTAGTCTATTGAAATATTTAATAAAATAACCTGGCACACGGCTTGCTCTAACTTTCGGAAAAACAGGAATAATTGTGCCGCTAATCCGAGCAGTGAAAGGGAGGAAGCCATATACGAGACCAGCCGACTGTGGATCGCCCGGACATCCAACCGGCCGGTCAATGCCCGGACGTTCACAAAATAATGATTGGGCTCGCATTGAAAAAGAAAGGAGTGTTATTATGAATTCCATGAAGACGTGAAGGCAGAACATGATACCGGAAGACGGACAGTGAAAGTTTTTGAAAAAATAGGAGGTTGTCATGAGCACTGAAGCTGTTAAACTGAAAGGCACAGCATTTCACCTGGCGAATTTTGTCGACTATTCTGACGATTCCGTTGTCAGCAAAACCCTGCTGAAGAAGACGACTGGGAATATCACCCTTTTCGCGTTCGACACCGGACAGGGCCTCAGTGAACACACGGCCCCCTTCGATGCGGTGGTCTTCATTTTAGACGGCCAGGCACGGATCACCATCGGCGGCAGCCCTCAGAACGTGGGTGACGGTGAAATGCTGATCATGCCGGCCAACATCTCCCACGCACTGCATGCGGAGAAGCGTTTTAAAATGCTGTTGGTGATGATCCGGGGAGATTAATCGCTGCCAGTCTATTGAAAAAATAGACATTTTTTAGTCACGCTGGTGCGTTAAGGCTCTCACTCAGCCAATCATAAAATACAAGGAGGAACGCTATGTTTTGTTACCAATGTGAACAGACCGCCAAAGGAACCGGTTGTACCATCCAGGGTGTTTGCGGAAAACAGCCCGAAGTGGCCGCGCTGCAGGACCTGCTGCTATACTCGCTTATGGGCTTGTCCCAAGTGGCGGTGGCGGGGCGCAAAGCGGGCATCTCCGACGGGGACGTCAACATCTTCACTGTCAAGGCCGCCTTCTCCACCCTGACGAATGTAGATTTTGACCCGGACCGTTTCGTGGATTTGATCAACCAGGCGGTTGCTAAGCGGGAAGGCTTGAAAGCCAAGGTCCAGGCGGCCGGCGGCAATGGTGCCTGGCCGGATGGTGCTGCCACCTTCCAGCCTCACGCCACTCAGGCCGACTTAGTGGCCCAGGCGGAGCAAGTGGGATTGAAGTCCTATCCGGGTGACAACCCCGACATTCTGTCGCTGAAGCACACCGTGCTGTTCGGCATCAAGGGGGTCAGTGCCTATGCGGACCACGCGCTGGTTCTCGGGCAGGAAGACGAAGGCGTATATGCGTTCGTTCATGAAGGGCTGGCCGCCATTCAACGCGACGACATGGGCGTGGACGACTGGGTGGCCATGGCCCTGCGCTGCGGCGAAGCGGCCTACAAAGCCATGGAACGGCTGGACGCTGGCAATACGGAGACCTACGGCCACCCGGTACCTACCCAGGTACCACTGGGTTATAAGAAGGGCAAGGCCATTCTGGTTTCCGGGCACGACCTGAAAGACCTGGAAGAACTGCTCAAGCAGACCCAAGGGACGGGTATCAACATTTATACCCACGGGGAGATGCTTGCCACCCACGGATATCCGAAGCTGAAGGCATACCCTCATTTTTACGGCCAGTTCGGCACGGCCTGGCAGAAGCAGACCAAGGAGTTCGCCGAGTTTCCCGGAGCCATTCTGATGACCACCAACTGCATCCAGCGACCCAAGAATGATTACAAGGCCAACCTCTTCACCAGTGGCATGGTGGGATGGCCGGATATTCCCCACATTTCCGACCTGAACTTCAAGCCGGTCATCGACCGGGCCCTGGCGCTTCCGGGCTTTTCGGAAGACCATGTGGATCAGGAGGTCACGGTGGGCTTTGCCCGCAATGCCGTTCTTGGCGTGGCTGACAAGGTTGTCGAGGCGGTCAAGGCCGGCGATATCCGGCACTTCTTCCTGGTGGCCGGCTGCGACGGCGCCAAACCGGGGCGCAACTATTACACTGAATTCGTGGAAAAGGTCCCCAAGGATTGCATCGTACTGACCTTGGCATGCGGCAAATACCGCTTTTTCGACATGGATCTCGGCGACATCGGCGGTATTCCCCGGCTGCTGGACGCGGGCCAATGCAACGACGCCTATTCGGCCGTGCAAATCGCCACGGCACTGTCCAAGGCGTTCAATGTGGGGGTCAACGAGTTGCCCCTGTCGTTGATCATCTCCTGGTATGAGCAAAAAGCGGTGTGCGTGCTGCTGGCTCTGCTCCACCTGGGCATCAAGGGCATTCGCCTGGGGCCATCGTTGCCGGCGTTCATCACGCCCAATGTGCTGGACACCCTGGTGAAGAATTTCGACATCAAGCCCATCGCTACCGCCGACGAGGACTTGAAGGCCATTCTGGGATAATCGATTCCGGAGAGACCGAAGAGACCGACCAAAAAAGGGGCTGCCCGCTACAATTGCGGCAGCTCCTTTACCATTGCGGACAGGGTCAGCAAACGTTTTTAAAACGGAATATCATCCTCCTTGTCATTCTGGTAGGGCTGCTGGGGGTAACCCTGGTCCTGCTGGGAACTGCCGCCACCGCCGCCCCCTGCTGCCGGCCGGGGACCACCCCCGCCGCCCTCGCGGGTTCCGAGCATCTGCATAACGCCGTTGAAGCCATCAATCACGACCTCTGTGGTATATTTGTCCTGCCCATCTTGACCCTGCCATTTGCGGGTTCGCAGTTTTCCTTCGATGTACACCTGTTTTCCTTTGGAGAGGTACTCCCCGCAGATTTCGGCCAGCTTGCCGAACACGACCACCCGATGCCATTCGGTTTTTTCTCGCTTCTCCCCGCTGTTTTTATCTTTCCAGGACTCAGACGTCGCAATGGAAAAATTGGCTATCGGTCTTCCGTCGGCGGTATACCTGATCTCAGGATCCTGCCCCAAATTACCCACCAAAATGACTTTATTAATACCACCCGCCATAAGTTACCTTCCTTTCATTCATGGCCGCCCGATTGCAGCCCGTTGGTTTTTATCATCGTTTTTTGGTCAACCACGTCAACACGCTGCCGGCCAGCGGTTTTTTGGCGCGGATGGCCGCGTGGGGACACACCTCTATACAACAATAGCAGCGGATACACGTGTCGGTGTTAATGGTTATTCCCCGGTCCGTATAGGAGATGGCTTGGGCCGGGCAATACTTCCAGCACTCCCCGCAAAGTTTGCAGGCCTTGTTGTCCGGCACGGGCTGTTGAATGACGAACTTGCGCATGAACCGACCCAGAAATTCAGGCCCCATGGTCAACGAGCCCAGTTCCGGGAATTGAAAGTCGTCCAGGATGTTCAGGTCACCGTTGATGTGAACGCTGCCGTCATACACCCCCAGCGCCCTGGCACTGCGTTGGGTTTCTAACGTGTCGGGATCCAGTCCCACCTGAAGGCAGACCACATGATCCACGGCGTGGGCGTTTTTACCGCCCATAAGCAGTCCCAGCTCCCGGGGAGTGCCGCTTTTTCCCGGGCCCTGGCCTTCCATTGCCAGGATGCCGTCCATGATGGTATAGGCCGGACCCACGGCTTCGAATATACTCACGATCAGGCGCCCGAACATCTGCCGATCCACGCCTGTGCGCATGTGCCATTCAGGTTTTTTCAGGCCCACAATGCAACCGAAGAGATTTTTTACCCCCAGGGTCAGCATCATCTGGGTGTGGGTTTTAAGCTTGGCCAGGTTGATCACCACATCGGCTTCCATGGCATCTTTGGCAATATCGATGCTGCCGAAAGGTTCACCCACGTCCACCGCAATGGTTTTTTCAAAGGGCGAGACCGTTACGTCGAGGCCTTTGAGCACCTCCTCGTAGCCGCCCTTTTTCCACAGTTTGGAAAAACTGCCCATGGCGGGGCTGTCCGATATCTGGACGCGGGCCCCTTTTTCCAATGCGAATTCGGTGGCCGCCTTGACGATCAGCGGGTGGGTGGTCACGGCCTGGTCAGGAGCTGCCGGAGCGAGAAAATTGGGCTTGATCAACACCCGGGTGCCGATGTCGATGGTCGGCCCCTCGCCGGATCCCAGCATCTCGAAAACGATGGGCCGAAGCACCTGGTAGTTGTAAGTCGCTTGTCTGATATGGACGGTGGACATGCCTGTGGTGCTCTCTGGAAAACAGCGAAATTACGCCAATAATCGATTATTTACAAGCGCTGGGGCAGCTGATAAAGTGCGCTCATTAGGGCAACTTAGTATTGATGCACCGGTTAATCAAGTCCTTTCCCCGTCCAGGGAGTGCCCCAACCGATGACTGAATCATCACCCGCTGCACCTAAAGCGGATCATGTCGACGACCGCGCATTCAACAAGCGGGTTCGCCGCCATGTTACCGGTCGGATTCGGGAGTACTATGCA
>NZ_JASJGN010000388.1:0-10285 GCF_033791525.1 Desulfosarcina sp.
AAAAGAACATCCAGGTTTCCGAGGCCCAGGTCCGCATCGAAGATGAGCACTCTTTGGCCTGATTTGCACAGGGCGTAACCTAAATTGGCAACGATATTGGTTTTACCAACGCCCCCCTTGCCGCTGGTGATGGCGATAACCCTGGCCGGAAACGGTTGCGCTGCACCCTTTTTCATCATCGAATGTCTCTGTCTTCTTTTCTGGTTCAGGCTGATGATCTGTCCGGTCTTCTCATAATTTGGCATTACGGTTAGTTCTCCCCGGTTATATGGCACGCGCACGATGATGACCAAAGCCTTCCGTCACCGGTTTTCTGATCATGCTAATATCGCAGCATGCCCGGCACGGTTTGAAGCCTTCGTCCATGGCTTGTTCAACGCTGCTGAACGCAGTGATATTCTCTGCGTTGATCCGTTTCACCGACTTGCAGTTGGGATGATGGAACAGCTCGGAATTGCGGTTGGCCAGATAGTGGACTGAATCGCTGGTCGCGTCACCGTCAGCGGAGCCGGTTTTTGCCTGCTCCCGTTTTCTGGAAAAAAAGGTCACCTGGCCGCCAGCGGGTTCACGATGAGGGGCAACCCCAGCTAGCCCGGCAGCCATATATTCATGAAGGCCATCGGACAGATCCACCCCGTCACAATAAAAAGATGACGCAAGCCCGCCTTTCTTAATCAGATCCAAGCCGACGGCCTCACCGATACACTCATCCATATGGGTGAGGAGCAAACGATTCACACCCAGAGGCGAAAAGGTTGCCACACAGGCCTCAAACACGTCGCCCCGGACGGTTGCATTGATCACCAGATGGGTCTCGTCCGCATCGGCATTTCGGAGTAGCGCGCAGACCTCAAACATCATGGATGTGTCCCTGGCGTTCATTCCCGGGGTGTCGATCAACACCACATCGACGTCGGCCAGATCGTTTATCGCCGACTGCAGTTGCTCGCCGTCGTGGACGATCTTAAGCGGCAGGTTCATGATGCGGGCAACCCTCGCCAGCATGCTGTTTGCACCGATTCGAAATCGATCAAGGCTGATCAGCCCGGTCCGTTTCTTTTCAACCACCTGGCAATGCCAGGCCAGTTTGGCCACCGTGGTGGTTTTTCCCACGCCGCACGACCCCACCAGGGCAATGACTTTCTGCACTGCGTCATCGTAATAAAAGGGTTCGGCGATGGGTGGGTGGCTATCCGCGTTGCCAACCGTTTCAGCAATTGCCCCCTCTCCTGCCCCATCACCGCGCGCAGCCTCCAGGTCAGATTTCACGTCGTCTGAAATCAATCCCTGTTCCTCTATCTGTTCTCTTCTTTCCAGTGGTGGAAGCTGTTTTTCCGATGCCGGCGGCTGATGCGAAATTGGCCGGAATTTCCGGGCAAATGGAATAAAGGGCTGAGCTGCCGACGATAAGGAAACGCGATCTGTTTCACCTTCAGTCTTCAGATGGTTGGACAGCAGTTCTGGAAAATCATTGTTTTCCCGGGCATCGTCCACCGGGTAGTCGGTGGCTGCGGTAATCTCGACACTCTTTTTTCTCAACGCACTGAAAAACCCGCCCGGTCGGACTTCCTTAGCCGACAGAATCACGGCATTGTCGCCAAACTCGCGTTTAACCAAACGAAGAGCTTCTGTCATATCGGCCGCTTCAAAGCGCTTAATCTGCATCTGAGACCTCCACGGTTCCCACTATTTGTATCTTGGCGCTGCTGACGATCTCATCATAGGAAAGCACTGCCAGTCCGGGAATGAAACGGTCAGCCAGTTTTTTAAAATGGCTCCGGATCTGGGTTGAACAGACGAGCAACGGTTGAACACCAAGGGATTTATAATCCTCCATTTTCACGCTCATGTCGTCCATGATGGTTTTTGCAAGGGCGGGGTCGACGGCCAGAAAAGATCCCTGATCGGTTTGTTGAAGGGACTCGGCGATCTTTTTCTCAACCCGCTGATCCAAGGTAAGCACATGCAGCTTGCCATCATCTGCCTGATAAAAACTGGTAATGGTCCTGGCAAGTGCCTGACGCACGTGTTCGGTCAGGATCTCCAGCTTCTTGGTGGTGGGGGTCCAGTCTGCCAGTGTCTCCAGAATAGTGAGCAAATCCCGGACGGGGACCTGTTCCTGCAGAAGATTCTGGATCACCCGGACCACTCCCCCCAAGGACATGAGATTGGGAACCAGTTCTTCGACCACTTTGGGATGACTGCCCTTGATGATGTCGAGCATTTTCTGGACTTCCTGTCGACCCACCAGCTCGTGCGCATGACGGCGGATCACATCGGACAGATGAGTGGTCATAATCGTGGCCAGATCCACTACCGTATACCCTTTTGAATTGGCATCCTCACGGGCCGCCGGGTTGATCCAGAAAGCCTCCAGTCCGTAGGTCGGTTCCCGGGTGGCAATGCCGCTGATCCTCGAATCGGTATTGCCCGAACTCATGGCCAAAAGATGGTTGATCATCATGTCGCCGCTGGCGACTTCGATGCCCTTTAATAAAATGGAATAGGCGCCCGGTTTGAGTTTCATGTTGTCCTGGATGTGAATCGACGGTACCACGATGCCGATCTCCTGGGCGATTTGCCGGCGAATGGATTTGATGCGTTCGAGCAGTTCACCATCCTGTTCCACATCCACCAGCGGAATCAGGCCATAGCCGACTTCAAGGGCCAGTACATCGATGGGTGGCAGGGGTTTGAAGGTCTCCGGCGGTTTTTCTTCAGCCCTTTTCGTTTGTTGCAGGGCGATCTCCCGTGCATTGTCCTGTTTGGCCCGCTCGGTTTGAAACACGAGATAGGCCACTAATCCAGCCGTAGCGGATAAAATCAAAAACGGAAGGGTCGGCATGCCGGGAACCAGCCCGAAACCTAAAAGGATCACAGAAGCCACAACGAAGGCCCGGGGTTGAACCAGCAGTTGACTTCCGATTTCAAGTCCCAGGTTTTTTTCGGCACCGGCCCGGCTCACGACGATGCCGGCAGCGGTGGAGATAATCAAGGCTGGAATCTGGCTGACCAATCCATCGCCCACGGTGAGCAGGGTATAGGTCTGGGCGGCATCAACAAAGTTCATGTCTTTTTGGAACACACCAATGGCCAGACCGGCCAGGATATTGACAAAGGTGATAATTATGCCGGCGATGGCATCGCCGCGCACAAACTTATTGGCACCATCCATGGCTCCGTAGTACTCCGCCTCGCGGCTGATCTGACTGCGGCGCTCCCGGGCTTGGGCTTCATCGATGAGCCCGGCGTTCAGGTCGGCATCGATGCTCATCTGCTTGCCGGGCATGGCGTCAAGGGTAAACCGGGCGGCCACTTCGGCGATTCTGCCGGCGCCTTTGGTGATCACCATGAAGTTGATCACCACTAAGATGACAAAAACGATAAATCCCACTACATAGTTGCCGCCGACCACAAATTGGCCGAAAGCCATGATCACCTTGCCGGCGGCTTGGGTGCCCTCGTTTCCATGAAGTAGAATCATTCTCGTGGATGCCACGTTCAAGGAAAGCCGGAACAGCGTGGACAGCAGCAACAGTGATGGAAAAGAAGACAGATCCAGTGGTTTAAGGATGTACATGCCCACCAGAAGAATGATCAGTGACAATGTGATATTGAAGGAGAGGAACAGGTCGAGAAGGATTGCCGGGATGGGAATGACCATGACCATGAGAATAAACATGGCGGCAATCCCCATTAACACATCGGAATTGTTGGCGACAAAGGCGAACCGGTCTAGATGCTGTTTGCGTTCGGCAAGTTCCATGATGCGGGTTGGCGCTCCTTGATTACTAAAAAGTGTCAATGACGTTTGGAAATAGCACATTCCATGCCTATTCCATGTTTATCGACACTTTCTGCTGGAACGACTCCCAATCCAGATCGAAGCTTACGTTTATATTATAAATTTTATCTGTTCCATTTATTGAGTGACATCTTTAACCTTGAATTTACCGGTCGAAACCGGCAAGCGGTTTAATAAAGCGTCAATTTATTGTCCCGGGAAGACGGAAGTATCGAGAAACGATGCAATGGGGTCTACCTTAGCATACCGACAGCCATCGAAATCTGGCATCCGTGGCAGGTCAAGGGTTGACGAGACCTTTAAGGCGAAAGACATAGGCAAGGATTTCCGCGATGGCGCGGTATAGTTCTGCAGGAATAAAGTCGCCGATCTCCGTTGATTTGAACATGGTTCTGGCCAACGGTTTGTTCTCCACCAGGGGGATGTCATTTTCGATGGCAATGGTTTTAATCGCCTGGGCGACGAAACCGGCGCCCTTGGCCACGACCGTGGGCGCATGCATCCCTTCTTCATATTTCAGTGCAACGGCCAGATGGGTGGGGTTGGTAATGACCACGGTGGCATCAGGCACCGCCTCCATCATCCGCCGTCTGGCCATTTCCCGCTGGATGGACCGGATCCTGGCCTTTACTGACGGATCACCTTCACGCTGCTTGTATTCGTCCTTGACCTCCTGTTTGGTCATCTTCAAATCCTGCTGGTGTTGCCATCTGGTGTAGGCGAAATCAAGAACAGCCATCAGAAAGAGAACCATGCAGGTATAAAAACATATCTGGAATGACACCTGACCGATAAACCTGATGATGTTGCCAATGCTCAATTGCATGAGGCCGGGAATCTGATCCAGATAGCGATGGATAACGATATAGGCGACACCACTGATAATGACGAGCTTGATTATGGATTTGGTTAGTTCCACCAGCGATCTGAGGGAAATCAGCTTCTTAAGGCCGCTGATGGGATTCAGTTTAGCCAGATTGGGCGATAGTTTTTCTCCGGTAAAAAGAAAACCGAACTGAGCGACATTGCCAAAAACCGCGGCAGTCATGACCACAAGCATAAGTGGAACCAAGACAACGATGCCATTGATAAAAATATCCCAAAACAGGGTATGCATCGTTTCGGGCAGCATGCTCATGGTTCCGGCGCGTTGATACATGGCGCGCATTAACTCTGTAAGCCGCCCGAGCATCCATGAGCCGGCAAAAAAAAGAACGCCGAGGCTGCCGGAGAGGATCAACACCGAAGGGATCTCCCGGCTTTGGGCCACATTGCCTTTTTGGCGGGCATCAGCTAACTTCTTACTGGTGGGTTGTTCGGTTTTGTCCTGACTCTGTTCACCGGCCATGGGTCACCCTGCCAATGCCATCAACCGTATCAGATCAAACAATGTCGCCTGATAAGATGAAAACAAATCAATTAAAAAAGCCGTTAAATAAGGACTGACCATCAGCAGAAAAACCAGCCCGATGACTATTTTCAATGGCATGGCCACGATGAAAATATGAATCTGGGGAACGGTTCTGGCCACCATGCCAAGGGCGACGCTGACCATCAGCATGACCGCGATGAGGGGGGCTCCGACTTTAATGGCCACGACAAACATGTTTGCGGCCAGCCGCATCATCATCCCCACCAGTTGCGGACTGATATGCATGGACAGAGGTGGAAGGATGGTATAGCTGTCCACCAGCGCTGAAAAGAACAAATGGTGGGCGTTAATCGCTAAAAATACAAGCATTGCCGTCAAATTGTAGAATTGCGCCAGAATTGGGATTTGGGTGCTGGTGGCCGGGTCCACCACATTGGCCACGGCAAATCCCATCTGATAACCGACGATCTGCCCGGCCAGCTGGATACCGGAGAACAACAGTTTCACCGACAGCCCGATGGTCACACCAATGGCGATTTCGGAAAAAACCCCGATGACAAATGTCATCAGACTCAAACCCCTCACGGTAACGACCGTGTCCACTACCGGGAGCAGCAGAATACTGACGGCAATAGCAAGCCCCGCTTTGAAGACGGCCGGAATGGTGTTCGTATCCAGAACCGGTGCACTGAAAACGATGGCGGCGACCCTGAGAAAAATCAGCATCACCCCGTAAAATACGTCAACGGGGATATTGAGCGTCGCCATGATTTCTTTCCATGATCATCGGATGTAGGTGGGAAGATTGATGAACAGGTTCTGAGTATATCCGATGATGATTTTCAGCATCCAGGGGAAAAAAAACAGCAGCGCCAGTGCGACACCTAACATTTTGGGTACAAACACCAGGGTCATTTCATTGATCTGGGTGGCGGCCTGGAACATGCTCACCAGCACGCCGGTTATGAGGCCCACCGCAAGCATGGGGGCGGCCAGAAAGATGGCTGTTTTAATGGCCTGCATGAAAAATCCGGTTATAAATTCAGGGGTCATGGGAAAACACTCCTTCAGGCAAAGCTTTTTACAAGAGAACCGACGATCAGGTGCCAGCCGTCGGCCAGTACAAAAATCATCAGTTTAAAGGGCAAAGAGACCATAATGGGCGGCAGCATCATCATTCCCATGGACAGCAAAACGCTGGCCACCACCAAGTCAATGATCAAAAAGGGCACGTAAAGCATGAAACCGATCTGAAAGGCCGTCTTCAGCTCACTGATGATAAAAGAAGGGATCAGCACCATGGTGGGAACCTCGCCGACGTTGGCTGGACGCTGCATCTTGGCCACGTTGACCAGCAGTGCCAGATCCTTTTCCCGAGTCTGGGAAATCATGAAATTGCGGATGGGCCCCAAGGCCTTGTCCAGGGCCTGCTTCTGATCGATCTCCTTGGCGATGAGCGGCTGGAGCGCATCCTGATTCACCTGCTGCCAAACCGGGGCCATCACGTAAAAGGTCAGGAAGAGCGACAGGCCGATCACCACCTGATTGGGCGGCAGCTGGTTGGTCCCCATGGCCTGGCGAAGCAAAGAGAAAACAATCGCAATACGGGTAAAGGAGGTGAGCATGATCAGGATCGATGGCGCCAGGGAAAGCACGGTCATGAGAAGAAACAGCTGCATGACCACGGCCACCTGGCCCTGATCTCCCTCCTGGTCCAGACCGATGCTGAGCAGCGGTGCAGGCGTCTGCCCCCAGACGTTTCCAGCCATGGCGGCCAAACCAATCAGCAGGATGGCCAACAGGCCAAACTGAATCGCTATTTTTTTTCTCCGGTGCCGTTTGTTGACCTGCCGCAGGTTGTGCGTGTTTATCACAGGTCTTCCTTTCTCTTGAACCCGTTGCCGATTTTTTTCAATCGATCGGATAGAATCGGCCCGAAGGATGTCGACCCACCAGACGGCGTCTCCTGCTGGACGATGTCGTCCTTCAGGGTATCCAGCAGGTTAATGCGATCACCGGAAATGCCCAGGACCAAAACCTTTCCCGGTACGCGAACCAGTGAAATGGTCTTTTTGACACCCATGTAATGGCTTTCCAACACTTGTATCCGTTTCCCACCGACAGCGCCCAATCGTTGGCTGGTCAGCTTTCTGACCCCGTATAAAAGCAAAAGAATCATCGCCAGCACCACGCCCAGCGAGGCGATCATTTTCAAGCCGGCGGTAAGCATATCAGGCGTCCCGTTCATCCTAGTTTCTCCACCCGCTCGACGGGACTGATCACTTCGGTGAGACGAATACCGTACTTTTTATTCACCACCACCACGTCACCCTTGGCGATCAACCGGTTGTTGGCTAGAATTTCAAGCGTATCCCCGGCCTCCTTGGGCAGTTCAATGACTGATCCCTGACCCAGTTTGAGCAGATCATTGATCAACATTTTCGTTCGCCCCAGTTCGATGGATATTCTTAAAGGGATGTCCAGCAGCAGGTCCAGGTTGTCACCTACACCTGCCGGTCCCTTGGCACCGGTGTTGGGAATCTCAAACGATCCAGCCGCCCCGGATGGCGAACCCGCTGGGTTTCCGCCGGTGGCAAGTCCGGACGGTGCCTGCTTCTTTTTTTCTGCCATCGATTATCCCTTTCCCTGGTCCTGATCGATCACTTCGCTGATTTGAACGGCCTTGCTTCCCTTGACGACACCGGGCATCCCCAGATATTTGGGAACGCGTTCAATGTTCACAATCACGTTGTTCTGGGGACCCGTGTTTAGCCGAAGAATGTCATCAACTTCAAAATTTAAAATGTCCTCCACCGAATAGACGGTTTGTCCCAATTCCGCGACGATATTCACCTCTGTTCGTCCCAGCAGTTTGCGGATCTCGTCACCAAAGGAACTGGCCCGGTCTTTCTCCCGAAGGTAGCTGGAACTGAGCTGTTCCTTAATGGGTTCGAGCATGAGATAGGGCAGGCACAGGTGGATGTTGCCTGAAAATCCTTCCGTACTGATCGCGAAGACGACGATGACCAGCTGGTCGCTGGGATTGACCAGATAAACGAACTCAGGTTTGGTTTCAATTTTTCGCAGCGCCAGACGGACGCGATAAGCGGCTTCCCAGGCGGTTTCCAAATCTTTTAACACAGCCATGGCAATGCGCTGGAGCATCCGCCGCTCGATCATGGTGAATTCACGAATTTTTTCCATCGGCTTCCCATCGCCACCAAACATGCAGTCAATCAGGGAGAAAACCAATTTGGGTTCAAAGGCCATGAGCGCAGATCCGATCAGCGGTTCCATGCTGAAAATGACAAATCCGGTGGGATTCGAAAAAGCCTTGATGAATTCCCCGAATTTGACAGTTTCCCGGGAGATCGCCTTAACGGTGATGGTCCGTTGAAACAGGTTGGACAGGGAACCTTGGAACAGATTGACAAACTTGTCGTACACTTCTTCAAGCGCGTCGAACTGACCGTGTTGCATGATGTTCTGGGTGGTGAGATCATATGAACAAATTTCGGCGACGACGTCCTTCTTCTCTTCGGCGACATCGATCTCTCCGCTGTCCATTGCCGTGAGCAGCGCATCGATTTCTTCTTGTGACAGGATCTGGTCGGCCATGGTCGATTCCTATTGCACGACAAACTCAGTGAAGTAAATGTTGTTTACCCGGCCCTTGGTCATCAGGGTGTTAATTTTTTCCATGATCTGGTTTCGCAGGGCAATTTTTCCGTCGGTGGTACTGACATCATCATAGGTCTTGGTCGGCAGGATCATCAATACGGCGTCCCGTATTTGGGGCAGCCGGCTTTCAATCGTGTCCACCGATTCCGGATCGCTGAGTTCAAGAGCCATGGTGACCCGGAGGTACCGTTTGCCGCCGTCGTCTGACAGGTTCACGATCATGGTATTAAGCGGATACAGGGGGCCAATGACATTTTCCTCCTCTTCAACGGACATCTCGGCAACCTTCGATGGGTCCACCGGTACCTGAGAAATCTTGTTCCACAGGATGAAAAAGCCTGCGCCCATCATCCCCATAAAGAGAACAGCTACCGAAATGATGATGATCAACACTGTTTTCGACATTCGTCACCCTCCGCCGAATGGTTATAAATATCTCGATGATACTGAATGAAAGATTAATAAAGATGGGATTAAGCATGTTGCATGCCATTTTATTTCAGATCGTTAAGGAATTGGCAGGATGAATGAAATACGGTCCTGCCATGCGATGTACGCCGGTTGGACAGGTCTGCGTGCCACAAGAAATCTCAATATCGTTGCATATGCCCGGAGTGATAAAAAAGAAGCGCCGGTAAAAGGATCCTAAAGGCGGGGAAGAGTGTCAATAATCGCGGATTAGAGTCAAGGCGTTGACAGAATGCTGTCGGCGTCATGAGACGGGGAAAATGAATCCGGGTGCCAAAAATAAGGAGGTCCTCCGGCTGTGGGCAACAGTGACAAGCGCTATTGCCTACAGCCGGCATGGTAGTGGTTAAAAGCGGTTAGCGCTTGATATTCAGCAACTCGGCCAGAATCTCGTCGCTGGTGGTAATGACCTTGGAGTTGGCCTGAAATGCCCGCTGGGTCGTGATCATCTCAACAAATTCGGTGCCCAGGTCCACGTTGGACATCTCACGGGTGCTGGGCGCAATGGAGCCCATGCCAGCTGAGTTCGGCGGTCCGATAAGGGCTTGGCCGGAGCCCATAGACTCCGCATATAGATTGCCGCCCTGCTTGGCTAAACCCGAGTAACTGGGGAAATCTGCCAGAGCGAGCTGTGCAAAGGGGATCATCGAGCCGTTGGAATAAATGCCGGTAAAATAGCCATCCTCATCAACAGAAACGGATTGCAGGCTTCCGGAAGGATATCCGTCCTGAGTCTGGGCGGTCTTGCTGGACTCGGAGCTGTACCCGGTAATACTGCCATCGGAAGCACCGGCAGCATCGAGATAGTTCCAGTTCAGGGTCATCGGCGTCGTTGCCGGATCGATACCGGTTAACACGATGGTTGGATTCGCACCCGCAGGTACGCTTGCGGCCGGGTCCAGATTGCCGCTCGCGTCAAATACAATGGACCCGGTGGATGCAGATGCAGCCAGCGGATT
>NZ_JASJGN010000389.1:0-59183 GCF_033791525.1 Desulfosarcina sp.
ACCAATTTTTTTGGCAATGGCGGTCAGTTTGGGAAACGCCTTTTGATCAGCGGCGCGGATGTGGCCGGCCAGCATGCTGGCCGCAGAAGGAATCCAGTGTTCAAAGGCTTTTTTTTGTTTGATCCGGCTCAAGAACCCGAAGGCCCCCAGCATCTGAAGATTTCGGGTGACGGTGCAGTAGCGGTAGCCCCGGATGAACCGGTCTGGGGCGCATTTCCACAGCCGTGCCACCTGTTCGGCGGCATACCGCAAGAGTCGTCGTTGAAGGTCCGGGTTCAGGCCCGCATAGGGATCAATCAGCAGTGAGGCCAGGTCGTACTGGATCGGGCCGGTTCGCGCTCCCTGAAAGTCGATGAGATAGTGTCGGCCGTCATGAATCATGATGTTGCGGGATTGAAAGTCACGGTGAATCAAGCCGGTGAAGCCGTGGTCGATGGTGCGCGTGGCCAGGAGCTCAAATTCTGCTGCCAGGTCATCATAAGCGACCGCCAAATCCAGGTAGCCGTTTAAAAAGGCATCCACAAAGTAACGGCACTCCTTGTCTCGTATCAGCGGAAGGTCGTAGGCGGTGCTCTGGCAGGTCCAGCCCGGGTCAAAGCTGTCCGCGGCTTTTTTCGTCAGGTCGAAAAGGGTGTCGATGACCTGCCGGTAAAGCGTTTCAACGCCGCTGCCACCCGGTGCTTGTTGCACCATCTGCTGCAGATGGCAGTTCCCCAAATCTTCCAGGAACACCAGCCCACTGAAACCGTCGTGGGCGTGTATTCGGGGAACCGGCAGGCCGCAGGTGTCAAGGTGGGTGCCGATCCTGACGAATGCGTTGACTTCACTGCCCGGCAGAGTGGTGTTGATGCCGTGGTCTGCCAGGATCAACCGGTGTGGGCCGGCGGTCAGGCGGAACCAGCCACGATCGGAACCATCGCCGGTCAATTCACAGCTAAGGATGGCAGCCCCCCGATAATCGGGGAAGGCTGATTGGAATACGCCCGGGGCCATGGCATCCACCACCGCCTCCCGGTAGCGATCCGGACTTCCCATGTCCTGCCAGTAATGATTGTGAACCACATGGGCATGGATGGGTATGCCGTCGTCCAGCATCTGCCGGTAAACGAGAATGATATCGCTGAACCCGTCGTGGGGTATGCGCCGGATCATGCCGGCGTCCATGACGTGAATGCCGGTAAAGGCCATTTTACGGTGGCGGCCAGGGTCCGCCAGGCTCGAAAAACGCTCGAAACCGGCGATTCGATTCTGCTCATCCACCCACACCTGGTTGAAGGGGGGATGGTCATGCATGACCAGCGTTACCTGACCGCCACGCATTCGGTGGCGGCGATAAACGTCAGCCAGCTCGATGTCGGTGACGATATCCGCATTGATCACCATGAACGGGTCGTCGTCCCAATAGCCAGCCAGGTGGCGGATAGCGCCTCCGGTGCCTAAAATTTCCGGCTCAACGCTCAGGGTCACAGGCATTCCAAAATCGTTTTCCGCCAGATAGGACTGGATATGATGGGCCAGGTGGTGGGCGTTTACGGCAACAGCGGTGCAGCCGGCGCGTTTCAGGTTGCCCAGCATTCTTCCCAGTACCGGGGTGCCGGCAACCGGGAACAGGGCCTTTGGAAATGTCCGGGAGTGGGGTGCCAGCCGGGTGCCGAACCCTGCAGCCAGAATCAGTGCTTTCATGGGCCTAACAGATTCAAATAGTTCAGGATGAGTGTTTCGTAATGAGAGATGGCCGCCTCATTTTCATGATTTCTGATGCCGTTGGTGGAAAAATAGCTCAGGCCGTTGGCATAATTGACCTTGGAAACCGATTCGATCAGTTCGATCTCCTTGTTTTTTATCATCTGGAGGCCCATGCTCTGAATTTTCTTGAGTTTGTCCTTGGTCTCCATTTTTTCCTTGCGGTTGGTTCTCAGAAAATGGAGCGCCACCTTATAGGATTGGAAATAAGGCTTTAAAAAGGCGGCAAACAGCTTCAATTTCCGATATCCCGATGAGGTGATCTGGTAACTATCGGGGATAGTCTGGTGGGGCATGAGCATCGCGTCATCGATAAATGATTTGATGGTTTTTCTCACATAATGTACCGGCGGTCGATCCAAATCAAAGGCAAACTCATATTTGAAAAAATCCTGTAAAAAATGGTACTCATTGTGCAATTCGGCGGCATTGAACTGGAAAGCATCCTTTTTCAGAATGGCCAGTGCGGTAAAAGCAGCCGGTACGAAATAGGAAATGCAGTTGTTTTTGTAAAATTCCAGCAGTGATCGTTTGGCAACGTTTACTGTGTAGTCGGCCTGATCTTCCGGCAGGTCCTTGTCTCCGGGCGCTTTTTCAAGCAGTTTGCGCGACAGGTAGCGGTCGATGGCATATTCCATGGCACCGTCCGGGTTGAGAATTATCGTGTCTGCCAGCTTGGCGTTTTGGGCAGTGGCGAAGGTCAGGTAAGCATTCACCGCTTCCATCAGTTCCTCTTGGGTGAAGCGGGGCTTGGAAATATTCAAGGCGGCGGCGGCCACCAGCCCGTGGGGTGTGACTACGGTCTGCTTGTCGATGGCGTTGATTATCCGCCAGCCCAGATTCCGGCACAGTGCATTCACATCTTTTTGGGCCATCCGGTCGATTGGCACCGGGGAGTCAGCCAGCAGATCACGGGTAGAGATAGGGTCGTGGAAGTTGATATAGATTTTCCCGTAACGTTTTTTCAAAAAACGCCGGGCACGGATCACCTGACCGAGGTTCTCATCTTCTTTTTTCCCGCCTTCCACTTCGTGAACGTAGGCGTGTTCTTCGACAATCCGGTCATAGCCGATGTAAACGGGAACGAAGATCATATCTTCGCAGGCGCCATTGCGGTAGGCACCCAGCAGGATCGATATCATCCCCAGTTTGGGAATGAGCAGTTTGCCGGTTCGGCTCCTTCCCCCCTCGATGAACAGCTCGATATGAAAGCCCTCTTCCAAGAGTTTATGAATATAGGCGGAAAAGACCCGGGCATAAAGCACCGCCCCCCTGAAGGTCCGTCGCAGAAAAAAGGCTCCCCCTCCTCGAAAAATAGGGCCCAGCGGCCAGAAAGAGAGGTTCTTACCTGCGGCAATATGCGGGCAGGGCATGTTATTCTGGTAAAGCACGTAGGACAGGATTAGATAGTCGATATGGCTCTTGTGGCAGGGCATGAGGATCAGCGGACCTTTTCTGGAGATGGCCTTGACCCGTGCCAGGCCGGCCCGGTCGATGACGGCCCCGTCGAACATGGAGTTGATGATCCACCCCACCACCGATGACATGATGCGGATCACGGTTGGGCTATAGCGTGCGGCGATTTCATCCAGATAACCGTCTGCTTTTTTTCGGATTTTATAGATGGGCTCCTGTCGGGATGCGGCATGTTTTTTAATGAAATTTCCCATCCGGTCGCCGGTGAGGATGGATTCTTTCAGCTCTTCGTTGGATTTCAAGATCGGTCCGGTGATACTCTGCCGGTGACGGTTGTTCTTCAACAGGAGCTTGCGTCGCAGCTGAAGCGCCTGATAATCGATGGTTTTATCCGGTTGTGCGGATTGGCTGAGCCACTGCTGCAGGTTCAGCGGCTGGGAAAGCTCCACAAAAATTTTACCAGGATACCGAATCAGGGTGACGATCTTTCGGACCACTCCCGGACGTTGTGACGTGCCGAAAAAAGAGTCCACTAAACCGGGAACGGCAGGCAGGGGCTTCTTGCCGAAAAACATCAGCTGGGGAACCAGGTAGATAGGCCTGTCAATCTCTTTTTGCATCTGGATCAGGTAACTCAGCGGATCGGTTTTCTCCTTGACGAACCGGCGATAATACCCTTTTTTTTCAACCAGAGAGAGTAAGCCACAACCCGATTCTAAAAGGGCACGTTTGTAGTAACCACTGCGATAGGGGTCCTGGATCCGGTGCCGTTGAACCAGCTCATCCAGGTAGGCCAGGCAGATGCGGAATACCCGCGACAGCGGCTGCCAGAAATAGATGTCGAAATCGAAGGCCAGTTGCGGCACCGGCAGGCGCAATTGTCGATACCGGGTATGGGCAAAGAGAAATTCGAAGCGGCTCTTATATTTGGTTGTATAGACGACGATAGCCCCATCGGGGATGTTATTAATGATGTCCGCCTGTTCACCGCCCATGAAAACCCCTGAGAACAGGCGATTCAGAAAAAAAGCCGAGATGGTCCCGGTCGGTGATGGCAGAAAACAGAAATAGTGGTCGAGTGAATGCCTAAGCAGCCGGTTGATCCACTCGTGAATCTTCAGCACAATTGAAGCAATCAGGTGTTTTTTTGGATTGTTTATCATTTGAGAATGGTAGATTCCAAGAAGGCTGGACGTTGATGATATTTAAAAAAAATAACAGAAGCCTTGACCCTTTGCAACGCCATATTCAACGGAGAAAAATATGCTTGCGCTGCTCCGGCTTCTATGTTATTTCCATAATACTTGATAGCGTCACCGCCAGGTTGCTATCTAATTGAAATCCCATTGATATTCTAAAATACACGCAGCGTTCGACAACCGCCGGAGAAAACGAAGATAATTGCCAAGCACGTCGAGCCATCGCAGCGTCATGTGCACGGATGGATCGATGAATCCATTTTAAACTGTCTAACTCAAAAAGGTTAAAGAAGGAGGATGATTTTCTATGAAAACGTTAATTGGTGGAGCAGTGGCAGCAGTCTTAGGCTTGATCGGTCTGTCGGTGTGGTTTGGTGAATTTCTTCAACTTCTGGCCGGCGCGATTCCGGTGATGCTGTTGCTCGGCGGCGGTCTTGCTCTCTATCTGGGGTTCGATGAACTCAAAGATACCTGGAAAAAAGACGACAGTTCCGCTGATGACGTCGCCGCCGATGACGATGCCGAGAAGTACAAGAAAGAGATTGACGAACTCAAGAAAGAGATTGAGACGTTGAAAACCGAAAAATAAATACGCCTACCTTCCGAAATTTGAATGTTGCCCCGAACGGCTTGCCGGTCGGGGCTTTTTATTTGTACCCAAACTGAGCGATTCACCTTTCTCGAAGAAGGTCGATTGGTAACGATCACGGTTGGGTACCATCGATTGTTGTCTTCAAAAAGTGAAACCCATTGGGTTTGCCGATCTTTATCCGCCTCAGGCGGATCACCACATCTTCGGCGTTAGCTATCGCCGCGCATAGTCCACTATAGCGCAACGACATCTGCCTTGAATCTGCGGCAACCTCGACAATCGCTCAGTTTGGGTTGTAGATATATATCGTTTCAAGCATTTTCGTGTATGCCGATAGGGACGCTTCCCAGCCCGAAATGATCTCCGTCAACGGCGTTCCTGCTTCGATCTGAAGCCTGATCTGGCGGTCACCAAGTATCAAGTCCATGGGCAGTCGGTTGTATTCGTACTCGTAAGGTGGCTGCTTGTAGGCAAAGCGGTCGGGCCAGCATTGGTATATGGCCTGATAGCATGCCAGTGACAGGGCGTAGGGTGAATAGACACCCGGGTCAATGATATGGATTTGAAACCCTTTGCACGGATGCCCCCCCCATTTGTTAGACGTGGGCTCGAATTCAACGGGCCTGAGCACGACCCCGCTCAACAGCCTCGTGTCGATCTTCTCCATCAGTTGCTCGGGCGCTAAAAACGGCGCCCCAAACAGCTCGAAGGGTTGGGTGGTGCCCCGGCCTTCCGAGATATTGGTGCCTTCCCAGATCACCTGGCCCGGGTAGACCATGGCGGACGCCGGTGTGGGCAGGTTGGGCGACGGCGCCACCCAGGGCAGGCCGGTCTGGCTGAACGTCATCGCTCTTTTCCAGCCTCGCATGGAAACTACCTCGAGGTCGCAGCCGATGCCAAAGCGGGTGTTGAACAGGACCGCCAGTTCGCCGATGGTCAGGCCATGGCGCATGGGGATGGGGTAGCGGCCCACGAAAGAGGTACAATCGGGGACCAGCAGATTTCCTTCCGCCCGAAGCCCGCCCAACGGATTGGGCCGATCCAGGACGATGATCTTTTTATGGTATTGCCGTGCTGCCTCCATGCAGTGGGAGAGGGTGTAGATGAAGGTGTATACCCGGGTTCCCACATCCTGAAGATCCACCAGCATGACGTCTATGGGGTCCATCATGGAACGTGTGGGAATGCGGGTGTCTCCGTAAAGGGAAAACACCGGCAAGCCGGTCACCGGATCCAACCGGTCGGCGGATTCGATCATATTATCCTGCCTTTCCGCGTAAAAGCCGTGCTGGGGGGAATACAGGGCTTTTAGCTGACCCGGAAAGGCCCGTCGAATCCGTTCACGGGCATGCGTGTAACGGCTGTCCACCGATGCCGGATTGCACAGCAATCCGATACGCTGGTGTTTCAATGACGCGGGAGGCGAATCGGAAAATAGGTCGAGACCGGTCTTAACCGCTGTCATCTGGATCGATCCTTTGCTGGGATGGTGTTCACAGCGAATAGCGCCATTGTCTTTTAGCACAACCCATCAGCCAGTAAAAGGCGAAATCCATCGACAGGCCCAAATCCCTTGACACAGCCGGTTTTTGAAAATATGTAATTCATTTCTCGTTTTGTACTACCGAAAACAGGCCGCATGATTCCGATATCTTCTGGTGTGCATACGCCACTTGCCGGACGGCGATGTCAACGATTAACAAGGGGCCCATTGTCAGTTGGAACTTGAACTCAGCGGTATCGTGATCATTGTCGGCGCATACGGCAGCGGAAAAACCGAGGTGGCCATCAACCTCGCCGTTCACATGAATGCAAAGGGAACAGCGGTTCGGTTGGCCGACCTAGATCTGGTCAATCCCTATTTCAGGATCCGGGAAGCCCGCCAGGCGCTGCGACGCCTTGGCATCGACGTGGTGCTGCCGCCCGCCCGGTATATGCAGGCAGACCTGCCCATCCTTACGCCCGAGGTGTCCGGCATGCTGAGACATCCGTCGGGGCTGACCCTGCTGGATGTGGGGGGAGACGACGTGGGGGCGACGGTCCTGGCCGCGCTTGCCGATGCAATGGAGGGGAAAACGCTGCAGGTGCTTCAGGTGATCAATCCCAATCGCCCTTACACGGATACGGTAAGTGGCTGCCTGAAAATGCGCGAAGCGATCGAGGCCAAGGCGAGGATGACGATCACCGGCATCATTGGCAATGCCAACTTCATGGAAAAGACCACCGAACAGGATATACTGGCGGGGTACGCATTTTCCAAAAACGTGGCTGAGGCCGCCGACATACCCCTTGTGTTCATCACCACACCGGCGGCACTGTTGACCCGGCTTGACAAAAAGGATATCCATTGCCCGGTGCTTGCGCTGAGGCGGCAGTTGGTGCCACCCTGGAGGCAGGCTGATACCTTGGGCGCATCGGGGTCAAACGGCTGAACCGCAATGGCGCGTGCATTGCCCGTCGCTTGTTGGCGCGAAGCAAAAATCCCGCTTATCGGGGTCGGAGCGAAGCAGAGATACCGAGCATCGGTGCCGCGGGGAGGGCTCAATCTGCCAAAAGGGCATCACGACCGCCCTGACGCAGCACGCGACCAACCACCGGCATGCCGGCCATCCAAAGGCACGGCATCGCCGCATTTCCAATGGAACACGGTTCCATCGCGATAAGGAGCAGGTATTCATGGCGTATCAACACAACATCGAAAAGAACCGCTGCAAAGGCTGCGGCCTGTGCATCACCGTATGTCCAAAAAATGTTCTGGAAATTTCTCCCGATGTGAATGCGAAAGGCTACTACCCGGCATTTCAGGCGCGTCCGGACGATTGCATCCACTGCACCATGTGCTGCATCATGTGCCCGGATGTGGCCATAACCATCAAAGAAACCGAAGAACCGAACGCCTAAGGGCGGTAAATGGAGGAGTACCATGGCAAAGGTATTGATGAAGGGAAATGAGGCCATCGGTGAAGCAGCCATCAGGGCCGGTTGCCTGAACTACTTCGCCTATCCCATCACCCCGCAGTCCGAAGTGGCGGAATATCTGGTCCGTCGCATGCCGGAGGTCGGGGGTGTTTTTCTGCAAGGGGAGAGCGAGGTGGCTGTGGGCTACATGATTTTTGGGGCCGCCGGAGCCGGTGAACGGGTCTTTACCACCTCCTCCAGTCCGGGAATCAGCCTCATGAGCGAAGCCATCAGCTACATTGCCGCGGCCCAGTGCCCGGCTGTCTTTGTGAACATCATGCGCGGCGGACCAGGGTTGGGCGGTATTTTGCCTTCCCAGGCGGACTATCTTCAGGCCACCAAGGGCATCGGCCACGGCGACTGCCGCCTGCTGGTGATGGCGCCGGCCAGCGTTCAGGAGGCCGTCGAAATGGTCATGAAAGCCTTTCCCCTGGCTGAAAAATACCGCAATCCGGTGATGATTCTGGGCGACGGCCTCATCGGGCAGATGATGGAACCGGTGGAATTCCCCGACCATCTAAAAACGGAGCCTACCAACAAGGATGCATGGGCCACCAACGGAATGGATCACCGCAAGGCCAACACCCGCAATCTGGTCAAATCCCTGTTTTTGGACCCGGTTCAGCTCAACGACAACAACCTGGCCCTGAAAGCCAAGTATGACCGCATGCGTGCCGAAGAGGTGATGTCCGAATCCTACCATACCGACGGCGATTACAAGGGGCTCATCGTCAGCTACGGCACGATGAGCCGGGTGTGCCGCACGGCCATCGACATGTTGGCGGCCGACGGCATCGACGTGGGTATGGTCCGCCCCCAGACGGTCTTTCCGTTTCCTGAACAGGCCGTTGCGGAGGCAGCGAATAAACCGTCGTGCACCCACGTGCTGAGCATCGAGATGAGCATGGGCCAGATGATCGAGGATGTGGAGCGCAGCGTCCAGGGGCGGGTTCCGGTCAGCTGGTACGGCAAGTGTGGCGGTGATATCCCGACCCCCGAAGAGGTCATCGACGTGGTAAAGGAACGTATCGCCTGATCGACGCGCAATCCCCAACGAATTTCAGGCTCACAAGCAAGGAGTATAGCTAAAATGGGAAAGACGTTTAAAAAACCGGAGTCCCTCTCCGATGCCCACACCCACTACTGTCCGGGATGCACCCACGGCGTGATCCACCGGCTGGTGGCCGAGACCATCGACGAACTGGGCATCCGCGGTCGCACGGTGGGCATCGCCCCCGTCGGCTGTGCCGTGCTGGCCTACAACTACTTCAACTTTGACTTTCAGGAGGCGGCCCACGGCCGTGCACCTGCCATGGCCACGGGCATCAAGCGGGTGCGACCCGATCTGATGGTATTCACCTATCAGGGTGACGGTGACCTGGCCAGCATCGGCATGGGCGAGATCATCCACGCGGCTAACCGGGGCGAAAAATTCACCACTATTTTCGTCAACAACGCCATCTACGGGATGACTGGCGGCCAGATGGCGCCCACCACCATGCCGGGGCAGCGAACCAGTACCTCCCCCTTCGGCAGAAATGTCGACGAGGTGGGCATGCCCATCAAGATGGCTGAGCTGCTGGCTGCCCTGCAGACACCGGCCTACATCAGCCGCCAGACCGTGATCAAGCCAAAATATATCACAAAAGCTAAAAAAGCGATAAAACAGGCGTTTACCTATCAATTAGAGAACAAATGCTTCAGCCTTGTCGAGTTGGTCAGCACCTGTCCCACCAACTGGGGGATGACTCCGGTTCAAGCAGTGGAATGGACCGAAAAGACGTTGCTGGCATACTACCAACCGGGGGACTACAAAGTTCCGGCATGACGAGAGGATCAGCCATGCTGGACGGGACTGAAGGAGGCACAATGCAGAGCGAAATTATGTTCGCCGGGTTCGGAGGACAGGGCATACTCTTAATCGGCAAGGTTCTTGCGCATGCCGCCATGGAGGAGGGCTACGAAGTGGCATGGGTTCCTTCCTACGGGCCTGAGATGCGGGGCGGAACGGCCTATTGCACGGTGGTGATCAGCGACCGGCCCATCGGTTCACCGATCATTAAAAACCCGCTTCACCTGGTGGCCATGAACGGCCCCTCCCTGGAAAAATTTGCCCCGACGGTTAAAAAAGACGGCATAATCTTCATCAACAGTTCGCTGATCGCCTTCGGGGCGAACCGTGATGATGTGGATGAACTGCGTGTGCCGGTGGTGGACATCGCCAAAGACCTGGGAAGCGTCAAGGCCGCCAACATCGTAGCTCTTTCTGCCTTCGTGAGCCGAAGCGGCATCGTTCCCATGGAAACGCTGAAAAACTGTATAAAAGAAGAGTTCAGTAAAAAACCCAAATTGATCCCCTTGAACATGGAGGCGGTGGCTGCCGGTGAGAAAGCCGCCCGGAAATAGACCCACTCCACGCCGTGGGGTCCTGTGGCATGTTGCCATGCATGCATCAACGGCTGGGCCGAGCGCCTGGCTGTTTTTTTCGACTGGTGGTGGACCATGAAGTTGACCATTCCCGATTACATTAAGGCCATCGAGCCCTATGTTCCCGGCAAGCCGCTTGAGGCCCTGGAGCGAGAATACGGCATCAGCGATTCGGTCAAGCTGGCTTCTAACGAAAACCCCTTGGGACCTTCTCCCAAGGCCTTGGCGGCCATCCGGAACGGGTTGTCCGCGCTTCACCGTTACCCGGACGGTGCCGGTCACTTGCTGACCCACAAGATCGCCGACGCCAACGGCATTTTGCCGGCAAATGTGGTGATCGGAAACGGTTCGGACGATATTATCGCCCTGATGGTGCGTGCCCTGATACGGCCCGGTGACCGGGTGATCGTGCCGCGCCCTTCATTTCTCATGTACGCCATTGCGGCCAGCACCGCCGGTGCCGTGGTGGAGAGCGTGCCACTTAAAGCCCTGGCCATGGATCTTGACGCCATGGCCGAACGGGTGACCGCCGACACCCGATTGGTTTTTGTGTGCAACCCCAACAACCCAACCGGCACGGTTGTCACCCAGAAGGCCTTTGACCGTTTTATGGCCCGGTTGCCGGACGATGTGGTCGTGGTTGTGGATGAGGCCTATATTGAGTTTGCCAGAAATTCCAATTGTCTGAAAACCGGTCAGCCGTCTGACCTGAACCGCCCCTTGGTGACCTTGCGCACATTCTCCAAGGTGTATGGTCTTGCCGGGTTGCGGGTGGGGTACGGCATTATGCCGGCTTCACTGGCTGAGCTTCTCAACCGGGTTCGGCCGCCCTTTAATGTCAATAGCATGGCTCAGGCTGCGGCCGCTGCGGCCCTTGATGACCGGTCTTTTCTGCAGCAGACGGTAGCGCTGATCCACCAGGGACTGGGCGACCTGTATGAGGCATTGGACAGGCTGGGCCTGACCTATTTTAAAACCGAGGCCAACTTTTTTCTCATCGATGTTGGGCAGCCGGCGGATGTTGTGTTTGAACACATGCTGCGGCAGGGGGTGATCGTAAGGTCCATGCGTGCCTACGGATTCCCCACCTACATCCGCGTCAACGTTGGGCTTGACTCGGAAAACCGGCGTTTTCTGCGTGCACTGGAAACGGTTCTTTCCCTAAAAGACCATCCAAAGCGGATTCGCCCAGGTAACGCCAAATGGTCAATCAACCGATGCTGCTGATAACTATCGACGGACCTGCCGGTGCCGGAAAGACCACGGTCAGCAAAATGCTGGCCCGGGGACTGGAGTACCGATACCTTGATACGGGGGCCCTGTATCGGGCCGTCGCCTTTGGAGTCCGTGCGGCCGGTATCCGACCGGACGATGATCAAGGGCTTGGTGGTGTCTGTGATACATTGCGGCTCAGCGTTGAGTGGAACCGTCTGGTTTTGAATGGTGTGGATATTACCGGTCAGATCCGTTCTCCGGAGATCAGCATGCTGGCGTCTGCCGTGTCGGCCCGCCCGGTGGTGAGACACGCACTTTTGGGAATTCAGCGGGACATGGGACGGAGCGGGGGCCTGGTGGCCGAGGGCCGCGACATGGGAACAGTGGTCTTTCCCGAAGCCGATCTCAAATTTTTTCTGGATGCCACGGCTCGACAGCGGGCGCTCCGACGCTTTGAGCAATACGACCAAGGAAATGGTCAGACCCTCGAGCAGATCGAGCAGGATATCCGCCGCAGGGATCAAAATGACAGCAGTCGTGATCTTGCGCCGTTGAGGCCGGCTGACGACGCGGTTATCATTGATTCGACGACCATGACCGTCCAACGGGTGGTCGATTTGATGATGGTGCGTGTCCGCAGGATAATCGAACTGTCCTGACCCCGGGCCTGACAATGGCTTTTTATCATCCGGGCCGCTCGACGATTCCCTACCGAGGGCGATCATGGCCGCCACCATAAATAAATCATTGCATTTTGCCTGTCGCTTCTGTATTGTCTTCAGGCTATACTGCATGTGCAAGTGTTGGCAGTAAAATTAAAAGAGGCTAAGGGGGTAATCATCAGTCAATGGACAACTTTTTAGACAACGAATCAACTGAAGAACCAATCGAGAAAGACAGTGTTACCGGTGAAAGCATGGCTGAGCTCATGGATCTGTATGAGGAAAGCTTCAAACGCTTTGCCGAAGGTGAGGTGGTCAACGGAAAGATCATTTCAGTGGACAAAGACCACGTCTTGGTGGACATCGGCTACAAATCCGAAGGCCAGATTCGCATCCGGGAATTCGAAGTGGATGGTGAAGTCAGTGCCCAAGTGGGCGACACCGTCGAAGTGATGGTGGAGTGGTGGGACGACGAGAATGAAGTGGTTGTTCTATCCAAGGAAAAAGCCGAGAAGGTCAAGGTCTGGGACGACATCAAGAAACGCCACGAAGCCGATGAAACCATCACCGGAACCATCACCAATCGCGTCAAGGGTGGCTTTTCCGTGGATATCGGCCTTCAGGCATTTCTGCCCGGATCACAGGCGGATCTTCGACCCATTCGCAACCTGGATGAAATGGTCGGCAAGGAATTCGAGTTCAAGATTCTGAAATACAACCGCAAGCGCAGCAACATCGTTCTTTCCAGAAGGGTGCTTCTGGAAGAAGAGCGTGAAAGCAAACGGGCCAAGACCCTGGCCACCATCCACGAAGGCAAAGTGGTCTCCGGCATCGTCAAGAACCTGACCGAATACGGCGTGTTTGTCGACCTCGGCGGCGTGGACGGATTGCTGCACATCACCGATATCTCCTGGGGTCGGGTCAAGCACCCGTCCGAGCTGTTCAGCGTGGGCGATCAGATCGATGTCAAGATCCTGAGCCTGGACCTGGAGCGTGAACGCGTTTCTTTAGGTATGAAGCAACTTAGTGAAGATCCCTGGGCCAGCGCCATCGACAAGTACCCGGTGGGTTCGCGTATCAGCGGCAAGGTGGTGAGCCTGACCGATTACGGCGCCTTTGTCGAGTTGGAAGAAGGAATCGAAGGCCTGATTCACGTATCTGAAATGTCTTGGACGCGCAAGGTCCGCCATCCCTCCAAGGTAGTCTCCGTGGCCGAGATCGTGGATGCCCTGGTGCTGGATATCAAGCCGGAAAACCGGCGGATTTCCCTGGGAATGAAGCAGGCTGCGCCCAATCCCTGGGATGTGATCAGCGACAAATATCCGGTGGGTACGACCATAGAAGGCAAAATAAAGAACATCACCGACTTCGGCCTGTTCATCGGGATCGATGAAGGTATCGACGGACTGGTCCATATTTCAGACATCTCCTGGACCAAGCGCATCAAGCATCCCTCCGAAATCTACAAAAAGGGAGACGTCATTCAGGCCATCGTTCTCGAGATCGACAAGGGTCAGGAGCGATTTTCCCTGGGCATCAAACAGCTGCAGGCCGACCCGTGGGATACGGTTGCCGAGCGCTATGAGGTGGGCAAGGAAATCACCGGTACCATCACCAATGTAACCGATTTCGGTGTCTTCGTCGAACTCGAGGAGGGGATCGAAGGGCTGGTGCATGTTTCCGAGATCAGCAAAGAGAAGATCAAAACCCCGGTAGGCCAGTTTGAAGTGGGACAGGTGATGACCGCCAAGGTCATGAACATTAATAGTGAAGAGCGGCGCATCGGTCTCTCCATCAAACGGCTCGATATGGAAGATGGCCAGGAGCTGCTGACCGAGTATGTCACCAACATGGGACCGGTAACCTCCAGTTTCGGCGAAATCCTTCGCGAGAACCTGCAGGAAAAACTCAACAACGACGAACAATAAATCCATTGACCCAAATCATGAATGCCGGCGGTTTGCCTGAAAGGCCCGCCGGCATTCATCTTCATGAACCGACAGGCACCGTTTACCCGGCCACTGCCGTCCGCTCCGTCTTTTTCGACCTGCCTTCTCTATTCTTTGCCCATGGTCCACTGATTGCGCCGGCCGAGGCTTTTTCGATCTTGCCTAAGCCTATACCGAAAGAAGGAACCCGCCATGTTTACTAGACGCCATCCCTACCTTTTTTTCCTACTGGTTTCTTTTTCCATTTTTTCGAGTCTTGTGCTGGGTGTCATGGCCATGGTGGCCTGGATGGGCGGGGGGGCCGGTGATTTCGACGGCGAGGCGGTGGGGGTAGTTGAAATTGAAGGGGTCATTGCCGATGCACGGGATACAATCGAGCACATCCGCCGGTTCCGTGAAGATGAAGACATCAAGGCCATCGTGATCCGCATCGATTCCCCTGGCGGTGCCGTGGGGCCGTCTCAGGAAATTTACCGAGAGATTCGAAAAACAGTTGAAACCAAAAAGGTTGTGGCCTCCATGGGTGCGGTTGCCGCCTCCGGCGGTTACTACGTGGCTTGTGCGACCGACGGCATCGTGGCCAACCCAGGTACGATTACCGGCAGCATCGGGGTCATCATGGGATACACCAACTTTCGGCAGCTGTTGGACAAGATCGGTATGGTGCCCGTGGTTATAAAGAGCGGACCTTACAAGGATACCGGGTCGCCAACACGGGAAATGCGGGACGACGAACGTGAAATCCTGCAGTCCATTACCGGCAACATTCACGAACAATTTGTCACGGCCATTGCCGAGGGTAGAAAAATGGACCGTGCCCAAGTGGAACAGGCCGCCGACGGGCGAATTTTCACTGGTGAAGATGCCAAGGCCCGGGGGTTGGTGGACCGTCTTGGCAACTTTGAAGATGCCCTTGAATGGGCCGGAAAATTGGGCGGTATTGATGGTGAAGTGGTCCCGGTTTATGCCCGCGACGAAAAACTGTCGCTGCTTCGCTACCTGATGTCCTCTTCCCTATCCGATTGGATGTCCACGCTGATTCACCCCGGCATCTATGCCGAATACCGGTACCTACCTGTAGGGCCGTGATCCGAAAAGGAAGGCGTATGCGAATCATCGCGGTGGCCATGGCTAAGGGGGGTGTGGGGAAAACCACGACAGCTGTCAACCTTGCCCACGGGCTGGCCCTGGCGGGCAAGCGGGTGCTGCTCGTCGATTGCGACACCCAGGCGCAGACCACGACCTTCCTCGGTGTTGCGCCTCCCCACGGACTGTATGAGTTCATTACCGGTCACGACGGCAACGGCAGGACGATCTTAAAGAAAGAGGCCATTCACTCGGCCCGCAACAATCTATGGGTGCTGGCCGGTGGGATTAAGCTGGTGGAGCTTAAAAACTGGTTGGGCGAGCAGCCTCGTGAACATCGGCATGCCATATTGCACAAGAGCCTGACACCGAAAAACAACGGGCTGGATTACCTGATTTTCGACTGTGCCCCGGGGTGGGATGTCCTGAGCGTAAATATCCTCATGGCCGCCAAGGAGGTGCTGTGCCCGGTGGCCCTCCAGGGCCCTGCCTTGGAGGGTCTTAAAACCTTCTTCGGATACCTGGTCTCTGTCCAGCAAATGAATAAATCTCTTCGGCTTAAGTATATCCTGCCCACGATGTTCGACCGCCGCACCCGTCAGAGCCACGACATCTACAACCGGCTCAGGCGTCTTTTCCGCAAACAGATCTGCGATCCCATCCACCACAATGTCCGTTTGTGCGAGGCGCCGGTGGTCGGGCAGAGCATCTTCGAATTTGCCGACAGCGCATCGGGTGCAAAAGACTATCGAAAGTTGGCAGAAAGGTTGATCAATGACGGCATCAGACAACAAGACCATCCCCGATTTCTTTGACGAAAAACGAATGGATCCGGTATCTGTGGCCACCGGACGCCCGGCATCCAAATCGGCGGTTCCCAAAAGAAAGGCCGGTTTTTATTTTTCAGAGGCCCTGTTGGACCGGTTTACCCGCAAATTCCATCAGTTGAAGCTCGACGGGGTGCCTGTAGAAAATAAATCGGTTCTGGCCGAAATGGCCCTTCACTTTGCGCTTGACGACATGGACCGGGGAGAGGCCAGCCAACTGCTCAAACGATTAGACTGACCTATATGAACAGGCTGACATCCCCCAATCCTTCACGGATGATTTCAGGTACATCCTGCTCCAGGGAGACCACGCTGGAGGGCATGCCCGACACTGGACCCCCGTCGATCACCGCATCCAGTCTTGACCCGAAGTGATCGTTGATCAGGGAGGCGTCGTGAAAGACATCACCGTCGGGTGCGGTGGCACTGGTTGATATCACGGGGTTGCCCAAGGCATCTACCAGGGCGAGACAGATGTTGTTGGCAGGAACACGAATGCCGGCGGTTTTGCGTTTGGTGAGCATGATCTTGGGGACCAGTTTGGATCCTGTCAAAATGAAGGTATAGGGACCGGGGAGTAGCCGTCTCATGGTTTTATAGGCATAGTTGGAGACTTTGGCATACTGGCTGATGTTTTTCAGATCGGCGCAGATGAAGCTGAAGGGTTGATTTTTATTGCGTTGTTTCAGTTGGTAGATTCGTTCAATGGCCCGTTTGTTCAGGATATCGCATCCGATGCCGTAGTAGGTGTCGGTGGGATAGGCGATCAGCCCGCCGTTTTTCAATATGTCCGCCACCCGATTGATCAGTCGTTGCTGGGGATTGTCTGGATTGATGGTGAACAGCATGGCGGCGTTCAGGCTCCAGTTGGGAAAAAGTGTGAGGACAACGTCCATGCCGATGGGACAGGTCCAATGGCCGATTTCGTCTGACTTCGGCACGCTCCATTTATAACAAAGAGCACAACTTATTACGGCCTGACGGGGGTGTCAAGCAGCCAAATAAAGATTGATAAAGCCCCCTTCATTTGTTAGTTTGATCGCTCAATCGGTTTCCGGTCCGATGTTAATTTGGTCCGCATTAAAAAGGGTCTATCGCCTTTAGGCCGAAACCTTTACGACCACCGTCTTTTAGGCCTTTTTTTGGCCCTTCATAGGGCCAATCGGTCTGCCGGCGGGGGTCACCCAATATCACCACCGCCGACCCGGCCAACTTCCATTTGGATGCGGAGGATCCCATGACCAACCTGATCGCAGAGGAAGCCTATTCCTTTGATGATGTCCTGCTGGTGCCCAGCTATTCCGATGTTCTTCCCAAGGATGTCGATACCCGAACTCGCCTGACCCGTGAATTGACCCTGAACATTCCCATCGTCAGCGCTGCCATGGATACGGTCACCGAAGCACAGACGGCCATCACCATGGCCCGTGAAGGCGGGATCGGATTCATCCACCGCAATATGAGCGTCAAACACCAGGCCATGGAAGTGGACCAGGTTAAAAAATCGGAAAGCGGCATGATCGTAGACCCGTTGACTATCGGCCCAGACCGGCCTATCGAAGAAGTGATGAAACTGATGGCTCACTATCGCATCTCCGGGGTTCCGGTGACCCGGGGCGAGCAACTGGTGGGCATCGTCACCAACCGTGATTTGCGCTTCGAAACCGACATGACCAAAAAGGTCAGCGACGTCATGACCAGTAAAAAACTGGTAACGGTGAACGAAGGCATCAGCCTGGAGGAATCAAAGGAGATGCTCCAGGCGCACCGCATTGAAAAGCTGCTGGTGGTGGACAAAAACGGACGGTTGACCGGTTTGATTACCATCAAGGATATCGAGAAGATTAAAAAATACCCGAATGCCTGCAAGGATGCCATGGGACGGCTGCGGGTAGGTGCTGCCATCGGTGTGGGCGAAGACATGATGCCCCGGGTAGAGGCTCTGCTCAAGGCCGGCGCCGACGTCATCGTCATCGATACCTCTCATGGCCATTCGGGCAACGTCATCCGGGCTGTCAAGCGTCTGAAGGGGGATTTCCCCGCCATTCAACTCATTGCTGGCAATGTCGGTACTGGTGAAGGCGCCCAGGCGCTGGTTGATGCCGGCGTGGATGCGGTCAAGATCGGCATCGGCCCGGGATCCATCTGCACCACGCGCATCGTGGCCGGTATCGGTGTGCCCCAGATCTCCGCCATTATGAACTGCCGGGAGGTGTCGGAAAAGACGGGGGTCCCCCTGGTGGCTGACGGTGGCATCAAGTTTTCCGGAGACATCACCAAGGCCATCGGTGCCGGCGCCCATACCATCATGGTCGGCGGCCTGTTCGCCGGGGCCGAGGAGAGTCCGGGGGAAACTATCCTGTTCCAGGGCCGAAGCTACAAGGTATATCGGGGCATGGGATCCCTGGAAGCCATGAAACAGGGCAGTAAGGACCGCTATTATCAGACCGAACAGGAAACCGACGACAAACTGGTGCCCGAGGGCATCGTCGGCCGGGTGCCCTACCGGGGAACCTTGTCCGCGAACATCCACCAGCTCATTGGCGGGCTCAAGGCCGGCATGGGCTATGTGGGCTGCCGGACCATCGAAGAACTTCGCCAAAACGCGCGTTTTGTGAAGATCAGCGCCGCCGGCATGCGTGAAAGCCATGTTCACGACGTAATCATCACCAAGGAAGCGCCCAACTACCGGATGGAAAATTAACTGGGTGACCATCCAGAAAGGACATCTTTCGGCACAGGCCGGCGTTCTACCATCCTTGAAATCCTCGACGTCGCCCACTGCTACGCCTGCGGTTTCAAGGGTGCTGCGGTTTTGGGTTGAACCACAATCTTACTATTTCTGGATGGACATTACCCCAACTGAGCGTTTCAATCATAAATCATGACCCAGACATCTACTAATTTTGTCCATCTGCACGTCCATACCCAGTACAGCCTGCTGGACGGGGCCATCCGACTGGAGGACCTGTTCAAAAAAGTGAAAGCCTTTGGTATGCCGGCGGTAGCAATCACCGACCACGGCACCATGTTCGGCGCGCTGGATTTCTACCAGCAGGCTACCTCTGCCGGCATCAAACCCATTATCGGTTGCGAATGCTACGTGGCCCCGCGAACGCTTGCCGACAAAACCCCCCTCGATCGGGATGGCACCCGTCACATGGTGCTGCTGGCCGAAAACCAGCAGGGGTACCGCAACCTGTGCAAGTTGGCCACCGTCGGTCAGATGGAAGGCTACTACTACAAGCCACGGATCGACAAGGCATTGCTCGCCGCCCACGCCGAAGGCCTCATCGCGCTGTCCGCCTGTCTCAAAGGGGACGTCCCCCAATATATTCTGGCCAACCAGATGGACAAGGCCGAGGAAGCGGCCCGGAACTACCAGCAGATCTTTGGAGAAGGGAATTATTTTCTGGAATTGCAGAACAACGGGATTCCGGCCCAGGAAAAGGTCAACCAGGGCCTGGTTGAGCTCAGCGGCAAGCTCGGTATTCCGCTGGTGGCCACCAATGATTGCCACTACCTGAATCAGCAGGACGCCAAGGCCCATGAGATTCTCCTGTGCGTCCAGACCCAGAAGACCATGGCCGATACCGACCGGTTCGTTTTCGATTCCAATCAGCTCTATTTCAAATCCCCCGAGGAGATGAAAGGTTATTTCGCCGATTATCCCGGAGCCTTAGACAATACCGTCGCCATTGCCGACCGCTGCTACATCGAGTTCGACTTCAAGACCTATCACTTCCCTCAGTTCGATCCCGAATCAAAAAAATCGGCCGATGAGCTGTTCGACGAACAGGTGCGCGAGGGATATGAGCGCCGCATGGCGGTGGTGCGCAAGAAAAAGGCGGACCTGGACGAAACGGTCTATCGCCAACGCCTGGAATACGAACTCAAGACCATCAAAGAGATGGGCTTTCCCGGTTATTTTCTCATTGTCGCCGACTTTATCCGCTTCGCCAAGGAAAACGGCATCCCGGTGGGACCCGGCCGTGGCTCTGCCGCCGGCAGCCTGGTCTCCTTCGCCCTGAACATCACCGACCTGGACCCTATCGAGCACGGTCTGATCTTTGAGCGTTTTTTGAACCCGTCACGTATCAGCATGCCTGACATCGACGTGGATTTTTGCATCCACGGACGGGAACGGGTGTATAACTATGTGGTCGAACGTTACGGCGGCGGTGATTATGTGGCCCAGATCATCACCTTCGGCAAGATGAAAGCCAAACTGGTGATCCGGGATGTGGGACGGGCCCTGGGACTCCCACTGGCGGAGGTGGATACCATTGCCAAGCTGATTCCAGACAGTTTGAAGATGACCATCGACAAGGCCCTGAAGGAAGAACCCAAGCTGGCCCAGATGGTGGCATCGGATCCGCGCATCGCTGAATTGATTGAAATCAGCAGGGCCCTGGAAGGGCTTTCCCGCCACGCTTCCACCCATGCGGCCGGAGTGGTTATCGGCGACAAGCCACTGGTGGATTACCTGCCCCTGTACAAGGGGAAAAAAGGGGAGGTGGTCACCCAGTTCGATATGAAAAAGGTCGAGGATATCGGGCTGGTGAAATTCGATTTCCTGGGTCTACGCAACCTGACCGTCATCGACCACGCGTTGAAAAGCATCACCGCCCAGGGGAAGACCGCACCGGACCTGTCCGACCTGCCCTATGATGACGAAAAAACATTTGCCCTGCTCCAGGCCGGGGACACCACCGGCGTGTTTCAGCTGGAATCCAGCGGCATGAAGAACCTGCTGGTCCGCCTGCATCCAGAATCCTTTGACGACCTCACCGCCCTGGTCGCGCTGTATCGTCCCGGCCCGTTGGACAGTGGTATGGTCGACGATTTTGTGGACCGTAAACACGGCCGCAAGAAGGTTGTCTACCCGGTGGCCTGCCTGGAACCGATCCTTCAGGAAACCTACGGGGTGATGGTCTATCAGGAGCAGGTCATGCAGGTGGCCGGCGAGCTGGCCGGTTATTCCATGGCCGATGCGGACAGTCTGCGCAAGGCCATCGGCAAGAAGATTGAAGCCTTGATGGCCAAACACCGGGAGAAGTTCGTCAACGGTGCGGTAAAAAACGGAGTGGACAAGACCATTGCCACCGATCTGTTCGACCTGATCGAAAAATTCGGTGGCTACGGCTTCAATAAATCCCACAGCGCTGCCTATGCGCTGATTGCCTACCAGACGGCTTATCTCAAAGCCCACTTTCCCGTCGAGTTTATGGCGGCCCTGCTCACCAGCGAAATCGACACCATCGACGGTGTGGTCAAGTTTATCAACGAGTGCCGCAGCCACAGCATTGAAGTGCTGCCGCCGGATGTCAACGAGAGCAGTACGGTGTTCACCGCTGTCGGCGGCCGCATCCGCTTTGGCCTGGCAGCGGTTAAAAATGTGGGTGAGGCTGCGGTTGACCTGATTATCAAGGAGCGTGAAGACAATGGTCAATTTTTATCGCTCTTCGATTTCCTCCAGCGGGTGGATTTGACCAAAGTGAACAAGCGGGTGCTGGAGAGCCTGATCCGATGCGGGGCACTGGATTTCACCGGAGTATACCGTTCCCGCCTCATGGCGGTGCTGGAAGAGGCGCTGGATTACGGTCAGCGCATTCAGCGGGAAAAGAACAGCGCCCAGATGAGCCTTTTCGACACCGTTACCGGAGAAGACCTGGCCATCAACCAGCCGGCCATTCCTGCCATCGACGAATGGGATGATCGGGATAAACTCCAGCAGGAAAAAGAGACCCTTGGCTTTTATGTCACCGGCCACCCGTTGGACCGGTACAAGAATACACTGGAAAAATTCACCAACGTGGATGCCCTCAGCATCCGGGAAGTGGCCGACAAGAGCGCTGTGCGCATCGGCGGCACCATCAGCAGTTCCAAGGTGATCCGCACCCGCAAGGAAGAGCTGATGGGATTTGCCACGGTGGAGGACTTGAACGGGACCGTGGAAGTGGTGATCTTTCCTTCCATATATGCAGGCTGTGCCGATCTGCTCTCATCGGATACCCCTGTCCTGGTGCAGGGTCAGGCCCAGGTGGAGGAGAATGGGGTAAAGATTCTTGCTGATGCCATCATTCCCATGGACCGGGCTGAAGCAACCTGGACCGTGGAGGTGCGGCTGATGGTGGATCCCGAGATCACGGACCGGGAAACCCTGACACAGGTCCATCGGACGCTGCGGCGATACCCGGGCTCTTGTAAAGGGTTCGTACACATTTGCCTCAAGGATCAGGCAGAGGCAGTCGTTTCCATGGCCGATGATGTGCGCATCCAATGCTGCGAGGCCATGACCCGCGAGGTCAACGGCATTTTCGGCTATGCCGCCGTGCAGACCCGCTGCAGCGACGCCGCCAGCGCCATGAAACACAGTGGCCTCAATGGGCGCCGGAACAATGGCCGACAATTTTCCAGGAACTGATCTTGGATGACTATCTCGATATCTTAATCCTGAAATAGACAGTAAATAACAATAGCCAAAAACCAAATGACAAATAAATCACAATAACCAAATTCAAAATTCCAAACAATGCGATCTTGGTGAAAGGGCATTCCAATCATCAATATTGGAGGATTCAAAATGACAATCAATAGTTGGTTTTTGCCCCTGTTTGAGATTTTGATATTGTAATTTGGAATTTATTTGAGATTTGTTTTTTGTAATTTTTTGTTTCCGCTTTATCCTGGTTATGTTTTCCGAGGTAAATTAAAAGGACGATTAATATGCATGTCCCACTGCTGGATCTTAAAGCCCAATACCGGACCATTAAGGATCGAGTCCTGGAAGTTACCCAACAGGTTTTCGAAAGCCAGTATTTTATTCTGGGCCCCCAGGTGGAGGCGCTGGAGAAAAAAATCGCCGGCTACTGCCAAACCGGCCATGCGGTGGGGGTCTCATCGGGAACGGACGCGCTGGTATTGTCTCTGATGGCGGCAGGGATCGGGCCGGGAGACCGGGTGATCTCCACGCCGTACACCTTTTTCGCCACGACCGGTGCCATCGCCAGGGTGGGGGCCACGCCGGTTTTCGTCGACATCGACCCGGACACCTACAATCTTTCTGCGGACAAACTCAACGCCGCCGTGGCGGCCATGTCTGAAGATGATTTGAAATCGGTCAAGGCCATTGTCCCGGTTCATCTTTACGGGCAGTGCGCCGATATGGATCCCATTCTGGATGTGGCTGCGATCCACGGGTGGGTGGTCATCGAAGATGCCGCCCAGGCCATCGGTGCTGAATACAAGGGCAGACGGGCAGGCAGCATGGGCGACTACGGGTGTTTCTCCTTCTTCCCGTCCAAGAATTTAGGGGCCTTCGGTGACGGTGGCATCGTGACGGCCGGCGATCCGCAGGTCAACGAGCGGCTGAAAATCCTGCGGGTTCACGGCGCCAAACCCAAATACATTCACAAGGTGGTGGGTGGCAATTTTCGTCTCGACGCCTTGCAGGCGGCCATCGTGGCCGTCAAACTGGACTACCTGGACGGTTGGACCACTGCGCGCCAAAACAATGCGGCTCGCTACCGGAAGATGTTCGCATCGGCCGGGCTGACGGACCGCGTCCACCCGCCGGTGGAAAAAGAGAACCGCCACATCTACAATCAGTTTGTCATCCGGGTCGACACCGGCCGGGACGACCTGCGGGCCGATCTCGGGGAGCAGGGGATCGGAACCGAGGTGTACTACCCGGTTCCCATGCATCTGCAGGAATGCTTTGCGGGCCTGGGCTGTCAAGCCGGTGATTACCCCGTTTCCGAACAGGCCGCCAATCAGACCCTGGCCCTGCCCATCTACCCGGAGCTCACCGAATCCCAGCAGGCCTACGTGGTCGAGAAAATCGATGCGTTTTTCAACCGTTAGGATGGTCTCATGGCCAAGGAACTGACATTCGGCTATTCCCCCTGTCCCAACGACACTTACATGTTCAACGCCATTGCCCATGGTGCCGTCGGCGTTGACGGATATAAGATGCAGCCGGTGCTTCACGATATAGAGACCCTCAACGGCATGGCCATGGATGCGGTGCTGGATGTCACCAAGCTCTCTTTTTACGCCTGGCTCAAGACGAAAGATCGATACCAGCTGCTTGACAGCGGTGCGGCGATGGGCTTCGGTTGCGGTCCGGTGCTTATTGCCAGAACGCCGTTAACGCAAGCGGAGATTCATCGCTGCCGTGTGGCGCTGCCCGGCCGGTGGACGACCGCCCACCTGTTGCTGCGATTATGGGCCCCGGATGCCCACCAGCGGTTTTTTACGCCTTACGATCGGATCTTCGACGCATTGGCCTCAGGACAGGCCGACTGCGGCGTGATCATCCACGAAAGCCGCTTCACCTTCGAAGCCGCCGGATTCACGCCGGTGGTGGATTTGGGGGCATGGTGGGAAGAGATGACCGGTCTGCCCATCCCTTTAGGTGGGATTGCCGCCAGGCGAAGCCTGGGAAAACCGCTGATCCAGCAGATCGATGCGGCGGTCAACACCAGCATCCGGCGGGCCATGGCCGATCCGGATGAGACAATGCCTTACATCCGGCAGCATGCTCAGGAGATGGATGATACGGTGCTTCAGGCACACATTCGTACCTTCGTGAACGGTTTCAGCCTGGCGCAGACAGGCCTGGGACGTCGGGCGATTGAAAAGTTGGAAGCGATGGCCCGAAACGCCGGTGCCATCTGATGGTGGGCATCGTTTATGCCACCCGGCGCGAAGCGGAGCCCTTCCTGTCGCGACTATCTCCCGATCCCCTGGCCGCCCAACCGTTTTCGATGTTCCAGAAGACCGGCGGCAGCCATCGGGATTTCATCACGGTCATCAGTGGCATGGGCAAAGTCGCGGCCACGATTGCGGCCACCCACCTGGTGCTGGTCCACCGGGTCTCGAGGCTGATCAACGCCGGTCTTTGCGGCCGGTTGACCACGGACAACGGCTGGTCAGTCGGTGACCTTTTTCGAATTGACACTGCCGTCGAAAGTGACTGCGACCGGTTCGGCCATGCAGAGCAAACCGTAACATGCGATGCCCGATGGTTCGGCGAACTCAAAGCGGCGCGGTTGGTGACCCAGGATCGACCAGTTTTTGATGTGAACCGGCGCGGCCAGTTGGTCGGTTTCGGTGAACTGGCGGACATGGAGGGCGCTGCCGTAGCACGGGTGGCCAGGCTTTACGGCATCCCGTGTGCCATGATCAAGGGCATCAGCGACGCCGCCGATGAAAACGGGCGGCAGGATGTGACCAGCCACATAGATTGGGTTTCGGGGCGCATCGCCGATGCGCTGGCGCGTGAACTATCCATAAACCCAACAGACAAAAAGCCATGAAGCCTGAATCGACGCTGCAAAACATCTTGAACTTCACCCGGATCGAACACACCGTTTTCAGCCTGCCGCTGATTTTCACCGGTGCATGGTTGGGGGCGGGCAACCGTTTCCCATCGATGGGGGTGATGCTGCTGATCGTCGTCGCCGCTGTGGGTGCCCGTATTTTCGGCATGGCCATGAACCGGGTGCTCGATCGACGGATTGACCAGATGAATCCGCGCACCGCCGGTCGGGAGCTGCCTGCCGGGAAAATGACCTTAACCCTGGCCTTGGCCATCGCTTTCACAGGACTGCTGGTCTACCTGATGGCCTGTTGGATTCTGGGCGGCTGGTGCCTGATCCTGTCTCCCATTCCTCTGATCCCGCTGTTGGGTTATTCGCTGCTTAAGCGCTTCACCCCCTTTTGCCACTTCGGCATCGGCTTTTGCCTGGCCCTGGCACCTTTGGGCGCCTATGTGGCGGCTGCCGGTCACCCGCAATTTTCAGGCGCGGTGATTCTTTTTTCCGGATTCGTTTTCTGCTGGCTGAGCGGGGCGGACATCATCTATGCGCTCATGGACGTGGAGAGCGACCGGCAGAACCACATTCACAGTCTGCCGGCCAGTCTGGGTGCCGACGGTGCCATCCGGGTGGCGGCCGGGGTTCACTTGATGGCATGGGGCATCCTGGTGGCTGTAGTCCAGACCGTGGGCGGCGGCGTGATGGCCTGGATGCTCCTGGCCACGGCGGCCGTGTTTTTTGGGTTGATGTACGTCCCCACTATTCCCGTACCGAAACGGTTTTTCCCCATCTCCACCTTTGCCGGCATTGCCGGTGCCCTGGCACCCATGGTTGCATGAGTCGGGACGGTGAACGGAGCGATAATTATGGCTAAAGCGGACACCCCCCATCTGATCGTCGGTATCACCGGTGCGTCGGGCATTCATGCCGCCCGGCTGCTCGTTGAAAAATCTCCCTGGCCGGTTGACTTGGTGGCCAGCCGGTGGGGTAGGAACGTCGCCGGCACCGAATGCGGCGGCATCGAAGCCATCGAAGCCCATGCAAAAAGGGTATTCACGCCCGACGATCTCTTCGCGCCCCTGGCGTCGGGGTCGGTTGCCGCCGTGGGGATGGTTGTACTGCCCTGCTCGGCGCACACCCTGGCTCAGATTGCCGCCGGGTTGGGTGACAGCCTGATTACCCGTGCGGCGCACTGCCAACTCAAGGAGCAGCGCCCGCTGATTCTCTGCCTGCGGGAAGCGCCGTTGACCCTGATCGATCTGGGCAACGCCCGGCGGGCATCTGCGGCCGGTGCGGTGATCACGCCCATGAGCCCGCCATTTTTCATGTTTGCCGGTAGGGATCCGAAAACGGTGTCCATGGACGACCTGCTGGATGCCTACGTGGATCGGGTGCTTGCCCTGCTGGGTCAGCAGCCTTCCCTTACATGGGAGGACATCCGTTGAGTTTCGTCGATCTGCGCGCCTTTCTTGCCCATCTGGAACAAGCCGGTGATTTGGCCCGTATTCCTGTTCGTGTGGACCCCAATCAGGAAATGACCATCATCCAGCACCGGGTGATGGCCTGCGGTGGGCCTGCCCTGCTTTTTGAAAACGTCGCGGGTTCCCCCTATCGCGTCGTCACCAACTTGTTCGGCACCCGCCGGCGAACCCGCCTGGTCTTCGGCGGTGATCCGGCCGAGCTTGGCCAGCGGGTGTTGCGGCTTTCCAGAATTCTGATGCCGCCCAGCGTCAAGGGCATCCTCAAGGCCCGTCGGGATTTGCTGGCCCTTTCCAGGGCACGGCTGCGCAAGGTGGGCAACGGGCCGATTCTTGAAACCGTTTCCCATTCCCCCGATCTGAATCGGTTGCCGGTACTGGTCTGCTGGCCCGATGACGGTGGCCCCTTTTTCACCCTGCCGCTGGTTCACACCACAGACCCGGAAAATGGCACGGGCAACCTGGGCATTTACCGGCTGCAGCGTTTTGACGGCAGCAGCACAGGCATGCACTGGCAGATCGAAAAAGGCGGGGGGTTTCACTATCACAAGGCTGCCGCCATGAACCGGCCCCTGCCGGTGAGCGTGGTGCTCGGCGGACCGCCGGCCCTGATTGCCGCGGCGGTGGCTCCGCTGCCCGAAGGCATCGACGAGCGGCTGCTGGCCGCATACATGATGAACCGGCCGCTGGACGTGATCGCCCGCAAAACGACCGGCCACCGTGTCCCTGCCCGTGCCGAATTTGTGTTGGAGGGGTCGGTGACCCCCGGTGACATGCAATGGGAAGGGCCCTTCGGAGACCACTTCGGCCATTACTCCCATGCCGCCGATTACCCGGTGTTCAGGGTTCATCGCGTGCTGGCGAGAAAAGACGCGATTTATCCGGCCACGGTCGTGGGCAAGCCGGTGCAGGAAGATTTCTACATGGGCGAAGCCCTGCAGGAGATGACCCTGCCGCTGTTGAAGATGATCCGGCCGGCGGTGGTCGACCTGTGGGCCTACCCGGAAACCGGGTTTCACTCCCTGGCAGTCATGTCGGTGGCCGAGCGCTATCCCAAAGAAGCCTTGAAGCACACCCTGGGCATGCTCGGAGAGGGGCAGGTATCCCTGACCAAGGTGATGATTACGGTCGACCATCGGGTAAACGTGCGTGACATGGTGGCGGTGAGCCGGGCCCTGTGGAGGCACCTGGATGCAAAAACCGGCATTTTCCTGCTCGCCCCCACGGCCCAGGACACCCTGGATTTCACCGGGCCGGCCATGAACACCGGCAGCCGGTTGATCCTCATGGCCACTGACAGTGGCCAGCCCGTTCGCGGCGACGAACCCCGTCATCTCCCCAAACCGGTTGACCTGCATCCGGATGTGCAGGAGACAGCGGCGTTGGGACCGGCATTTTTAATGGTCAAGGTCAAAGACGCCTGCCGGGACACGGAACCGGTCCGCCGGGCGCTGATCCGCCATGTGGCGGCCAGGGACTACCTGTTTCACATTATCGTCTCCGAGGATGTTCCGTTAAGCGACCCGACCCTGATGCTCTGGGGCTGGTTCACCCGTTTCGATCCACTGGCCGATCTTTATCCGGCCGGTCGGACGGTTACCGGCAACCGCTTGATTTTCGATTTCCCCATTGCCATTGACGCCCGTTGGAAAACAGGGTATCCCAAACCCGTTGAATTTAACCCGGACGTGGAAAAAAGGGTGGACCACATGTGGAAGTCCCTTGGTTTACCCGAATGCTGAACATTAAATCAGGTACCATCGACCATGGGCAATGATATTTTTGAGCGAGCCCTGAAAAAGGGCGCGCTCGCTGAGCGGCTTTCACGGGAAGAGGCTTACGGCCTGGCCGAAACCATCACCCCGGATCGCCTTCACCGGCTGGGAGAGGCAGCACTGGCCAATCGCCAGCAGCGATTTGGCCGGCAGGCCACCTATGTGTTCAACCTGCAGATCAATCCCACCAATATCTGCGGTAGCGGTTGTACATTCTGTAATTACGCGGCGTCCAAAAATGCCCCCCATGCTTACGTGCTTGAAGAACCCGAGATCCTCGACCAGGTGGAACGGCTGAGGCCAACGGAAGTGCACATTGTCGGCGGGTTGAACCAGATCTGGCCTTTTGCGCGGAACCTGGAACTGGTCCGATCCCTGCGCAACCGTTATCCGGGCCTGCACATCAAATCCTTCACGGCCGTGGAAATCGATTACTTTGCCAAAACCACCGGCCTGCCCGAATCGACGGTATTGGATCAGCTAAAGGCCGCCGGCATGGACGCCATGCCCGGCGGCGGCGCGGAGATCTTCTCCGACCGGCTTTACCGGGAGCACTGGAAAAACAAGACCAGTCCCGACGGCTGGGTGCGTATCCACCAGCTGGCCCACAGCAAAGGGATATCCACCAACGCCACCATGCTTTTCGGGTTCGGCGACACCTGGAATGAGCGCATCGACCATCTCCTGATTTTAAGGCGTGCCCAGGATCGATCGGGTGGATTTTCCTGCTTTATCCCGTTGCCATTCCAGCCCGGAGCCGGCAATTTTATCGAGCACGGCCCCACGCCGTTGGAAACGCTGTCGGTGCTGGCCATCTCGCGGCTGGTGGTGGACAATATCCCCCATTTGAAATCATACTGGCCCATGACCGGTTTGGAAACCGGGTCGGCCGGGTTGAGCTGGGGGGCTGACGATATGGACGGCACCATCAGCGTGGAGAAAATCGCCCATCTTGCCGGCGCAACCACACCGGTGGGGATGGCTCGGGCCAGGATGAAGGAGAGCATCCATACAGCTGGATTCGCGCCCGTGGAGCGAGACGGTGTGTTCTCACCCAGAGGCGGGGTTAAATGACCGCATCGGTGGCCATGATCCCCTACACCAACATGGCGCCTTACCGGCAACTAGGTGCTCCCCGGGGATGCCGGTTCGTGCCGGTGATACCCAGGGCAAGCATTGGGGCCCTCTTGTCCGGGGAGGTCGTTGCCGCTGCCGTGCCGGTCGGCGGACTAAAGGCGCTTGACGGGGTGGTGGAAACGGTGGGGCGCTTCGGCATTGCCGCCGACGGTGAATGCATGAGCGTGCTTTTTTTCTCACGCCTCCCCTTTGAGGAGATACACTCACCGAGAACCATCCGGGTGACCGGCGAGTCTGCTTCAAGCGTCCGGCTGCTGTACCTGCTTTTGGGGAACTTCCACGGGTTCAGTCGGCTTCCGCATATTGCGGCCGTTGGCCGGGTTCCGGATGGGGAATTGCTGATCGGTGACCGTGCCCTGGTAAAAGGTCAGACAGCTGGTGGTGCACAGCCATTATTCATCACCGACCTTTCCCGCAAATGGTTCGAGATCCATCGGCTTCCCTTTGTCTTTGCCCGGTGGGTGGTGAGAAAAGACGCTTCCCAAGCGATCAAATCGACCATTTCAGACTGGCTGGACGAATTTAGGGTCCGAGAGCCCTCCCTGGTTGAACAGGCCGTACCGGGGGCAGCCGGAGCCCTCAACCTTCCACCCGCCATTATCCGGCGGTATTTTCAAGTCATCCGGCGGAGCCTGGACGAGCGGGATATCTGCGGTCAACAATTATTTTTCAGGCAGTTTGAGGAACTGGGCCGCAGCCCGCTTTTTCAAACTGACGGTTGAGTCAGTCAATAAATCATCAAAGCCAAAAAACAAATGACAAGTAAATCACAATTGCCAAATCCAAAACCCGAGAAAAAACACCGTTATAGTCGCGCCCAGGCACTTGAACTGCTCTCCGATTTACCGATGGGACAGCTGATGAATCTGGCGCACCAGGAGCGCGTCCGGCGTTTTCCGGACGGCACGGTTACCTTTGTGGTGGATACCAATCCCAATTACACCAATGTTTGTGTGACCGGATGTGCCTTTTGCGCCTTCTGCCGAAAAAACCACGATGCAGACGCATATCTGCTCAGCCCACAGGAGCTGGCGGAGAAAGTGGCAACCGCTGCCGCTAAAGGCGCGACCACGGTGCTGCTCCAGGGCGGGCACAATCCAAAAGTCAGGCTCAGAGACTGGCAGGCCTACATTGCGACCATCAACAGCGCCTGTCCGCATGTGCACATCCATCCATTCAGCCCGGCCGAGATCATTTTCATGGCCGGCCGGGAGAATTGTTCCGTTACCGATGTGCTGCAGACCTTGTGGGATGCCGGTATTCGAACCATCCCCGGCGGGGGTGCCGAAATTCTCACTGAATCGGTTCGCAAGATTATCGCCTCCCGCAAGGCCACCACCGACCAGTGGCTCGACGTCTGCGAAAAGGCCCACTGCATCGGGTTCAAGACCACCGCCACAATGATGTTCGGCCATGTGGAAACCGATGATGACATCATCGACCATTTTTTCCGGCTGCGTCACCTGCAGGATCGCACCTCGGGATTTACCAGTTTTATCCCCTGGTCATTCAAACCGGGCCGGACACCGCTGTCTCAACAGGTGAAATATCCCGCCCACCCGGCCAAATACGTGCGAATCATCGCCGTGGCCCGGCTGGTGCTGGATAATTTTCCCCATATTCAGTCATCCTGGTTTTCGGAAAACATTTCCGCCGGGCAGCTGGGGCTTCTGGCAGGGGCTGATGATTTTGGCGGGGTGCTGGTGGAAGAACATGTCCACAAAGAGGCCGGTCACGACCGCCAGGCTTCCGTTGGGGCTGTCGTCACCATCATCCGCCGGGCCGGTTTTACACCGGCAAGGCGGGACTCCTTCTACCGGATTCAGGAAACCATGCCCCCACCGGTGCCGGTTGGCGTTGGGTCAATTAATGCTGATCGGTGAAAAGTGAAGGGGGTTGAACGAATCCTGCCCTTTTTTTAAACCAGCAGAACCCATCCACCCCATAAAACCACTTCCACGGATTTTAACGCTCCCCACGCACTCAGTTTTCATCCGTAGGCGTCGTATGCCCCTTAAAGGCTTTTTCCGCTTCCGCTTCCAACATTTCGGGACAGTCCGCGTAGCGGGGAGAGTGGTGGAACAGGTGGTACTGCCTCACCCGGCAGGAACGGGCGATTTCGCCTGCCTGACGGGCGGTGAGATGACGTTTTCGTTCGGCGATGTCCCGGTCAGCATGAGAAAAAGCCGCTTCGATGAACAGATGATCCACATCAGCTGAAAGATCACGGATTTTTTTTAAATTCTCGCCGGTTCCGGCGGCGTCGGCCACGTATGCCAGACTCTGGCCCGGTGTGATGCGTGCAATGGCTGATTGCAGTTCTACCAGGGGAAACCGCAATTCGGAGCCCGGATGGTCAGGTGATGGAATCTCCACCGGCGTTTGCGGGTCAGCGCCGCTGTAGAGCATGGCCTTGAAGCGGTTCAGCCATGGGCCGGGTTTCAATTCCAGGCTTTCCAGCTGCCCTTTCATGATGTTGATGTGAAATCGTTCGTGCAGGGCAAAGCCTAAAACGGGGATGCCGTGGTCGAGATGCACCGCACTCACCGTTAAGCCCGGTTCACCGAGGACGGTGCCGTCAAAGGGTATTTCCCGGATGCTGGCATTGGCCGTAAACCCGTTATGGCATGGGTAGCTTTTGACGATGGCCCGGTTCGGATGCAGTTCGATGGCTTGAAGGATGAATCGGTTCTGGTACTTTTCCACCAGATTCCAGCAATAACCGGCCAGTTTCCCCTCCAGGTTTGCCAGAAAGCCCTGCGGACCCCACAGGAAAAGGTCCTTGTCCCGGCCGAGGAAAATTCGCAGCAGTCGATCGAACCCCACAAAATGATCCATGTGTGTGTGGGTGATAAAAATGTGGGTAATCTTGAGAATATCACGAGAAGATAGGGATGCAATATCTCCCAGATCAAAGAGCATGGCGCGGTTTTGGTAACGAAAGGGGACGAACAGGGCAGGATCGTCAAAAGGACTGTTGACCAGTCGGGGGAGGAAACTCGGGCCCATGGTTTCGCTCAGGGAAGAAGCTTGGCAACCTGCTTGTGGACGCATAGGTAGATGTCTGCGTCCGATCCGAAGATGTCCACCACCGATTTGTGGTTAATCAGCTTTTCGATGACGAAGGCGGTCAAAAAAAGGCTGATCACGTTGGGCTGCTGGACCAGATTCCTGAAGGGCGCGATCTGGTAGTCCACATCAAACTCATCGGCATGACACAGTGTTTCCAGACAATTGAGAATCTGTTCTTCCAGAGCGTTTTTGTTGGTGGTCTCCACCAGGTGCTCTTCCACCAGTTTCATGGCGATAGGATTGGCGAACCGGGTCGGATCATCCCTTACGATGTTGATTGCTGCGCGTCTGGCATGCTCTTTAGAAGATTCGATTCTAGAAAGAATACTGGATTCGCGATTGCTGGGTCTGAAAACTTTTGCCATGGAAGGTCACCTGTGGTTAATGGATTGGCACATGCCATTTGACTGTCTCTATATAGGAAAGATGTCCAGGCCATTGCAAGCAAAAAAAAGTAAAGTGTCGATTAAAAGATCGGTGCGAAGGGTTCGCGGGTACAGACCTTTACCCACCAACCATCAGGATCCCGGGTCGACATCTTCGATGATGAGTTGAAGGCGCTTTCTGCCGTTCCAGTAATTCCATTGGGGCCTATATGCAATTTTCGTAAATCGGTCCACCCCCGGCGGCACACCCGCAACGTTGAACTGTATGGCCGGGTGTTTTCCACCCTTCCCGGATTCGCTTTCCAGAACCATCTGGCAGTGGCGATCACCGACGGTTTTACTTGCGTGTACCCGCACCCCGGTGTCCATGAAAAGCGGGTAGGGATTACCCTGGCCGAATGGCTCGAGGCGGTCCAGACTGTTCATCAGGTCCGGGGTGATCGTGTCCAGTGGAACGTGGGCATCAATTGACAGTGTCGGTTCAGGGTCAAGATTGGCCGCCATTTGACCCACAACCGTTTCCAAACGGCTTCTGAATGCGGCGATATTGGCAGTGGGGAGCGACAGTCCCGCCGCCAGGGGATGTCCACCGAATCGATCCAGAAGATCCACACATCGCTTCAAAACGGCCGACAGGTCAATGCCGTCGATGCTGCGGGCCGATCCCTTGCCCATGCCGTTACGGGTGCTGATCACGACTGCGGGCCGATTGAACTGGCGGACCAGGCGGGAGGCGACAATGCCCAGAATCCCCTCGTGCCAGCGATTGCCATCCATGACCAACACCGGCTGGGCCATCTGCCCAGGTGGGCGGGGCAGGCTGTCCAGGATCGTTTCCAGCAGGTGTTGTTCCATGGATCGGCGCCGATTGTTTAGTCTGCAGAGGGCCTTGGCCAGGCGGTCGGCTTTTTGACGGTCATCGGTGAGCAGCAACTCGCAGGCCATGCGGGCGTGCACCAGGCGGCCGGCCGCGTTGAGACGGGGCGCCAGTCTGAATGCGATGGCTTCCGCATCCGTCGGGGTGTCCGGCGACCCGCTCATGCGCATCAATGCAGCAATGCCGGGACGAGCACACTGGTTTATTTGTCGAAGGCCGGCGGTTGCCAGTGCGCGGTTCTCGCCGATCAGCGGAGCGACATCGGCGATTGTGCCCACCGCCACTAAATCGCACAGGTGTTTCAGATTGGGTTCACGGCGGTTTTTCCAGAACCCCGTTTTTCTCAGGTGGGCTCGCAGGGCAATGATCAGGTAAAAGGCCACTCCCACGCCGGCCAGATGAGCAAGATTCGCATGGCATTCAGGCCGGGTGGGGTTGATCACGGCGACGGCATCATCGGGAATTCTGGCAACCGGATGATGGTCGGTGACGATGGTATGGATGCCGGCTTGCCGGGCGACAGATACGGCGTCGCTGCTGCCTGAGCCGCAGTCCACGGTAATGATCAGGTCGACGCCGGCCGGAATCGCCCGACTGTTGATGAAATCGGTGCCCAGTCCGTAGCCGTCGGCAATCCGGTGGGGGATGTAATAGCTGGCCCGTGCACCACAGTGTCTGAGAAAGGCGATGAGCGCCGCTGTGGCGGTGATGCCGTCGGCATCGTAATCACCGAATACGAGAATTTTTTCGTCATTCTCCAGGGCACGGTGAATACGCAGGACCGCGTCGCCCATACCAGCCAGTTCCATTGGCGGGGTAAGATCGCTTAACGAGGGATGAAGAAATCGGGTGGCCTGGACCTTGGATTGGATGCCCCGAATGGCCAGAAGCCTTGCGACAAGCGGGCTGCATTGAACCTGACGGGACAGGCTGCGAACCATTTCCCGGTCCGGGTTGATGGTCTGCCATTGTTTTTCCATAGATGGGGCATATCTTATTAACCGGTTGCGAACAAGAAAGAAACTCCGTGACGTCGCTCAGGGCATTTCTGCCGGTTTCGGGTTGTCAACGGCAAAGGTCAGGTGATAGGCAACAGTGGAAACAACCAGACGCGTTTACCGGGTAGACCGGTGTCAGATCGGCTTTGTCAAATTCATCCTTGAGGCCTATGACAACGTGGCCGTCATGTCCACCCTAAACCCCCAGCAGGGCCTGGTGCAGATCATCATCGCGCCGGGCTGTGAAACGATGGTGGACGGCATCATGGCCGGTTTTGCCGGCGAGGTGGCGGTGGTTCCGGTTGACGATGCAGTTTCGGACGGCCTTGCGGATGATAATTTCAGATGGCCGGCCGGTGATAACGGAAAGGTGGCCGTTGAATAGAAGGGATCGATTCTTTTGATGAAGCCAAAATTGCTCCATATCAGCACCATCGGTTGCCAGATGAACGTATACGACGCCAATCAGATTGCCGGTGTGCTGGCGCCTTTGGGATATATCGGAACCGATGCGATCGAATCGGCGGACATGGTCATTGTCAACACGTGCACCATCCGTGAAAAAGCGGAGCAGAAGGCCTTCAGTTATCTTGGGCGACTGGCCAAAATCAAAATCGCCAACCCGTCCCTGATTGTGGCCGTAGGCGGTTGCGTGGCCCAGCAGGAAGGCGAAACCATTTTAAAACGCATGCCCCATGTGGACCTGGTTTTCGGGACGCATGCGATTTTCCGCCTGCCCGAGATGGTCCGTCGTATCGAATCCTCCCGGTGCCGCATCGTGGACGTACGGCTGTCGGACACCATCGATGTGGATGGCCCGGTGGCCGGCCCGGTATCCGACGGCCAGGTGTCGGCATTTGTCACCATTGTGCGCGGGTGCGACAACTACTGCACGTATTGTGTGGTGCCCCATGTCCGCGGACGTGAGGCCAGCCGCGATCCGGACCGCATCATAGAAGAGATTCGGATGCGAGTGGAACAAGGTGTCCGAGAGGTGACCCTTCTTGGCCAGAATGTCAACAGCTACGGGAGCAAAGAGGGGCTTTGCAGCTTTGCCGAATTACTGGCGCGGGTGGATGGTGTCGATGGGTTGAGCCGGATACGGTTCACCACCTCCCATCCCAAAGACCTTTCCGATGATCTGATTCGCACGTTTGGCCGTCTTGAAAAACTGTGCCACCACATCCATCTGCCGGTGCAATCCGGTGATGATGGGATATTAAAGCGCATGAACCGCAAGTATACCCGTAACGCCTACCTTGAAAAGATCGCCGGGCTCAGGACGGCATGCCCCGATATCGCCATTACCTCTGATTTTATCGTGGGGTTTCCCGGTGAAACCGATCGTCAATTTCAGGCCACGTTGGGCCTGATTGAAAGCGTCCGGTACGACGGGCTCTTCGCATTCATGTACTCGGATCGGCCCAACGCCCCGGCCGCCGCCTTTTCCGGCAAGATTGCCGAATCGGTTAAAAAGGAGCGACTTCAGGCACTGCTGAATCTTCAGGAAACCATCACGCGGGAAAAGCACCAGGCCATCGTCGGCCAGACCCTGCAAATTCTGGTGGAAGGTCCCAGCCGGGGTCTCAAATCCGATGACACCGACAGTGCATCCCAGCCCGTCCGATGGTCCGGCCGCGCATCATCCAACCACATCATCCATTTTGCCGTTCCCGACGACCTGTTGACCAAGAAAGAACTGTTGACAGGGACCTTTGCGGATATAATGATAGAGGGAGCCCACGCGCACTCGTTGTGGGGGCGGCTGATTCGCGGACCCAAGAACGCCGCACCAGGAAAAGGAGAGACGACCATTGCTGCATAAGGTAAACATCGCGGGTCTGGCCATGGATCCTGCGTCAAATACGCCCATTATCCTTTTGAAAACCGAAGAGGGGGATAAAACCCTTCCCATTTGGATCGGGTTGCTTGAGGCGACCTCCATCGCGTCGGCCCTTCAGGACATTCAATTTGACCGGCCCATGACCCATGATTTGTTTAAGAACCTGACTCAGGTGCTCAATGTCCACATCAATCGGATCGACATTTGCGACCTGAAAGAAAATACGTTCTTCGCAGAGATCCATTTTGCTTCGGAAGATCGGTCATTTACCATGGATGCCCGGCCCAGCGACGCCATCGCCTTGGCCCTGCGTTTTCATGCGCCCATTTTCGTAGATGAGCGGGTAATGGAAAAATCGCAAAGCGGCAAGGTGACCGGAGAGGTTTTGGACGACAGCGAGGAGGGGAAAAAGTGGGCCAAATATCTTGAAAAACTCTCCCCCGAGGATTTCGGTAAATACAAAGTCTAAAATTAATTTCGGCAATCGAGGCCTCCCGTCAACATCCCAAAAGCCCGGCACTAACCTGTCGGGCTTTTTTGCGTTCTTGCCTTGAATACCGGATGGTGGGGCTCATGTTTCATTTTTAAGCGGCTATGATTAAAGATCGAAAATATACAATATATTGTGGTCTAACATGTAGAAGATACCATATGGTGTTGACAAACCCCACCGGTTGAGGTAAATCCGGTCCACTCTCAACCAATGAAAATCCCTCCAATCCAGGTGTCGCATATGTGCAAGGTTTTATTGATTGACGACGAAGAGATGATCCTCCAGCTCGTTGAGCAGGCCCTTCATCGACTGGACTATTCGGTCGAGACCGCGGAAAACGGCAGGAAGGGGATCGATAAGTTCGACGCGGGCATTTACGATCTGGTCATTACCGACGTCTGTATGCCGGAAACGGACGGCAATCGGGTCGTCGATCACATCCGTCATTCACCGCGCAACCGCACGCCGGTCATCGGGATGTCCGGCACACCGTGGAAACTGGCCAACCACATGTTCGATCGGGTGCTGTCCAAACCCTTTCAACTCGACCGCCTAATGGAAACTGCAAAAACGCTGACTTTGCGGGCTTCGTGAACAGGCTTTCTGTAGCCTAAAAATTGATGAACTGGTAACAAGTCGCATTTCCGACGGATTCGTAAAAAGCCCGAGATCAAGGCTTGCGGGCCGCGATAGCGAGCTTGAGCGAGCGAACAATAAATCGATCGCCATCCATTCGGCGAACATTCATGTTCCATCCTGAGGAATGAGGCGTACTTACGGTACGCCGCAGTGACGAAGGATGAAGCGTAACGCAGATATCGGACTTTTTACGAATCCGTCACCTTTAAGTTTGAATGAAAGCAAGCGCTTCGAACGAGGGTTATCGGATCGGCAACAGGGTTTACGCCGCCTGCAGCATTGGATTGCTTGGATCGGGCTTGACGATGGCGTGCCCATTTTGAAATGGTACCGTGCTGTTCCGTTCTGAATGCAAATGCTATGGAATGCCTTGATGCAGCGCAGCTGCGCCGGTGTATCACTCAGCGTTCCTTTTTGGCGGGTTCCACCGATCTTCGGACTTGATCCGATCCACAATCATCCACTACTAATTGGCACGATGCAAAAGCCGTGTTTATATTCGGTTTCGGGCGCACATTGAAATAAAGAGCGACATCGTACATAGCTGTGTCGTTTTAAATGAAATAAACACTAGTGACAACAATCGTCCCCAGACAAGGAGATTCAATGAAGCGAACCGGTCCCATTAAAATGACAGACGCCATCAAGCGGGCAACCGACGATCAGGATAAAATTTTACAGCCGGAACAAACCGTGTCCATGGTCAAGCAACGGATGCAGGCCATGAAATTGAAGATCCTTGACCGGACCATGCGAATCGACAATGGTCGATTGGACATCCCCGTATTTTTCAGCACCTGCGGCCACGATGCCCAGGCCGTCATCGGCACCAAAAAACAGATGGGAAAAGGTGCGACAACGGCCCAGGCCGAGGCCAGCGCTGTGATGGAACTCGCCGAACGGTTCAGTTTTTTCAGCTTCTACGCCAACCGCGACCACACCCGCTTGGGCACCTACGGCCAGTTTGCCGACGAGGCCATTGCCTTCGATCAAATTGCCAAGTCAGTACACGACGAATCCGGGGACCTTGCCGTATCCAAACAGATTTTTGATTCCCTGCCCCTGAGATGGACCGGTGCCTGGAGCCTGACCCGGGAGAAGGAGGTGCTGATCCCGCTGGATTGGTTTTACGCAATCAACGCCTTCAACGGCCCGTCGGCCGGCAATTGTGTGGAAGAGGCCCTGTGCCAGGGCATCTGCGAAATTGTCGAACGTCACGTCTCGTCGGTGATCAGCCGCAGGCAGATTTCCACACCGCTGATCGACCCTGCTTCGGCAACCGACCTTTTGGTCCGGGAAGTGCTGGGCAAATACGACAAAGCGGGCATCATGGTATTCATCACCGACTTTACCCAGGACATGGGCATTCCCTCCGTGGGCGTCCTGGCCTACGATCCGGTCACTTTTCCGGGCAAGAGTGAAATCGTCTGGACCGCCGGCACCACCCCCAGTCCGGAAAAGGCCCTGAGCCGTGCCCTGACCGAAGTGGCCCAACTGGCAGGCGACTTCAACTCCGGATCCAATTACGTGGCCTCGGGCCTGCCCAAGTTCACCCGCCTGGAAGATGCCGGTTACGTAATCAACGCCCCCGGTCCAATCCCCCTGGACAGTCTGCCCGACATTTCACACCCGAACATCCGCAACGAGGTGGAATCCTGCATCCATGCCATGGCGCAACGCGATTTTGAGGTGCTGGTAGTGGATACCATGCATCCGCAACTGGCTGTCCCGGCCTTTTACACCATCGTCCCCGGCACCCACTTCAGAGAACGCGCCGCCGGCACCAGCGTGGCCATGTTTGCCGCCAAGATCACCATGGAAAATTACGGTGTGGATGAGGCCATCAAACGACTGATGGACATGGAGCGACTGCTGCCCGGCAAGTATTTCATCCAGTTCTATCTGGGAAACTGCCACCTGGAGCGAAACGAACCGCAAATGGCCCTGTCACATTTTGCCCGGGCCCGTGAACTGTCGCCGGCGAATCAGGACATCCCCAGCATCTATTCTTACATGGGGGTCTGCTACAAGGAACTGGGCAATTATGAAAAGGCCCTTGCCGTGCTGGCTCAAGGTGAAGCTCTGGATCCGGAACGCACCGATATACACAATCTCAAAGGCTTTTGCCACTTCATGCGCAAAGACCACGAAGCGGCAATCCAAAGCTTTGAAAAAGTCATCGCGTTGGATCCCAGTTCGGCCATCGACTATGCCAACATCGCATCCAACTATCGGGACATGGGCAAAGACGCCGATGCAGAGCGCTACTACCGGCTGGCTTTGGAACTGGACCCGTCCATCGATTTTGCCCGGGACAACCTGGAACGGCTCACCGGTAAAACTGAGGACGGAAGACCGTAGTCCGAAATCTGACATCTGTCCGCCGTCATCTGTCCGCCGTCATCTGAACGATGGTTTCTGGACGCCAGTCTTCATTCAGCAACTGTGGTCTTTTCCTGTGCACACCTTGCAAGCGCCCCTCCGGCCACTTAACTTAAGTGCGTTAAAAACCAAACTGAAAACAAAGGAGTCTTTTATGTCGAAAGAGACACTGACCATTCCAAACATCTCCTGTGGTCACTGCGTGTCGGCCATCGAGGCTGAATTGGCCGAGATGGAAGGGGTGTCCTCGGTGAAGGCCGACGCCGAAACCAAAACCGTCACCGTCCAATGGGACGCCCCGGCCTCAATTGAACGCATCCGGGCCACCCTGACGGAAATCAATTATCCGGCCCAGTGATGACCTCCCAGACCCTCATCCTGCCGATCACCGGCATGACCTGTGCCAACTGCGCCATGAATATTACCCGTGGGCTTAAAAAGCTGCCCGGAGTCAGCGAGGCCAACGTCAACTTTGCGGCCGAGCGGGCCTCGGTGACCTTTGATCCCCATCACGCGTCACCGATGGATCTGATCCAGCAGGTCGAAAAACTCGGATTCAGCGTCACCACCGCCCGGATTGACTTTCCGGTCATGGGCATGACCTGCGCCAACTGCGCCATGAACGTGGAGCGGGCGCTTGTGAAGAAGGTTCCGGGGGTGATCAATGCTGCGGTGAATTTTGCCGCCGAACGGGCAGCGGTTGACTATCTGCCGTCCATGGTCGCCCCTGACGACCTGGTGTCAGCGGTGGAAAAGGCCGGATTCGGTGCCCTGATCCAGCAGGAAGGGGAACCGGAAGACGCGGAAGCCAAAGCGCGGCAGTCGGAGATCGCCGACCAGACCCGCAAGTTTATGGTCGGCGTCGTCTTTGCCCTGCCTCTTTTCGTGACCAGCATGGCCAGGGATTTTGGGCTCACCGGACCATGGAGCCACCAGGCCTGGGTCAACTGGCTGTTTTTTGTGTTGGCGACGCCGGTGCAGTTTTACACCGGCTGGGACTATTATGTCAGCGGCCTGAAAAGCCTGCGCAACAAGAGCGCCAACATGGACGTGTTGGTGGCCATGGGATCGTCCACGGCCTACGCCTATTCCCTGGCCGTGTTGCTGCTACCCACGTTGGGCGGGCATGTTTATTTCGAGACGTCGGCAGTCATCATCACCCTGATCAAAATGGGCAAACTGCTCGAAGCCCGAACCAAGGGAAAGACGGGCAACGCTATCCGCAAGCTCATGGGACTTCGCCCCAAAACCGCCACGGTGCTCCGGGAAGGAATCGAGCATGAAACCCCCATCGAAGGGGTGCGCGTGGGTGATGTGGTTCTGATCAGACCGGGCGAACGCATTCCCGTCGACGGTCAGGTCATCGATGGCGCCTCGGCCGTAGACGAATCCATGCTCACCGGAGAACCCATTCCGGTGGACAAACAACCCGGCGACACGATGTCCGCCGGCACCATCAACGGCCAGGGAAACATCGTCTTCACAGCCACCCGGGTAGGCCGGGAAACCGCCCTTGCCCAGATCATCCGCCTGGTGCAGGAGGCCCAGGGCAGCAAAGCCCCCATCCAGGCCCTGGCCGATCGCGTCGCCGCGGTGTTCGTTCCGGCGATCATCGTGATTGCCCTGCTGGTTTTCACGGTCTGGTGGGTCGTCGCCGGCGATTTCGTGACCGCCATGATCCGCATGGTGGCCGTACTGGTCATCGCCTGCCCCTGTGCATTAGGTCTGGCCACACCCACCGCGATTATGGCCGGCACCGGCAAGGGAGCCGAACGGGGCATGCTTTTCAAAAACAGCCGGGCGTTGGAGGGTGCCACCCGCCTGTCCACGGTAGTTTTGGACAAAACCGGCACCATCACCGAAGGCAAGCCGGTGGTTACCGACCTGGTTGTCGATACGGGCAACGGGGTGACTGAAAACGAACTGATACTGCTCGCCGCATCGGTGGAGAAAGGTTCTGAGCACCCGTTGGGCCGCGCAATCGTCAAAAAAGCCGAAGCATCGGGTCTGACACTGACAGCGCCGGAGGCCTTTAAAGCCCACGGCGGCGACGGGGTGGAAGCCCGGGTGAACGGCCGACTTATCAAGGTGGGCAAGCCGCACTGGTTTGACGCGTGGCCAGGGGTGGTTTCCGCAACGATGGCCGAACAAATATCGATTTTTCAGGCCCAGGGGAAAACCGTCATGGTGGCCGTTGAAGCGGACCGCCTGCTGGGTCTGATCTGCGTATCGGATCGCATCAAGGCGGACTCGCCGTCGGCCATTGCCCGGTTGAAACGAATGGGTCTGAAGACGGTGATGCTCACCGGAGACAACCGCCAGGCCGCCGCGACTATCGGCCGGCAGGCAGGCGTGGATCATGTGGAAGCCGAGGTGCGGCCGGAAGACAAAGCCCTGCGGGTCAAAACGCTGCAGACGGCAGGTAAGAAGGTGGCCATGGTGGGCGACGGCATCAACGATGCCCCGGCCCTGGCCCAGGCCGACGTGGGCTTCGCCATCGGTACGGGCACCGACGTGGCCATCGAAACGGCCGACGTGATCCTGGCCGCCGGATCGCTTAGTGGTGTTCCCAGAGCCATCACGCTGAGCCGGGCCACCATGAGGACAATCCGCCAGAACCTCTTCTGGGCTTTTTTTTACAATGCCGTATTGATTCCGGTAGCCGCCGGCGCCCTTTTCCCGTTTGACGCCCTGCCCATGATGTTGCGGCAACTGCACCCCATTTTGGCCGCCCTGGCCATGGCCTTTTCCAGCATCACGGTGGTTTCCAACAGCCTGAGGCTCTACCGGACGAAAATAGCTGATAGCTGATAGCTGATAGCTGATAGCTGATAGCTGATAGCTGATATCGAAATGAAACGGGATCGGTTGCTCGTCAAGGGCGGAATCAGGAAATCATGCTTTTCCTTTGCCTGATCTTACCCCTTAAACCTTCAACCTTACGCCTTTAACCGAATACTTGCGGGCCAAGCATGCTTCCTTGTCAGCAGTTCATCCGCCAGACGATTGTAATCGATTGCCCCGTAACTGCTTCGGCGATAAAACACCACCGGCTTGCCCACTTCGGCGCTTTCGGCGATGGTGGTGTTGCTGCGAATGGCCGTATCGAATACCAGCTTTCGATAGCGGATGTCGGTCTTGAGTTGATCCATAACGACATTGGCTACCCGGGTGCGCAGGTCCACCATGGTGGGGACAATGCCGGTAATGTACAACCCGGGATTGATCTCTTCACGCACCGCATCGACGGTGTCAAACAGTTCGGCAAGGGCCCCGAACGCATAAGGGTGCGTCTGGCAGGGCACCAGCACTTCCGAGGCAAACGAGAAGACATTGACGGTGAGCAGAGAGAGGCTGGGCGGGGTGTCCATTAAAATAAAATCATAATTCCCGGCCACCGGGGCCAGTGCATCCTTGAGCCGGTTTTCCCGCCCTTCGGCCTCCACTAATTCCACTTCGGCACCGGATAGATCCACATGGGAGGGTATCAGGTGAAGCCCGTCCCATTGCGTGGAAAGGACCGTCTCTTCAACCGCTTTACGGCCGTTGTTCATAATCAGGTCGTAGACCGAGGGCAGCTCGTCATCAGGCAGAATACCCAGCCCTCGAGTGGCATTGGCTTGTGGATCCATGTCCACCACCAGCACGGATTGGTTGGCCATAGTCAACGCTGCTGCCAGGTTGATCACCGTTACTGTCTTGCCCACCCCCCCTTTCTCGTTTGCCACCGCAATTGCCCTGGTTTTCTTTTTAGCCATCTTGCCTCCCCTTCCGTTAGCGTTGTCGCATTAGCCGTTCAATTGCCCAAGATCTGCCTTAAGATGGCCGATCTTCTCCTGCAGTGACCGGGAAGCGTCTCTCATCCGGTCGAGTGAAGCCGACACATTTTCTTTGTCCAGCCGCTGTTCACTGATGAGGTCAACCAGCCTGGAGAGATCGGCCCCATGGTGTTGGAACCGCTCCAGCATCCTGCCGTTGAGGGCCGAAGCGGCCGCATCGGCCAGTTTCAGCATATACTGAAACTTGATATTTTCCTTGTAGTCTTTCAAGTGAAACAAAACGGATCGCTCGGTTTCGCGCTTCATGCGTTTGACCCCCGAGGCGAGCGCCAGGAACTGTTCCTGATGGACTTTGTCCGCCGATTTTTTCATGGCTTTCTTGACCAGGTTGACGATCTTGTAGAAACCGAAGCGCATCACCGCCTCGGTTTTGATCTGGGCGGAATAACGCATGGTTGCCGCAGCCGGCGGCAGCGACAACCCGGCCACCTTGCGGATCGATTCCAGCTCCGGCCCCAAGCGAATCGGCTGCGATTCTCGCCCTTGGGGCATCTTACCCTCATCCATGGCGTTGGTGTATTGCGCCAGGGCTTCATCGATCATGGCACCATATGGTCCGGCAATCTCATCCAGATAGACCATGAGATTTTTTTCCTGCGCCTTGACGAACCGGATCACCTGGGGGTTAACCGTTTCGGCCATGTGCTCATCCAAGGCCTGTTTGAACTCCTGGAAAACCATATACAGCGTTTTGGCAAATCCCACACTCATCAGGCTTTCATCATAGCGGTGCATCTCCACCTGATAGCTGCGAACATAACGGACAACCCCGGACACCACTCCGTCGGCATGCTCGTCGAAAAACCGGTCTATGGCTGTTTTCAAATCGCGTTTGACTTGATTGACGGCGCCGTCCAGGGTGTTTTTCACCGTCAGCTTCATGCGCTCCAATCGGCCCCGCTGACTGTCGACACGGTCGGCCAGCTCCCGCGCCCCACCAGCGTCCCGGGCCAGCAGATCACGGTTGAAATCAATCCAGCTGCCAATGCCGCCGGCTACTATTTCCAGCCGTTCCAGATGGTTTTTCAGCAGCAGGGAGGTTCGCTCCCGGCGGATCTTTTGTTCCAGGTACTGCTGAAAACGGCGTTGTTCTGCCGACACAAAATCGACCATCTCCGTCTCCCGGCGCCAATGGCCGAACCGGTCACGGTCTCTTTGGGACAGATCGGATTCCATCTGCGACATGAGCAGAAACAGGGCGGAGAAGGTAAACATCCGGGGCTCGCGGCAGATAAGGCTCAGGTCCGCTTCAATCTTCCGAAGCCCCTCGGCAAGATCTTCAGGGGATTCGTGCTCGCTGAGGTCGCAGTTCACGACGAAAACTATCGTTTCCAGAATTCCCATTTTTCGAATCATGGATAAAAACCGGATGTCTGCCTGACGAAGCCCTGTGCGGCTGCTGACCACATAAATCGTCAGGTGGGCCAGCATCAGATAGTCCTGGATCATGGCCAGGTGCAACGGGTTGGGAGAGTCGCTGCCCTGGCAGTCGGCTATTTCGACCCCTTCGCCGAGTCCCGGGGTGTCAATTTCCAGCAACACGTCCTTCAGGTATACGGCCATGGCATCGTCACCAACGAAATCACGGTGCAAGGGGAACCGGTCGTTCCCAAACACCACCGTGGCATAATCCGCCTGTACGACCGGCTGTACACGATCATAGCCGTTGAGATAGGAGGCCAGCAGCACGCTGCCGGCGCTGCGGGTGTCGTTGGAAATCAACTGGTCGGCCGCCAGGTCGGCCAGCGCTCGCTCAAGGATCTGCCGATCCGTTTCCCGGCGGATGTCTAAGGGATGCGCCTCACCGGAACGCTTGTGGGCTGGCAGCAGCACCGATGCCTGATCGATGTCCCGGTTCACCTCATCCCAGTTCTTGAGATAAAGGATGGCCCGCAAACGGCTGCCGGTTCTCACCCGGGTGACGATGGAAGTGACCACCCCGGCCCCCCGTTTGAGGTAATCACCGCCAAAAAGGGTATTCACGAAGGTACTTTTCCCCGATTTAATGGCACCCACTACAGCCACGCGCATCGTCTCTTCGGATATCTGTTCGGATATGATTTGGCAGGTTGTCTTCCACTGGGAAAACCCATCATCAACCCGTTCGATAATCTTCTCGGCGTCTTCAATGAGATGCGCGGTATCCTCGCTGATTCGGGTAAGCTGGAGCTTGAGTGTCTCGTATGCAGGCATGTCTATCTTTTCTCGGGTCTGGTCTCAGATCTGGTCTCAGGTTTGGTGATGGTTGCGAAACCAACGGATGCGGATACTGAAAGGCCGGAATTTGTCCGTGGGAATTATCCGGGCACCGGCTAAAGGTTTTTACATTTAAAAGGATCGGTTGTCAAAGGTTTCCCATCCGGTGGTCAAGTGGTGCAGGCATCTTACAAATGAACACAATGGCTTGTAAATCTTATGGTTTAATGATATACAGCTGACCGGAAATAGATGAGATGGGCGGCTCAAAGGCGATAAATCCAGCATAAGGAACACCAGAAACATGTCAGAAAAACATCCGGAATGCCCATTATACAATCCGCTGAACTGCAAGGAGTACTACAATCCGAAGCTCTGTGCATTCGTCAGGAAGGACAAGGATTGTCTGAAAAAGAAAAAACCCAAACAAAAACCCAAAAAGGACGACACCGAATAAAAAAAAGGGGCCAATCAGCGCCCCTTGCCCCCCCCTCATTCAGCCTTTCCTACAATTCCCTTGATAACATAGCGGGTCACTCTTTTCAAACTCACTTTTTGCAAACTCGCAAAAAGTCGCATTTCCGACGGCTTCGTAAAAAGCCCGAGATCAAGGCTTGCGGGCCGCGAAAGCGAGCTTTAGCGAGCGAACAGTATATCGATCTTCATCATTACGGCGAACATTCATGTTCCATCCCGAGAATACCGCTATCGCGGGTGCCGTAGGCAGTGTACTGATCGTACTCCGCAGTGACGAGGGATGAAGCGTAACGCAGATATCGGGCTTTTTACGAAGCCGTCAGGCATGACCCGCCGTATCGGATAGCAAGGCCGGGTCAATGCCGATACCTTTCAGGGCCGCTTCCCAGCGTCTCTCCACTTCCATTTGAAAGGCGATGGCTTCCGAATAGGGCCCGTTAATCCAGGAGTTGCTGCGGATTTCACTTTCCAGTTGCCCGGGCCCCCAACCGGCACATCCCAAGGCGATGATAAACGCCCGGGGCCCGCTTCCCCCGGAGATGGCTTCAAGGATATCGCGAGAATTGCTCAAGGCCAGTTCTTCGGTTATCATCATGCTGCCTTCCCAGGTGAAGGGAGCGCCGTGAAGCACAAATATTTCATTCATATGGACCGGCCCTCCGATGTGAATGGGAATTTTTTCAGCGCCGGCAGCGGTTGGGATCTGCAATTCATCAAAGATCATCTTACCGTTGACAGTCGGGTGGACCCGTGTGAGAACAATCCCCATGGCTCCTTTTGGATTGTGCTCTGACAGGCAGGTGACAGACTGGTAGAAGTTGGGGTCGGCCAGCCCGGGCATGGCCATCAAAAACTGCCCTTTCAAGGATTGCCATGTCTGGTCCATGGTGTAAACCTCATTAGGATGTGTGAATGCTTTACTCATCTTATCGGGGCGCCGGCCCAAAGGCAAGAAAAAGCTTGACTTGCCGGAAACGGGCTGTTAGGGGAGGGTCAACGTTAAATGGTATCATAAAAAAATGAATAGCCGCTACGCCCTTATCAACATTATCAGTCTTATTCTTATCCTCGTAGTGGGTGTCCTCATCCACAACGAGGAAACAGGGGCGATAATGGTCTAAACCAGCCAACACCGGAAATCACGTAATCCGTTATCACCCCCCGAGGCGATAACGGATTTTTTTTTGCCCATTTTCAGAAAGGACGTCCAGTGAATGAAGAGTGACGACGCCAAAAAAGGTATCGAACGGGCACCCCACAGAGCCCTTTTCAAAGCCATTGGATACACGGATGAGGAGATCAAGCGGCCGCTGATCGGCATCGCCAATGCCGTCAATACCGCCATCCCCGGCCATGTTCACCTGGGCACCCTCGCTCAGGCGGTAAAGGCCGGAATCTACATGGCCGGCGGCACGCCGGTGGAATTCGGCACCATCGGCGTCTGCGACGGCATCGCCATGAATCACACCGGCATGAAGTACTCACTGGCCAGCCGCGAACTCATCGCCGACTCCATCGAGGTAATGGCCGTTGGTCATGCCCTGGACGCCATGGTCATGATCCCCAACTGCGACAAGATCGTGCCGGGCATGCTCATGGCAGTCGCGCGGTTGGATCTGCCCACCATTTTCATCAGCGGCGGCCCCATGCTGGCCGGTGAGCACCCGGAAATACCCGGCCGGAAAATCGACCTGATTACCGTTTTTGAGGCTGTCGGCGCCGTAAAAGCCGGAAAAATGAAAGCAGACCGACTGGCTGACATCGAAGACGCCGCCTGCCCAACCTGCGGCTCCTGCGCCGGCATGTTCACCGCCAACTCCATGAATTGCCTGACCGAAGTGATCGGCATGGGCCTGCCGGGAAACGGCACCATCCCCGCCGTCTTCTCCGCCCGCGTGCGCCTGGCCAAGCAGGCGGGCATTCAAATCATGGACCTGTGGGAAAAAAAGCTCAGCGCCAGAAAAATCATGACTCCCGAGGCGTTCCACAATGCCCTGACCGTCGACATGGCTTTGGGATGTTCCACCAACACCGTGCTGCACCTGCCGGCAATTGCCGCAGAGGCCGATGTTTCTCTGGATTTGAACATGATCAACGCAATCAGTGAACAAACGCCTCACATCTGCTCCCTGAGCCCCGGCGGCGAACACCACATTCAGGACCTGAACCGTGCCGGCGGCATCAGCGCCGTCCTGGGTGAACTGTCTGCGGCCGGTTTAATCCATGCAGACTGCCTGACCGTCACCGCCACGACCATCGCCGAGAATATCGACGGTGTCCTAACCCGTGACCCCGAGGTGATACGGCCGCTGGACCATCCCTACCACCCTCAGGGAGGCCTGGCCGTGCTTTACGGCAACCTGGCACCGGAAGGATGCGTGGTCAAGCCGTCGGCCGTTCTCGACGAAATGATGCACCATGAAGGGCCGGCCAGAGTCTTTGATCCCGAGGAGACGGCAACTGAAGCCATCATGGCGGGCCGCATCAACAAGGGAGATGTCATCATCGTGCGTTACGAAGGTCCCATGGGCGGTCCGGGCATACGCGAAATGCTCACCCCCACGTCGGCCATCGCCGGCATGGGGCTGGATGCCCACGTGGCCCTGATTACCGACGGCCGATTTTCGGGCGGATCACGCGGAGCCGCCATCGGTCACATCTCACCGGAAGCGGCCCAGGGCGGCCCCATTGCCATCGTAAAAGAAGGCGATCGCATCGCCGTCGATATCCCCGCAAAAACCGTCTCTCTGAAAGTATCCGATGGCGAGATCAGCCGGCGTATGGCCGGCTGGCAGGAACCCGAACCGAAAATCCGGCATGGGTACATGGCCCGCTACGCCCGGCAGGTATCGTCGGCCAGCCAGGGGGCGATTGTCAGATGACGGACAAACGACAGAAGCCGGAAGGCAGAGGTCGGATATCCGATCTCCGACCTCGGACTTCAGTAAAAAGGAGCACGATAAAATGAAACTCACCGGAGCGCAGATTTTGATGGAAGTCCTTAAAGAAGAGGGCGTGGATTCCATTTTCGGGTTTCCCGGCGGTGCCACTATCGATATTCATGACCGTCTGGAAACAACCGATATCCGCCACTACCTGGTGCGTCATGAGCAGGGTGCGGTACATGCGGCCGACGGTTACGCCCGCGTCACCGGAAAAGTCGGCGTCTGTCTGGTCACCTCCGGACCGGGCGCCACCAACGCCGTCACCGGCGTGGCCACCGCCTATATGGACTCCATTCCCGTGGTGATCATCAGCGGCCAGGTACCCACCCACCTCATTGGCAATGATGCATTCCAGGAAGTGGATATCGTCGGCATCACCCGACCCTGCACCAAGCACAACTACCTGGTGCCCTCGGTTGAGGAACTTCCACGGATTCTCAAGGAGGCCTTTCATATCGCCCGATCCGGCCGACCGGGGCCCGTGCTGGTAGACATTCCCAAGAATGTGCAGCAGGCCACGACCGATTTCAAACCCAAGCTAAAAGTCAATCTCAAATCCTACAACCCCACCTACAAACCCAATTCGAAACAGCTGCGCAAGGTGGTGGATCTGATCATGTCGGCCAAGCGTCCGGTGATATTTGCCGGTGGCGGCGTCATCCTTTCCAAAGGGGCCGAGGCGCTGACCAGGCTGGCCCGCACTGCCCGCATCCCGGTGACCACCTCCCTCATGGGGCTGGGCGCTTTTCCCGGCTCCGATCCCCTCTCGTTGGGGATGATCGGCATGCACGGCACTTACCGGGCCAACATGAGCACCGGCGAATGCGATCTGCTCATCGGCATCGGCGTACGCTTCGACGACCGGGTGACCGGCAAGACCGATTGCTTTGCCGCCCAGGCCGAAATCATTCACATCGACATCGACCCCACCTCCATTCGCAAGAACGTGCCGGTGAGCATCCCGGTGGTCGGAGACTGCAAAACCACACTGGAAGTGATCAACAGCTACCTGGCGGAAGAGGACCTGGACAAGCTGACGGCCAGCCGGAGCCCCTGGCTGGATCAGATCGACGCATGGAAGCAGAATTTCAAGCTGTCCTACGTCCAGGAGGAAGAGATCAAACCCCAGTACGTGGTGGAAAAACTCTATGAACTGACCCGGGGCGATGCCATCATCACCACGGAAGTGGGTCAGAACCAGATGTGGGCGGCCCAGTTTTATCTTTTCGACACTCCGGGTCGTTTTGTCACCTCCGGCGGACTGGGCACCATGGGCTTCGGCCTGCCGGCAGCCATCGGCGCCCAGGTGGCCTTCCCCGATGCCCTGGTGGTGGATGTGGCCGGAGACGGCAGCATCCAGATGAACATCCAGGAAATGGCTACCGCCGTACAGTACCAACTGCCGGTCAAGGTGGTCATCCTGAACAATTGCTACCTGGGCATGGTCCGCCAGTGGCAGGAATTGTTTTACGACAAGCGCTATGCCTGCACATGCATGGATCACGCGCCTGACTTCGTCAAACTGGCCGAGGCCTTTGGTGCCGTTGGATTGCGGGCCACCCGGCCGGACGAGGTGGAAACCGTCCTGCGCCAGGGTCTCGAAACGCCCGGCCCGGTGATCATGGATTTCAGGGTTGCCAAGGAAGAGTGCGTCTATCCGATGGTACCGGCCGGGGCACCCATCACGGAAATGCTGCTGGTATAATTTGCTGTAAGCGTTCACAGGTTCAGCGTTCACCGTTCTGGGTTGGTTTTTTATTGGTTGACCTCGTTCGCAGGCTAATAAATTCCTGATGAAACCGCCAATCCCAGAGCGAGTAACTCAGGCATGTAAACATTCACCGGATCAGCGTTTATCGCAAGTGGCTACTTTGGCTGAGGTTTCGGTGCTCTCTGAACCTCTGAACCCTGAACCTTTGAACCCGTAAACGGCTACGATTTTTTAACCGTCACTTTTTGCTGAATTTAAGGGAACCACGCTTAATGACAGAAGAGAAACACATCCTGACCATGCTGGTGGACAATGAACCCGGGGTGCTTTCCCGGATCGTCGGGTTGTTCAGCGGCCGTGGATTTAACATTGAAAGCCTCTGCGTGGCGGAAACCATCGATCCACAAGTATCCCGGATCACCATCGTCACCAAAGCCAATGAACCACTTGTTGAACAGATCGAAAAGCAGCTTCGAAAACTGATCAATGTGATCAAGCTCAGAGACCTTACCGGGTCCGGATCGGTCCAACGGGAAATGGCGCTGGTCTGTGTTCGGGCCAAACCGGAAAATCGCGACGAGATACTGCGGATTGTCGATATTTTCAGATGCAAGGTGGTAGATGTGGGTTCCGAGTACTATATTATTGAGGCAACCGGGACCGAAGATAAGATGAAGGCCCTGATCAACCTGCTCAAGCCCATGGGCATCAAGAAGATTGCCCGGACAGGCACCATCGCCTTGTTCAGGGAGCCCCACTAAACTGTCGATTGCATGCCGCTGGGGTATGTGGCGGCGGCGTATTAACAGGCTGTTAAACCGATTTGGAATAAAACGCAAGATAACCTACCGGAATTAAAATATTAATCAAGGAGTGACAGATGGCTCATATCGATTTTGGCGGAACGACTGAAGAAGTGATCACCTCAGAAGAATTTACCCTCCAGCAAGCACGCGAACTGCTTGAAAAAGAAACGGTTGCCGTGCTCGGTTACGGGGTCCAGGGGCCGGGACAGGCACTGAACATGCGCGATAACGGCATTGCGATCATTGTGGGTCAGCGGGAAGGGTCAGCCTCCTGGGACAAGGCCGTTGCCGATGGCTTTGTTCCCGGGAAAACCCTGTTCCCCATCGCGGAAGCCGCCCGGAAGGCCACCGTGATCCAGTACCTGTTGTCCGATGCCGGCCAGGTGGTCATGTGGCCCACAATCGAAGCCTGCCTCAACGAAGGTGATGCCCTTTACTTTTCCCATGGCTTTGGCATCGTTTACCGGGATCAAACCGGGATCGTCCCACCGAAAAACGTGGATGTGATCCTGGCGGCACCAAAAGGCTCGGGAACCACGGTGCGCTCCAACTTTCTGGACGGCAGTGGCATCAATTCCAGTTTTGCCGTTCATCAGGACTATACCGGACGGGCCAGGGCGCGCACCATCGCTTTAGGCATCGCCATCGGCTCCGGCTACCTTTTTCCCACCACCTTTGAAAAAGAGGTCCACAGTGACCTTACCGGCGAGCGCGGTGTGCTCATGGGGTGCCTGGCTGGTGTCATGGAGGCCCAGTACGCCGTACTTCGCAAGAACGGCCACAGCCCCAGTGAGGCCTTCAACGAGACGGTGGAAGAATTAACCCAGAGCCTGATACGACTGGTGGCCCAGAACGGCATGGACTGGATGTACGCCAACTGCAGCACCACCGCCCAGCGCGGCGCCCTGGACTGGGCCCCCCGCTTCCGGGATGCCGTGGCACCGGTGTTCGAACAACTATACACAAGCGTTGTTTCCGGTAAGGAGACCCGACGGACCCTTGAATGCAACAGCGCCCCGGATTACCGGGAACGGTTGGATGCGGAGCTGAAAGTTATTCACGATTCCGAGATGTGGCGGACCGGTGCCGCGGTGCGCGCCCTGCGACCGGAAAACCGACGAAAATAAATGGCATGGGGTTCCGGCCGGAGCCATCAGCCAGCCTGTTCCCGGAGTCATTGCAGTGTCAGGAGAAAAATAATGCAACCAATCCTAATCTACGACACCACATTGAGAGACGGTACCCAGGGAGAAAACATCACCTTCACGGCCGACGAGAAGCTCAAGATCGCCATGCGGTTGGACGATTTGGGAGTCCACTACATCGAGGGCGGTTGGCCCGGATCCAATCCCCGGGATATCCGCTTTTTCGACCTGGCCAAACGGGAACGATTCGAGACTGCCCGCATCACGGCGTTTGGATCCACGCGCAGGCCCGGCATCGATGCTGCCGACGATGCCAACCTGAATGCGATTCTGAAAAGTGAAACGCCGGCGGCGGCCATATTCGGCAAAAGCTGGACCTTTCACGTGCAGTCCATCATGGACAACACCCTGGAGGAGAATCTGGCCATGATCGCCGACAGTGTTGCCTTTCTCAAAGCCAACGATCGGGAAGTGATATATGACGCCGAGCACTTTTTCGACGGATTCAAGGATTCCCCGGACTACGCATTGGAAACGCTGGCAGCAGCCTTTGGCGCCGGCGCCGATTTTTTGGTCCTTTGCGACACCAACGGTGGCACCCTTCCCCAGGAAATTGAATCGACCGTCCAATCGGTCAGCGAGGGTCTGAAGCAACGATTCGGCGATACAGGGAATTTCAAACTGGGCATCCATACCCACAACGATTGCGGCATGGCTGCTGCCAATGCCATCTCCGCCATCAACTGCGGTGCAATCATGGTTCACGGCACCATCAACGGCTACGGAGAACGCTGCGGCAACGCCGACCTGACCACCATCATTCCCGTTCTCAGCAGCAAAATGAACCGGCCCTGCATCCCGCAAGAAAAATTGGCCGGACTGAAAAGCATTTCCCGATATGTGAGCGAGACGGCCAACATTGTTCCGCTGAACTCCCGCCCCTTCGTGGGGCGCAGTGCCTTCGCCCACAAAGGCGGTATTCACGTCAGCGCCATCATGAAAGAATCACGGGCCTACGAACACATTGACCCGGAAACCGTGGGCAACCAGCGCCGGGTGCTCATGTCCGACCTGGCCGGCAAGAGCAACGTGGAGTACAAGGCCAGGGAAATGGGCGTGGACCTGGGCGCCAACGGAAGTGACAGCAAGGCCATCGTTGCCGCCATCAAACAGATGGAAGACGAGGGTTATCAGTTCGACGTGGCTGACGGCTCCTTTCAGATCATGCTGGAAAAGTTCACCGAGCAGTTCAGGCCCTTGTTCGATCTGGAGTCCTTCCGGGTGACCATCGAAAAGGACAAGGACCTACCCTGTTCTGCACACGCCACCATTAAAATTTCGGTGGGTGACAGTCACGAGATCACCGCCGCCGAAGGTCTTGGCCCGGTGAGCGCCCTGGACAATGCCTTGAGAAAGGCATTGGGCAATTTCTACCCGGACCTGGACACCATGAAACTGGTGGACTTCAAGGTGCGCGTGGTGGACGGACGTGAGGGCACGGAGGCCAGAGTCCGGGTTTTGGTTGAATCCCGCGACCAGGACCAGATCTGGAGCACCATCGGCGTCTCCGAGGACATCATCGAGGCCAGTTGGCAGGCCCTGGCCGACAGCTTTCAGTTCAAGCTGGCCAAGGAAGCCCAACGACGCAGCAACCCGTCCCCAAGCAGTGAGGCGGAAGATCTTAAACAGGGATGGCCCATGTCGTTTAACGCCTGAAGCCGAAAACCGGAAAACAGCAGCTACCGCACCCAACCCGATTGACCAAGGAAGCAAAGCACCATGAATTCAGCCAAGGAAGGTATCAACGCCGCGGGAACGACCATTCGGCCGATTCCGCGGCCCATGCTCGGCATCACCTGCTTTTTCTAAGTTGCCAAAGCGCCGCGGCTTCACGTGAACCGGGGGTTTTATCTTCAACCATGCATGCAATACAAAGGAGAACAGCAATGACCGAGCGCATTAAAATATTCGACACCACCTTGCGGGACGGTGAGCAGAGTCCCGGCGCCAGCATGAATACCAACGAGAAAATGCGGCTGGCCGTCCAGTTGGAAAAGCTGGGCGTAGACATTCTCGAAGCGGGCTTTCCCGCCGCCTCCGAAGGCGACTTCGAGGCGGTTTCGGAAATCGCCAAACGCCTGAAGACCACTGAGGTTGCAGGTTTGGCACGGGCCAACAAGAGCGACATCGACCAGGCCTGGGGTGCAGTCCAGCACGCCGTCAATCCCCGCATCCACACCTTTATCGCCACCTCGGACATCCATCTGGACTACAAGCTGAAAATGTCCCGGGAAGAGGTGCTCAACGCAGCGATAGAGGCGGTCAAGTACGCCAAGACCTTCACCGACAACGTGGAGTTTTCGGCCGAAGACGGCTCCCGCAGCGACCGGGACTACCTGTGCAAGGTGTTTGGCGCGGCCATCGAAGCAGGCGCCACCACGATCAACCTACCCGATACGGTGGGCTACGCCATCCCCCAGGAGTTCGAGGAGATGGTCAAGTATGTGATGGCCAACACCGCGAACATGCACAAGGTCACGTTGAGCGTCCACTGCCACAACGATTTAGGCCTGGCCACAGCCAACACCATCGCCGCCATCAATGCCGGCGCCCGTCAGGCCGAAGTGACCATCAACGGCATCGGCGAGCGCGCGGGCAATACCTCCCTGGAAGAGGTGATCATGGCCCTGCACACTCGCCGGAACCTCATGCCCTTCGACACCGGCATCCAGACCCAGCACATCTATTCCACCAGCCGCCTGGTAAGCATGATTACCGGCATCATGGTCCAGCCCAACAAAGCCGTCGTGGGTGCCAACGCCTTTGCCCACGAAGCGGGCATTCACCAGGATGGCATGCTGAAAAACCCCATGACCTATGAGATCATGAAGCCGGAGACCATCGGATTGAGCCATAACCAGCTGGTGTTAGGCAAGCATTCGGGCCGCCACGCCCTGTACACGCACCTGAAAAACCTGGGCTACGACCTGTCCGAAGATGAACTGAAAACGGTCTTCAAACAGTTCAAGACCCTGGCCGACAAGAAAAAGCACGTCATGGACGAAGACCTGGAAGCCCTGGTCACCGAGGGCGTGCTCAGGTCCGCCGAAGTCTTCTCTCTGGAATATCTGCACGTCACCTGTGGGACAACGGTCCTGCCCATGGCCAGTGTGCGGCTCTCCATCAACGGCCGCTCGGTTCAGGGCGCCAACTACGGCAACGGTCCCATCGATTCGGCATACAACACCATCGCCGAGTTGACCAACGCCAAGGCCGAACTGCTCCGTTTTACCGTCAGCGCCCTGACCGGGGGCACCGACGCCCAGGGCGAGGTGACGGTGCGCCTGCGTGAAAACGGCCTGATGGCCTTGGGCCGCGGTTCCGATCCGGACATCATCACAGCCAGCGCCAAGGCTTACATCAACGGGTTGAACCGGCTGGAGTATCTGAAGGCGCACCCGGTAAAGGCATCGCAGACGCTGTCGGTCTAAAGGCGAAGGACTGGCGTCGGACAACCGATGTCAGGCTGCTGATTTCACGGAACTGAAAATTAACGGGGCCATCATTGCCAGAAGGCGCGGGCCAGCCGCGCGGTCTCTTCCGGAGCGGTAAAGGTGGCCATATCCCCCAGCATGACTTCGAAGCCGGTGTGATCGCTTCGGGTCCAGGGGGCGTAATTGGAACGAACCACCATAACGGCTCGCAACTCCAGCGCGCTTTGTGGTGTTTCCACCGAAAGCAGGCCGAAATTGTACCCGTTTCGGTTCAGACTGCGGTAGAGCCGTTGAACCCGGATCATGCCTGTGGCCAGATGGCGCCAGGCGTTTTCGTCCAGCATCATCAGGGAGGTTTTTCCGGGATAGATGGCCCAGATCTCGAAAAACCCTTCCGGCGCAAAAGCCGCCAACCATATCCACGGTCCGGTGCTGCCGATGTACCGTTCTCGCGCACGGACTTCATGGGCGGCATAATCACCAAAAAGCCCTCGCTGCAGGGCTTGCCAATGGGTCAGTGCACGGTCGTAAAGGAACCGCTGGTGATTGGCGCCGATCCGGTCGGCATGAACCTGCAGGTGGGGGTGGACCATGGAACCTCCTGCCGATGGCAGGTGGTTCTGGGTGATCGCCATATGTATCGCTGATGGATCGTGCTGGTTTACCCGCCTTAAATAGTCAGCGCAATTGACCAGGCAGTCTGTGTAGCTGCTTTCGACGGCTGTGCCGATCTCCACAAAGTGGGTGTTGTCAAACAGACTCACCGCAGAATAGGGGCCATAGGGGAACAGGTTGGGAAACAGCAGCGAGTCCCCCCGGGTCATCCTGCCGGCCGGATGGATTTGGGGGATCAGCTGCGGTGTCTGCGTCAGCACCTGGGGGCGGCAAAAAGGGCAGCGCGCCGTCTGCCGCGAATCCGGGGGTGGCGAAGGCAGGCGCTCAACACCCGCCTCTTTTTCATTCACACGACTGAAGGCGATTCGACTGGTGCGGCCCGAAATGGGGTTAATGCGAAGCTGAATGGTGCGGTCAGCCAATTCACCGGAAGGGTCTATCATTCGGGCCTGAACCGGTTCCATCGAGAACCAGCTGTCTGGAAGAACTGGGGTCTTCTGCACCGCATCCTCCTTGGTGTCGGTATAGGTAAAACCAGCCTACCACATGGCAAAGGGCACTTCAAACCGACCCACCCGGCTGTTTTTTACGGCTATTGATTTTTTTGTCAGCCCGTATTACATCCAATGTTCATATGATCCCCCGTTTCATCAAAAGGAGGTGGGAATGGCAAAAGCGCCATTGAAGTACCAGCTGATCAACCCGGTTAAGATCAGGACCGAGAAGCCCGATCTGGATTTTCCAGCCGCCCAGTCTATGGCCGATGAAAAGGTGAAATCACTTTTTCCGGACCCCATGCTGATTTCATGGTATAATGCCACGACCGGCGAATCGCATCCCAAGGTCGAATCCGGCGGTGCCGGAAAGCGAGGTTGGCTCAATTATGCCCAATCCCGCAATTGTGACATGACCGTCGACATCAATGACGAACAATTTGTTTTCATCTACCTGACGCAACCATAGCCCCACCGCCCCTGAATTCTCTGGCACCGAACGATTTAAGACAGACCATACGCCCGTCATACTCCCTGTGAGATCTGACCCGGAACAGCTGTGTCTAAGCGAGAAAGGAGCACAATGAGTGAAATCGCATTCCAGGACAACTATCCCGATGAACTGAGCCACTGCTATGGATGCGGACGACTCAATCCGGATGGTCTTCAGTTGAAAAGCTATTGGGATGGTGACGAGACGGTCGCCCGATTTCGGCCGCGGCCTGTCCATATGGCTATACCCGGCTATGTATACGGTGGTCTCCTGGCCTCTTTGATCGACTGTCACGGCACCGGTTCGGCCTCGGCCGCTGCCGGACGAGCCCGGCCGGACGAGGCCCCGTTCCGATTTGTCACCGCATCGCTGCATGTGAACTACCTGCGCCCGACCCCAATAGACGCCGAACTGGAAATCCGCGGCGTGATCAAGGAATTGAAAGAGAAAAAGGTAGTCGTATCGGCAACCGTTTCAGCCGAAGGGAAGCT
>NZ_JASJGN010000390.1:0-11677 GCF_033791525.1 Desulfosarcina sp.
GTTCAGGGTTATCATTTTTCGTCAACTTTGCTCGAAGGTTGGCCCGTAAGAAAAGGGTCCCGTTTGTCGATTGATCATTAACCTTTGAACCCTGAACCTCTGAACCCGAGAACGATGACCTTTGCGCGTGTCAGGGACGGCAGCCGGTGATGATCCAGACGGGGTTGGCCGCTTCCAGGCGATGGCTGAAAGGCATGGGCGTTGCCCGGTTTACCTGGATCTGGACCATGTCCACGTCAAAACCGAGGCCTTCCATGGTCTTCGTAGCCGTTGTGAGGTTGTCGATCAGGACGGTGTTGATCACGATGATGCCTGACGGTTTCAGGCGGTCGGCGGCCATATGGATAATGTCGGCCAGGGCCTTGCCGCCGCCGCCGATGAACACCCGGTCCGGGTCGGGCAGATCGGTCATACCGGCGGGCAGGCGGGTCTGGATCACCTGCATGTTCCCGATGCCGAAGCGGGAGCGGTTTTCACGGATGTGCCGGATCCGCGACTCCTTTTGCTCCACGGTGTAAATATCTCCCCGGTTGATGAAAAGCCCTGCTTCGATGGAGACAGAACCGCTGCCGGCCCCCAGGTCCCAGAAGACTGCCCGGTCGAACAGGCACAGCCGGGACAGGCTCACTGCACGGACTTCGGCCTTGGTGATTAGCCCCTTTTCATGGGCGAAGCGGTCGTCGGGCATGCCGGGAAAGAGGGACGGTGTGGTCTGTCGAACGGGATCGGGCTTCAGGACCACCAGGTTGAGATCGGAAAACGTCATCGCCTGCGCCTGCGCCGGCGTGATCCGGCTGATCCGTTCGTCTTGCATGCCCAGCTGCTCCAGAACGCACATGCTGACGTCGGTAAATCCATTTCCCACCAGGATACCCGCCAGCCACGAAGGGCCATGGGCCGGGTCCGTATAAACGGCCACCGTATCGCCGCCGGCCAAATGCCGCAGCAGTTCGCCGGTGTGGTTGCGGCCATGCATGCTCACTACCCGCACGTCCTGCCAGGGTTCGCCCAGACGGGCGAAACCGGCCGCCACGGTGGAGACGTTGGGCAGGATGTGCACCCGCTCGGCACCCAGACGGCGCACCAGAAACGCGCCGATGCCAAAAAAGAGAGGATCGCCGGAGGTGAGCACCACGATAGTGTGGTCGGGCATCTTCTGATGGAGAAAATCACCCATTCCCTCAAGGTCCCTGTCGACCACCCGCCGTTGGCAGGTCAGATGGTCGAAATGCGCGAGGAGCCGTTTCCCGCCAACGAGAATGTTGGCGGCCTCGATGATTGAACGTTGCCGGCGTGTCAGGTCGTCCGGGGAGACGCCCATGCCGATGACGGTTACTGGTGGGGCCACTTGGTGTCCTTTTATTACTCCTGGCTCGGATAGGCTGGAAACAATAAATTTTAACAAATAACAAATTACAAACAACAAATCTCAAATAAATTCCAAATTACAATATCCAAGACCACAAGGTTTGGAATCTTGACTTTGATTATTGTGATTTATTTGTCATTTGGTTTTTGGTGATTGTCTTTTTTCGTCTTCAGTCCTCAGGCATCTGATCTCAACCATGAATGCGCCGCCACACTAGCCCCAATCCGGTTGCGTGTCAACCGCTGTGGTGCCGTCGTAATCGAAGATTACACAGCGGACGCGAATCTTGCTGGCGGAGAATTCCACCGCGCAGTGTCGGGCCTGTTCGGCCACGTGGGTTATTACTGCCGGGGCCTTTGCCTTGAGCGGGTCAAAGGCATGCCGGGCGGTGTTGGCGGCGGCAATCAAGTCGGCCAGATCCCGGTCCCCAGCCTGTTCCAGGGTCCAGCGGGCCAGGGTGTTTAGGGTCAGTTCGGATTTTGCCGCGTGGGTGTGGGGGATGTTCTGGGCCATTTTTACCGCCTTGCCGAAAAAGACGGCCAGGGTTGCCGATGAAAATCCCCTTGCTGCGGCGGCGGTCATGGCTGCCTGAAAGAAATCACCGATTTGAATGAACGACTCGTCGGCCAGCGACGGCCAGCAGTTCTGGGCAAAGCGTTCGCTGCGTCTGCCGGTGGTCAGCACCAGATGCTTCAATCCGACGGCCCTGGCTACATCCATGGATTTCTGGATGGTGGCGATATACGCATCGTGGGACATCGGCCGGACGATGCCGGTGGTGCCTAAAATGGACAGGCCGCCGATGATTCCCAACCGCGCGTTGAGGGTTTTTTGGGCCAGCCGCTCCCCTTCGGGTACGAAGACTTCAACGTGTATGCCGGCATCGGTGGGATGCTCGTCGAGTAGCGCATTGATGCTGTTGGTGATCATGGTGACGGGCCCCGACGTAATGGCTGCGCGGCCCGGTGGAATCTCGAGGCCGGGTTTGGTCACCACACCGACCCCCGCACCGCCGGTGATCCGGACAGGATCCGCACCCCATCGTTTTTCCAGGGTCACTTCGGCACCGATTTCGGCGCCATGGGTGATGTCCGGGTCATCGCCGGCATCCTTGATCACCGTGCAGCTCGCCTTGTTCGATTCCACCAACCGGCATCCATGAACCGCGATCGTCGTGGTCTCTCCGGTTAAGAAAGAAATCCCCACTCGTTTAGGCACCTGGCCGGTAAACAGCAGTTGAAGGGCTGCTTTGGCGGCCGCGGCGGCCGCCGCTCCGGTCGTGAAACCGGACCTGAGCGTATTCGGCTGTCTTTTCAACGTTTTCTTTTCCTCAACTGATACTTTTTTACCGCTGCGTTGTGCGCTTTGATGGTGGTGGAGAACTGATGGGTCCCGTCTTTTTTCGAGACGAAATAGAGATAGTCGCTTTGGTCGGGAAAAAGGGCCGCTTCTATGGCAAGGGCCCCCGGACTGGCAATGGGGCCGGGTGGCAGTCCCTTGATCTTGTAGGTGTTGTAGGGGGTATGGGTCTCCAGATGTCGGCGTTTGATGTTTCCGTCAAAATCGGGGATGCCGTAGATCACGGTGGGATCGGTCTCCAGGCGCATGCCTTTTTTCAGCCGGTTGTGAAAGACCGAGGATATCAGCGGGCGCTCTTTGGGCGCGCCGGTCTCTTTTTCGATGATGGAGGCCAGGGTGACGACCTCGTGGACGGTCATTCCATTCTCTTTTGCCTGCTGCTCCCACTCCGGTTTAAAAGCCGCCCTGAATTGTTTGACCATCGTGGCGATGATGGTGGCGCTGTCCAGCCCCCGTGGAAAATAGTAGGTATCCGGGAACAGATACCCTTCCAATGTATCGGCCTTGAAGCCGAGGCTTTGGGCCGACTCCCGATTGCGGGCTGCATCGATAAAGTTTTTTTCCGATTCCAGGCCGGCAGCAGAGACCGCCGCAGCGATTTGAACCAGGTTGTATCCTTCAGGGATGGTGAGCCGGTAAAGGTGTACTCTGCCCTCCACCATCTGGCCCAGGATCTCCCTTGGCGTCATGGCGGTGGAGAAAAAGTATTCACCGGCCTTGAGCAGTTTGTCCTTCTTGTCCAGCCTGGCCAGGATTGTGAAGCGAAGGGCATCCGAAACCAGGCCGTCCTGCCGGAGGGCATCGGCAGTCTGCTTGAGCCCCTGGCCCGGGGAGACGGTGAACAGCTTCTCCAGGACGGCTGTTCCCACCGGGCGGTCCGCCCAGGCCATGAGATGCATGTACAATACACCTGCGGTACAGATTCCCACAAAGATCAGTGAAAATACGATAAAACCCAGTTTTTTAAGCATTCTTCGCCACTTTCGGTATTCAGCATGTATCGGAAGCCTACCATAAAGCATGCCGTCGACGCTTGTCAAAGGGGGTTTATTTTTGAATCGATGACAGGTATACAAAGAGACCAACCGCATGCTGACAGGAGACCGGCGACCATGAATCAGCGCCCCCATGATAAGAATCGTTACCACGGGTTTGAACAGGGCCCCATCCGGCCGCCCAGCGAAGCCGGCAGCCTGCTGGTCCGGGTGACCCGCAACTGCCCCTGGAACCACTGCGCCTTCTGCCCGGTATACAAGGGGGCTCGCTTTTCCGTTCGACCCGAAGCCCACGTCATCGACGACATCGATGCGCTCCACCGGCATGTGGAGACCTTGAAAGGCCTTGCCGACGGATCCGGGCACATTCTCCGTCAGGATATTAATGCACGGATTCAGGGCCTGGCCGCCCACGAGCAGCAGGCTTTCGGGGCCGCACTGAATTGGTATGCCGGCGGCATGCGTGCTATTTTCCTGCAGGACGCCAACAGCCTGGTGGTCAAACCCGACCAGCTGATCCGGATTTTGCGCCACCTTCGATCCCGATTTCCCTGGGTCGACCGCATCACCTCCTATGCCCGCTCGCACACGATCGCCCGCATCAGCGACGACCACCTGAGGCAGATGCGAGAAGCGGGACTGAATCGAGTTCACATTGGCCTTGAGTCCGGCTCGGACGCGGTGCTCAGCCGGGTCCGTAAAGGGGTGGATAAACGCACCCAGATCAAGGCCGGCAGGAAAGTGAAAAAGGCCGGTATCGAATTGTCCGAGTATGTGATGCCGGGACTGGGGGGCAAGGACCTGTCCCGTGACCATGCCTTGGAAACCGCCGACGCCCTGAACCAGATCAACCCGGATTTCATCCGCTTGCGTACCCTGGCCATTCCCGGTGGGATTCCCCTGGCCGAGGAGCACCGCAGCGGGCGATTCGTCAAACTGAACGATATCGATATGGGCCGGGAGATCCGGTTGTTTATCGAGAGCCTGAAAGGCATCACCAGTATGATCGTCAGTGATCACATTCTCAACTTGTTCGAAGAGGTCCAGGGCCGTCTCCCCGAAGCCAAATCCGATATCCTGGCGGTGCTGGACCGGTTCCTTGACCTGTCACCCCAGGATCAGTGCCGTTTTCAGGTGGGCCGACGCCTGGGCCTTTTTTCCCGGCTGGTCGACATGAACAGCCCCAAAAGACTCGCCAAGGTGGATGCCTTCTGCGCCCAGCACGGGGTCACGGCGGACAATGTGGATGGGATGGTCGATGAGATGATGAAGCGCTTCATTTGACGGGTTCGTATAAGTCCGATATCTGCGTTACGCTTCATCCCTCGTCACTGCGGCGTACCGTTAGTACGCTGCCTACGGCACCCGCGATAGCGGTATTCTCAGGATTCGCAAGCCTTGATCTCGAACTTTTTACAAACCCGTCGCGGTAGAAAACTTCGTATTTCGGGCAATCAACGGGAAGCCATCAACCATGGGACTCAACTACAGCTTCAAGGCCGCCAGAAAGAAAATCGATGCCCTGGATAGCGATGAGCGCCAGGTTCTCAAGGCCATTTGCCGGGATATCCACCACGCCCAGCAGGTGTTGTCCCATAAAGCCGCCCCCATCCTGGAAGGGTGCATGGCCGGCTGCCGGGGGCTTTGTTGCCGGAACATCCATCCCGCCGATATCATCACCGAGTGGGACCTGGTGTACATCCTGACCATGGCACCGGAGATCGAAGACGCCGTGGCGGCCTGCCTTGCCCGAGAAAGCTTTTTCCCTTCAGACTGTATCTTCCTCGAAAACGGCACCGGACCCTGCCTTTTCCCCGACAACCTGCGGCCGGAGCGCTGCATCATCTCATTCTGCCGGGTAGAGTCTTCCGTGGAAAAAGAGATCGGCCGGGTGATGGCAGACTTCAGCCGGCTGATTCGTTTTTTCATGTTCAGGCCGCTTCGCCGTTTGTCGAGATGGCTGAGGCCGATTCATTCCGCACGCCACGACACCAACGGTTAAATTTTCTATTGTGGGTTGACACGCTCAGGCCGAACCTATATATTCCATTATAACGATATGGAGGAGGCATGAAAGAGTTCATCCGCGTCATGAAGGCCGTTAGCGACCCGACCCGTGTCAAAATATTGAAAATACTTGAAAAACGTGTGATGTGTGTCTGTGAACTACAGACCTCCCTTGGCGCCGCCCAGTCGACGGCCAGCAAACATTTAAAAATGCTGGAAGACGCAGGGTTAGTGGCATCCCAAAAGGATGGACTCTGGGTGAACTACACATTGGCCGACGGCCACCAGAGCCCCTTTGCAGCTTCTTTGCTCGGCAACCTTCGGCATTGGCTCAACGACGAGCCGGAAATATCGGCGCTGGTTGAAAAGACGGCGCACATCGACCGGTTTGAGATCCTGAATAAGAACTGATTTTTTTATTTCTTTGATATGTATAAATAGCGATATATAGAGTTAGTCATCCATCTTTTCGGAGGCGGCCACCATGAATGAGGCTTTAGTATTAACCGGTCAAAATGAAACAATAGAGGATACTCCTGATAATGATGTCCAGCCCGAACCCAGCCAGATCGACTGGAAGGGCATCTGGAAACCCCTGAGTCTGATCGTCGGCGGATTTCTGCTTTTCTTCTTCCTGCCCATGGACAGCGCCCGGTTTACCCAATCGGTGATCGAGTCCCTGGCTCTGGCAAAATGGTATGCCCAGGAACATGTCCTGCTCTGTCTGGTCCCGGCTTTTTTCATAGCCGGTGCCGTTGCGGTATTCGTTTCCCAGGGCGCGGTGATGAAATACCTGGGCGCGGGTGCCAACAAGATACTCTCCTATAGTGTGGCCAGCGTGTCCGGGTCCGTCCTGGCGGTGTGTTCATGCACAGTACTGCCTCTGTTTGCCGGCATCTGGAAGCGGGGCGCCGGCCTGGGACCGGCCATTGCCTTTCTCTACTCGGGACCGGCCATCAACGTGCTGGCCATCATCCTCACCGCCCGCATTCTGGGACCGGAAATCGGTGCGGCACGTGCCGTCGGGGCCGTCGTTTTCAGCATCGTCATCGGCCTGTTCATGCACCTGATGTTCAGGAAGGAAGAATCGGCCAAGGCCGCCGCCGCCATGCACATGCCGGTGCCGGAAGTCGAGCGGCCTTTGTGGCAGACCAGTCTGCTGTTTGCCGTCATGGTTGGCCTGCTGATATCCGCTACCTGGGGGAAACCAGCGCAAGCCGGCGGTTTCTGGTCGGCTGTATTCGCAGTGAAGTGGTTGTTGGCAGGCGGGTTTGCTACGATGCTGGGAGTCCTGATGGTCCGTTGGATGCGTGTCAAGCTCTACAAACTGATCATTGCCATGGTGGCTGTATTCATTCCCGCCCTGGCCATACCTCAGCAGCCCCTCATCGCTTTTTCGATAGGACTGGTCGCATTTGTCAGCCTATTGACCACCACGCGTGGTGAGACCGAATCCTGGTTTACCGCCTCCTGGGATTTTGCCAAACAGATCATGCCGCTGCTGCTGGCCGGTGTGCTTGTGGCCGGTTTGCTGCTGGGGCGGCCGGGCGCGGAGGGCTTGATTCCCTCGGCCTGGATCAGCGGCCTGGTTGGGGGAAACTCATTATGGGCCAACCTGTTTGCCTCGGTCGTGGGGGCGTTCATGTATTTTGCCACCCTTACCGAAGTGCCCATCCTTCAGGGGCTAATCGGTGCCGGTATGGGAAAGGGGCCCGCTCTGGCCCTGCTGCTGGCAGGCCCGGCATTGAGCCTGCCCAACATGCTGGTGATACGAAGTGTACTGGGAACGAAGAAAACCTTAGCCTTCGTTGGCCTGGTTGTCATCATGGCCACGATCAGCGGTATGATTTTCGGACATTTTTTTTAAAAGGAGAAGAATATGGATATCAAAGTACTGGGGCCGGGGTGCCCGAAATGCCAGCAGACGGAAAAGATCGTCAAGGATGCCGTTGCTGAAAGCGGTATCGAAGCGACGGTGGAAAAAGTCACGGATGTCATGGAAATTGCCGGATACGGGGTCTTCGGAACACCGGCGGTGGTGATCGACGGCGAGGTGAAGTCAGTTGGCAAGATTCCCAAGAAGCAAGATGTTCTCGGTTGGATCCGGTAACAGCTTGGCAACAAATGGAAATGATGGATCTGAATACGCTGGGTAGATCATGGAAAATCACTGAGAAATGTCGCGCAGCTAAAGAAAAAGGATAGATTTCATGGAGCGAGGTAAACGCCGATATAAAACATTGATGGTTCTTACATTAGCTGCGCTGGTTTTTGGTACGGCTGCGACTGGTTTCAGTGATCCCGGAATCGACTTCGACACGCTCCCGGTCAAGGGAATGGTGACCATGGTCGATCTGGGGGCTAAGAAATGCATTCCTTGCAAGATGATGGCGCCCATCCTTGAAAAGATCGAGAAGAAATACGAGGGCAGGGCGGCCATCGTTTTTATCGATGTTTGGGAGAATCGGGATCAGGCCGGTCGATTCGGCGTCCGGGCAATTCCCACACAGATTTTCTACGATGCCAGCGGCAAGGAAGTGTCCCGCCATCTGGGATTCATGTCTGAAGACGATATCGTGAAGACCTTGAGCCAGTTGGGCGTCAAGCCGTAACTTAAACACAAGCGGGATGAACTGGATGCTTGATTCTCTGTTTCTCACCGTTAACGCATGGATGACAAGTGGTTCGACAATCGCCTTTATCGGTTGTTTCGCCTGGGGCATGGTGAGCGTTATGTTCAGCCCATGCCACTTGGCGTCCATCCCGTTGATCGTTGCCTATGTGGCCGGGCAGGAGACTGCTGTAGATCCTAAACGGGCGGGACTTTATGCGGGTGCGTTCACATCGGGACTGTTTGTCACTATCGCTGCGGTTGGAATCATCTGTGCCGGATTGGGACGCATGCTTGGAGATGTGGGCCTCTGGTGGCAGGTTCCGGTGGGTGCTATTTTGATCTGGGTGGCATTGGGAATGCTGGGGGTGCAGGCCTGCTCCGTGTCCGGGTCGATGCTTTACCGGTTGAATCTGCGCGGAGTTCACGGTGCTTTTGGATTGGGTTTGGCCTACGGCGTTCTTTCCGGTACATGCACCTTTGGCTTTATCGCCCCCATTCTGGCTGTGGTCACCGTCCAGCAAAAATGGGCAACCGGATCGTTGATGGTGATTCTTTTTGCCCTGGGGCACTGTCTGCCGATCATTGTCGCCGGTAGCTCCATGGCCATGGTGAGAAAATTGACTGAAAACCACGCCTGGCAGGATGCAGGCAACTGGTTTCGACGGGGTGCCGGTGTGGTTGTCGGTTTAATGGGAATCTACTTCATGGTTCGTCCATTCCTCGACCGCAGCGCCTTATCAATACTGTCGTAGCAGGGAGGTGAATATGCTGCTCGAAACCTATCGCATGGAAATCTTCAACAATGAGTGCATGCCCGGTGCCATGACCGTACAGTGTTTCGCCCACCTGGACCAGGATGTTTCTGCAGCGCTGCCATACCTGAACGCCGAACTGGGCGGTTTCAGTTACATCGAGGATCCACCCTCGGTAACCTTTAAAATGCACGGTAAACTGCTTACCGTGCATGGCCGCAAGATCGCCGTCAACGCGCTCAAGGACGAGATGGAAGCGCGCAAGATTGTCGAGTGGCTGAAGCGTGAGATCAACGGCGCCTGGGAGAACCGCGAAACCCTTACTCCCCGTTACGAGGGAATGCCCCGGCCCCAGGTGATCCAAATATTAAAATGTCTGCCAAAGACCAATTGCCGCGAGTGCAGTGAGCCCACCTGCATGGTATTTGCTACCCGGGTGGCCGAGGGGGTTAAAGACAGCGGCGACTGCCCGCCAATGACCGCCGAGGCGAAACAATCCCTTGACGACTATATGGCTGCGTTTTCCGTTGGATCTGACGGCATCCCGTGGTGAGCAGAGACGATTCGTTGTTAGACGAAGCGAGAAAAGCCAATTCCTATTCAACGATAAAAGCCAACGGAAGCGGTCCCCGATGAAAGACAGACTTAAAATTCTTTTCCTGTGCACCGGCAACTCCTGCCGCAGCCAGATGGCCGAGGGGTGGGTGAACCACCTGAAGCACAACGTCATCGAGGCCAGATCGGCCGGCATCGAAACCCACGGACTCAACCCGCTGGCGGTCATATCCATGGCCGAGGCGGGGGTGGACATTTCCCACCACCGTTCCAAGCTGGCCCGTGATTTTGTCGGCGAACCATGGGACTTCGTGGTGACCGTCTGTGGCCACGCCCACGAAACCTGCCCCTATTTTCCGGGTGGCGTACCCATCGTTCACGTGGGATTCGACGACCCGCCGGCACTGGCGAAGGACGAACCCACCGAAGAAGCGGCCATGACCCATTATCGCCGGGTGCGCGACGAAATACGCGCATTTGTCGAATCCCTGCCTGAGATATTGAAGAATCCATAGTAACCAGGAGCGAATCAGCCAATGAACGACATCGCAGCTGACCATAACGACCGCAAAATGACCAGCATATTCGAACGCTACCTCTCCCTGTGGGTGCTCTTGTGCATCATTGCCGGCATTCTGCTGGGAAAAGTCGCTCCCGGCGTGGCCCGGACCCTGGACGGCATGGCCATTTCGGTGAACGGGGCGCCGGTGGTCTCCATCCCAATCGCCATCTGCCTGTTTTTCATGATGTATCCCATCATGGTCAAGATCGACTTCGGTGAAGTGATCAAGGCGGGCAAAAGCGGCAAGCCGGTTTTTCTGACCCTTTTCATTAACTGGGCCGTCAAACCTTTCACCATGTACGCCATCGCCCTGTTTTTTCTCGGTACGCTTTTCTACGGGTTTATCGGGCCCGATGCGAAGGATCTGGTGAAGATGCCCTTCGGCCTGGACCTGCCTTCGGGCGCCACCCACGGTGCCGGCACGGTGGTTTTGGTTGACGGCATAAAAATGCTGGAAGTGCCCCTGTGGCGCAGCTACCTGGCTGGGTGCATCCTGCTGGGCATCGCGCCGTGCACCGCCATGGTGCTGGTGTGGGGATTTCTTTCGCGGGGCAACGACGGTCTGACCCTGGTGATGGTGGCGATCAACTCGCTGACCATGCTGCTGCTCTATGGCGTGCTGGGGGGCTTTTTGCTTGGCGTGGGGCGGTTGCCCGTGCCCTGGCAGGCCTTATTGCTTTCCATCGGTATCTACGTGGCCCTGCCCCTGGTGGCCGGCTACTTTTCCCGACGCTGGATCATCACCGCCAAAGGTGTGACGTGGTTCCAGGAGAAATTCCTGCATGTGCTCACTCCCATCACCATCATTGCCCTGCTGCTCACCCTGGTGCTGCTCTTCTCTTTCAAGGGAGAGGTGATTCTGGGCAACCCCCTGACCATCGTCTGGATCGCCGTGCCCCTGCTGGTCCAGACCGTGCTCATCTTCTGCCTGGGATACGGCCTGGCGCGGCTGTTGAAACTGAAATACGAGGACGCCGCGCCGGCGGCCATGATCGGGGCGTCCAATCATTTCGAGGTGGCCATCGCCACTTCGACCATGCTCTTCGGGCTCTCGTCGGGTGCGGCCCTTGCCACGGTGGTGGGGGTGCTCATCGAGGTGCCGGTGATGCTCATGCTGGTCAAGGTATGCCTTCATACCCAGTCATGGTTTGAACATGAATGAGTCCGGCTGGGACCTCACATTACCGTAACCCGAAGTTTACGTATCGCTTTGCCACAGTAACCGATGAATCCAATCCACAGCGAGTCGCAACAATCGGAATCGTTACTCTTTTTCAGCTTTCTGCTGATAAACCGGCAGTGAGATGGTGAAGGTGGTGCCTTCTCCAATCTGGCTGTCCACCTTGATGTCCCCGCCGTGGTCCTTGATAAAGCCGTAGCAGACGGACAGCCCTAATCCGACACCTTTGACGCTGTCGGTTTTGGTGGTGAAGAAGGTTTCGAAAATCAGATCCAGGTACTCTT
>NZ_JASJGN010000391.1:0-4378 GCF_033791525.1 Desulfosarcina sp.
GTCGTCGCGCTATAGTGGACTATGCGCGGCGATATCTAACGCCGAAGATGGGGTGAGATCGGCAAACCCAATGGGTTTCACCTTTTGAATACAACCATCGATGGTACCCAACCGTGATCGTTACCAATCGACCTTCTTCGAGAAAGGTGAATCGCTCAGTTTGGGAGATATTCATTTATCGGCTCGACGCACAGGTAAATAACATCACCGACCGGATCTCCTTTTGAAACGAGTCCTCCAGAACAGCGGCACGATGAATGGACTCATGGCTTGGTAGTGGCCATCAGCGCTTTGAGACGGTCCTCAGCGTCGGCACCCGTCAATACTCTGGCCTGATGATGCTGGGCGCCCGGGTCCTCGTCCGCAAAAAGGACAAGTTCAAACTGTTGCGGCCGGGTCTCTAAGTAGTAATGGACAATATCATCCGCGCTGAGCGTCTCGTGGCCGGCGCGTTCAGTAAGCGTGAAGTGAATACCGCCCTTGCCGCTTAACGCCCGGTAATGAACCTCTGTGCAGACTTGCCGGGAGGAATTGGCAAAATCAAAGTAAAAATCGTATTCGTCACCCAGGTACGAGAATACGCCTGCCAAAAATTCGGTTCTTTCCGCGTCATTTAAAATCGGACGAAGAACCAGCAAGCGATTCGTATGGGTGTCCATGATTTTGGCCAGGTTGTTGAAGATGACACCCTCTGCTACCGCCTCGATGATATCGGCATTCTCACCTCCGGGAAGAAATTCCTGGGATAGATGAAGTTCGAAACGTTTGCGCTCGGGCTCGGCCACAATCGGCAGGCTGTCTGCTTTTAACCCGGCCGCTGCGCGTTGGGCAGGAGAGCCCACATAGGTGATGCCGTGTTTATACTTCCCCGGGATAAAGACGTCGCTGATATAGCCAGCGGTAAATGTTAAAATAAGGTCACCGGGTTGCAGAAGATCGTAAACCTGCTTTTTTTGAGCCACACTAAATTGGATAAGATGTGCGCTGGGGTTTTTCAACCGGCTGATATCTTTAAAAAGAATTGAACGGGTGGCATACCATAAATCACCAAACTCCTGTGAAGTTTTCCGGGCCAATTCTTCAGCCCGGGTGTGTGAGAAGTAATTCTCAGTCTCGGCTATGGCACCGGTTTGCGCATTTAGTATGCGTTGTGTCTGTTGCATCGCTCCCGAATATAGGATCGGAATTTGTCCCAGCAGGTTCGCATATTCCGGATCTTCTTCACCGAGTTCGACCAATATTTTATTAGGATCGGCGACATCTTCCGAGTACAACATCCACCCCGCCGCCAGCATATGGGCTTTGTCCTTGGATGTGACATTGCGGTGAAGACGGTCGTAGGTCCCCTGGGGAATTTCCGAACGAAAAAATGGTTCATTCAGTTTGGCGATTGCAACGGGGTCGTCCATGAATTCGGCGATTAAAAATGATGAATGGAAGGCCAACAAAAACTCGGCATACAGTACGAGGGCATGGGCTTTTATCCCGGTTCCGTCATCGGTGTAACGGGCTTGTGGCCCCCCGTAACTGTTGATGATATCCCACAAGGTGGTGTGGCCGACAACGAATCGAAAGTAGAGGCGTTCGATCTGGTTGTTTTCTTCGCTGTCAAAATAACCCCGCTTGGGCCAACCCCCGCGTTGATGAAGCGCAATGAAATCGGATCGCGTGCGCTCCAGTTGCCCGGCTACCGTGTGCAGTGTTCGCTGATCGGATTCGAGCTTAAGCGCTGCCTGCAGGGGTGTCATAGACGGCAAAGGGGATACAACCCCGGATTTGCTCGTTGCGCAGGCGGTAAGAAGCAGCAAGGCGAAAAGACCGGCTGCAGAAAGCCGGCCAAAAGCCCGGGCAGTCCGCCGGTGAATAGTCGTGAGTACGATTTGCATTGGAAATCGCCTTTCGTTAAGCAGGGGTAAATGGCAATATGGCTATTGTCTTCAACGGAAGCACAGGATTTGATGAAAACCCCCGCGCAGGTCTTCAATGCAATGCACCGGTTCGTTTTCGTTTCGGGATTTCGTTTAATAGAAAAATATTGTTTTGTGTACGATACCCTTACCTTAGGGATTTTACGCAATATCGATGGGTCACAATTTTTTCCTGAAGCCTGCGTGCGGACCGATTCAATCAATGTGACCTATTTTGACGATGGTGGATATTTCTCCAGAATTTTCTTCACGGCTTTGTTTATCAGTTGTTCACTTTTTTCCGACGAGTTGATATCTTGGATTTCGGCCTTGGCCGTTCCGCGCCATATAAGCTTCTTGGATTCGGCATCCACAAAATCAAGAATAAGTGACCCTTCTTCGTAGTTATAGGTGGAAACATTTCTTGAGCCCCAATATCCGCCCCGATATCCCCTGTATGGACCGTAATCATATCCCCAATCGTTAACCTGCACCTTATCCTTTGTGGCAGTATGTTGGGCAATTAGAAAATCAGGTGATTCTGATGTCAACTTCAAACCTTTGGAATGTAATTCGGCATTAACCGCTTCTTTGATACGAACGATAACAAAATCATCCATTTTCACACTATCCGGCACAACCATCCAGTCATAAGTCTTCAGTTGGGAAAAGTCAGTCTTTTTGTCATAGTCATATTTGACATCGTAGATTGTTGCACAACTTACGGCAAAACCGATACAAATGAGTATACAAGCTAGTTTAATTGTCTTCATGGCAAGCATCTCCCATTGACATATCATTGTTAAATAAGGGCCTGGCATCCAAGGTTGCGGCCCAGGGAATCCGAAACTGGCGGTAGAATTTTATTGGCAAGTAAGCCGTTTCAGCGAATCACTGCATGTCGTCGTACGGCACGCCGCCGGTGTCGTCGATGCACCCCGGCAACGGAAGTCGGGGAAAGCGGCATGCCAACCGGATCGATAAACAGTGAACAGGGACCGGATGTTATCGGATTGGCCTGCTCCAACACACCGACGATGTCGTAAATGAGATCGCTGCCTTCCAGTCGTGGATTTTTCAGTTCCATGACGATGTCCACGATTTCATCCTTGCCAAAGATCGATAAGGTTGCATTGGGAGGATCGGCGGCAAAACTATTTTTGCCTTTTCCTTCCTTCCAATCGGCCACGAATTCTTCTGTGTCCATGTGCCCCGCTATCCGTTTCGGTCGATCTGAAAAGAAAATCGTCGTCGGACCAATCCCTTTCAGTGTCATCTTGCTCTTTCCCAGGTCAACGTCTGTTGAAGTCTGAACAAACAGCAGCTGTACTTCTTCTACAGTGTCCTGGGCCTGATCCGCAGCTGTTGCGGCCGTTGACTTTGCTGCTACGCCCAGCAGTGCAGCCCCGGCTGTGGCGACACCGGCTTTCAGAAAGGTGCGACGACTCGTTGCGGATGGTAACGTCTGTATTGAAAGCTCGTATTTTTTACTCATGATTTCCTCTACATTTAAGTGTATTGTCCGCCAACCCGATCAAATCTTCAGATTGCCGGGCGTCGGGCGCCCAATAATTTGACGCCCGGCGACCTAATGGGATCGGTGCGACTAGTTGAGGCCTCACACGGTAATTTCAACACGACGGTTGTGCTGTCGGCCTTCACTGGCGGCCCGTGAGAAGAATAGACTGCTTTGTGGTATCATGGCAGTATCAAAGAGGATCTGTTTGTGCCTGCCAAATGGAATCACTTCGCAAAGGTTATTTATTCTTTCTTGGTGTTGGCCTTGAATTCCTCTTTATTGATTTCGGTTACTTCAGAATTCTGAAGTGTGACTTCAGAGCCGGTATTGGCATCCTTCAATTTGACAGCACCACCCGTTTCCTTTTCAAGTTTGTTGGTGAAATACATTTTATCGGTAGATGTATCCTTGACCTTATAGTACCCACCGCCGCAGGCGGTGATGCCAATAAGAAAAAAAATAGCCAGCACTGTGGATATCAGTTTGTTTTTCATTTTCCTCTCCTTCGCTGTTGGGTTAAATGGTCGTGCATCCAAATCGGGACGCGATGACAAATTACGGCAACCCCTTACCGTTTGAATTGAAAAGTGGTCTGGTTTAGGTTACTTTGCTTTAAAGTTGAACTTTTGGCCTCCGATGGCCGCCTCGTACATCAACCCGCCTTTGATGTGTACAAACACGGCCATGCCTTTATGATAGCTGGCTTTGGCCTGTTTGCCTGTGGCCGGTCCGGCACTGGCGCCGGCAGTGGCCCCTTCGGTGCCGGCCTTGGCCTGAACACCGGCGGTGATAGCCACGGCGGAAGCCGCCGCATCAAACTCGAATTCCCCGCTGGTGAATTCGTCATAGGCCCGTTTGTCTTCAAAAAATATCATCTCGCTGAAGGCCTGGGCGCCCGCCTGAAATCCTATGGTCGCTTTTATTAGGGAAGTCTCGCCGGTGACCTTGCCGC
>NZ_JASJGN010000392.1:0-5517 GCF_033791525.1 Desulfosarcina sp.
CAGTCCGACGCCATTCTGGGGGGCAACTTCGACCAGGTCAAACCCATCGTGCGTGACGACGCCCCGGTCACCGGCGACGTGCTGTGGTCCTGCACCACCTGCCGGGCCTGTGAGGACATTTGCCCGGTGAACATCGAACATCTTGATTTCATTGTCGAAGCGCGCAAGCACCAGGTGCTCATGGAAGCCAGTTTTCCGCCGGAGGTCCAGGAGACCTTCACCAACCTAGAAAACCAGGCCAACCCCTGGGGTTTCGGCGCCGACAGCCGGGCGGACTGGTGCAAGGGCATGGACGTGTCGTTGATGGGCGACAACCCGGATGCCGATCTGCTCTGGTTTGTTGGATGCGCCGGGTCCTTTGACGACCGGGGCAAGAAGATCTCCCAGGCCATGGCCCGGGTGCTTCAGCGCGCCGGTGTGAACTTCGCCATCCTCGGCCCGGAGGAATCCTGCAACGGCGACATGGCCAGGCGGGCCGGCAACGAATACCTGGCCCAGATGCTGATTCAGCAGAACGTTGAGATTCTCAACGGGTACAAACCCAAACGAATTCTGACCGGCTGCCCCCACTGCTTCAATATCATCAAGAACGAATACCCCCAGTTCGGCGCCGCCTACCCGGTGGTCAGCCACGCTGAACTGCTTTTCGACCTGCACAAGCAGGGGCGCCTGAAGCCCAACGGTAACGGCACTGGGTCGCTGACGTTCCACGATTCCTGCTATCTGAGCCGCTGGAACGGTATTGTCCAGCCGCCCCGCGATCTGCTGCGCTCCATGAACAACGGCCAGTTGACCGAAATGCAGCGTATCCGTGAAAAAGGATTCTGCTGCGGTGCCGGCGGCGGCCGCATGTTTATGGAAGAGACCCTGGGAAAACGCATCAACGTGGACCGGGCCGAAGAGGTGATGCGAAGCGGTGCGGCCACCGTGGCCGCCGCCTGCCCTTTCTGCGCCACGATGCTCTCGGACGGCCTCATGGACAAGGAGTCGGCCATCGTCGTCAAGGATATTGCCGAGATCGTTGATGAGGCGACGGCTTAGATTCGCGAGGATCGTTTGATTGGTCTTATTGGTTGAATTGGTTGAATTGGTTGAACCGATAACCCGGAACAAAATAGCTGTTGAGCTAATGAGCTGATCAGCGAAAAGCTCAAGGCTCAAGGCTGAACCCAGAACCCACCGGAGGTGGCGATGCCCGTCGAAGCCAATATCGTAGACATATTAAAGAAAAACAAGATCGCCTACGAGGTGGTCGAACACGAACCGGTTTACACCAATCCGGCCATGGCCGAGGCGCTGGGGGTCAGCGAAGGCGAAACCGTCAAGTCTCTGGTTCTGCTGACCAAGGAAAAGCAAATGGTTGTGCTGGTGATGCCCGGTGATAAAAAAGTGGACTGGAAAAAAGCCGCAGCAGGCATCGGGACCAAAAAGGTCGCCTTTGCCAAACCCGAGGATGTGCTGGAAAAAGTGGGCTGCGAAGTGGGCTGTGTGCCGCCCTTCGGCCAGTTGACACCGCTCCCGATTTTCATGGATCCGGACCTGGCCAAAAAGGACATGGTTTATTTCAACCCGGGCAAGCACGACAAATCCTTCAAGATCAAAGCCTGGGATCTCAAGAAAGTCAGCAAACCGAAATTTATCTGATCTGGTACCCAATGACAGGGGCGCCGGAATGATCCGCCGGCGCTCACTTGACAATCGGTTCCCGCCTGCGTAATTTCCCTAATCGTGACATTTCTTTTACTGGCTTTTTTCGTGGCGATCCATTAGAGATCCCTATCGGTAAACTCCTGGATGCTATTTTCAGGGCCAAGGCGTAAATCGTAAATAGCGCCCTGCCGAGGCGCTGTATTAACCTATCAATCGAGAGTTTTATGAATCCTGTTGCTTATCCCAGTCGGACGTTTTTATCACTTATCGCCGGTGGCTTGTTATTCCTGATGGCTGGCAGTGCCGCTGCTTCAGACACGCCTGCGGATTTGCCGTCGGATGTAACATCGACGCTTCATTACCTTCTGGACCTGGTCGACAACGAGGGTGGTGCGGCCTTTGATGCGCGGCACATCGAGCCGCTTATGACGTTTCTACTGTCTCCCAAAACCGACGACACCCTTTACCGTGCCGACGACTCCTTCGACGCGCCATCCGCCTATAATGAATTTACCGTCAATACCGGTGTCCAGCGTATTACCGATTACATTCTGGATGCCGATATTCCGTCCTTTTTCTTTTGGCCGTCCTCCCTGCGGTTGTCCCGGTGGACCCGGGTGGACGGCGGTGATCAGCAGTTTGAACGGCTGCGATCGGCATCCAACGGCTCGAAGACCCCTTTTATCCTCAAAGGGGCCGAACATATCGCCATCACACCGGATCAGCACACCGGCGCTTACTATAGTTACGATGTCGACAGGCTGGTCATCCTCAGCCCCTACCAGAAGGGGAAGGTCATGATCAATGTATACCGGCAGCAGGAACCGTCGGCGGTGGGCAGAAGAGGGTGGGTGCTGGGCAAAGACGAAGAGTGGAGCTACCTGTACACCCCGGATAAGGGATTGAACGTCAAGGGACTGGGCTGGGCCGATACCTATATGTACGATTCATTCGGGGTGACCGTTTATTACCAGGCGGATCCTAAAAAACCGGTTGTCACCTGTGGGACCGTCAGTTGGGTCAAGGCCGGCTGGGCAGGGATAAACATGGTCAAATCCAAACATATTCATCGGGGACTGGTCCGCGTGGCTGACGCGTTTACAGCGGTGCTGGAAGACCCCCGGCTGCCGGAGCCTGCCCAATTGGCGGAGACCTTTTCAAAATCCAAGGATATTCCGACCCCCACGCTGAGGGCATACGCCAAGGATTATTTATCCGGCCTGGAACAGCGCATCGCGTCATCCGATACCCTGTTGAAAAAAGTCGGCGGTAAGTTTGACAGCCAAACCTTGCTCGAGCAGATGACCCACGATGAGCTATACGCCGCACTGGCCCTGGACTATCTTAAAAAGCTTCTCGGACATGATCCTGTGATGGATTCCCACCCGTTTTAAAAGCAGCCTACCATCATCTGCCTCTGGGTGGCCATGTCCATCTGTGCCCGAGAGGGATTTGATATCCTTTCTTCACCTCCAATGGATCCCCGTCTGCCCGCCTCCTGCAGTATAGCTTGCCTCAGTGAACCGTCAACTGCTTGAGATCTTCATCCGCCCGCCAATTGATCACCCCCATCACCAATCGGCATTCACCAATCAACAACGATTGGGAACGTTTCGTGCTATCTTGGTGTCTACCCATCGGAACGGTTTTAGGACAAACCCCATAATCGTTTCAGTACAAACCTTCAAATCTATTGGACTAAAAATAAAAAATGATTTGTTGATCAGCCAAGGAGATGTTATAAAGCTTTGCATACAAATTATTTATTGCGAAGCATCGGGTCTAATATCCCGTCGCTTGCGACGATAAAAAGATCCGATCCTTGGTGATACCCCGCTGCTTGCGGCGGGGTAGTTCATTTAAACTTTGTGTCATTCACCCATCCTCAGATAATATCAATTGCTTGGAATTCTGCATGGAGAGAGCGAAAAAACCGGAGTTCGGATTACCTGATTTATTTTGAATTAAAAATTTAAATATCTATAATAAATTTGTTTGCGTACAAATTTATATGGTTAATATTTTTTTAGCTGCCGGAGATAAAATGGTGAATAAAGATGATTTCAGGCAAGATTTAACGAGCATCATCACCAATGACGTACTGATCGCCATTCGTAAAATCATCCAATCCATCGCCCTGAATTCCAAGAGCCTGGTCAAGCGGGTCGGCCTGACCGGCCCGCAGTTGATGATTTTGCAGGAGGTCGTCCAGGCCGGCGAAGTGTCGGTGGGCGAAGTCGCCAAGGCCATCAGCCTGAGTCAGGGAACGGTGACCGGGATACTGGAGCGCATGGAAAAAAGGGGCCTGGTAACCAGAAGGCGAAGTAATTCCGACCGGCGGCGGGTGCTGGTACAGGCCACGGTTGCCGGCGAGGAATTGATGCAAACGGCACCGCCGATTATGCAAGAGGCCTTTGTGGAGCGGTTCGGTGCCCTGCAGGATTGGGAGCAGGCCATGATCTTGAGTGCCCTGCAACGGCTGGTGGCCATCATGGATGCCAAAGCGATCCACGCCGCACCGATTCTGGCCGCCGGTCCCATAGAGGAATCGGTGGCTAAACAGCCATCCGCAAAATAAATTGTGCTGCATTAAAAAAAGGAGGGAAGCATGTCCCGTTTGAAAGATCTAGAACGTTCGTTGAGAGCAGGCAAAATCACTCGTCGAGAGTTTCTCGCTTATGTGTCGGCCCTGGGCCTGGTTACAACCATATCGCCGGCACTGCTGCCCGCCAGGGCATATGCTGCCACGCCGAAAAGAGGCGGCCGACTGCGGCTTGGATTGAGCGGCGGTTCTACTACTGATTCCCTTGATCCTGCTACGATTACCGATGCCGTCGGGCAGAGCGTTAACTGGTCGCTTCGCAACAATCTGGTTGAAATCGACGCGGATGGCAAACCGATTCCCGAACTGGCCGAAAGCTGGGAATCCACCCCCGATGCCGCCCAATGGGTATTCAAGATCCGTAAAGGGGTCGAATTCCACAATGGAAAAACGTTGGATGCCCAGGACGTGGTTGAAACGATCAATCACCACAGGGGAGAGGAATCCAAGTCGGCGGCCAAGGGCATCGTCGATCCCATCAAGGATATCAAGGCCGACGGCAAGAATACGGTCGTATTCGTTCTGCATGGCGGCAACGCCGATTTTCCCTTTATCATGAGTGATTATCATTTGACGATCCAGCCGGCCGGCACCAAGGGGGCCGAGTTCGAAAAAGGGATCGGTACCGGTGGGTACATGCTGGTATCCCATGAACCGGGGGTGAGGGCGCTGACCAAGCGCAATCCCAATTTCTGGAAAGCAGACCGGGCACATTTTGACGAAATTGAAACCATCAGCATTGCCGATTACAGCGCCCGCACCAATGCGTTGAAAACCGGTCAAGTGGATCTGATCAATCGTTGTGATGTTAAAACTGTGCATCTGCTGAAAAAAGCACCTGGGATCCAGATCGTTCAGGTGACCGGAACGAGGCATTACACCTTACCCATGCGGACCGATGTGGCACCTTTTGACAACAACGATGTGCGTTTGGCCCTGAAGTACGCCCTTGATCGGGAGCAGATGCTGAAATTGATCCTGCGGGGATACGGCAGCTTGGGTAACGACCACCCCATCGCACCGTCGAACCGCTATTACGCCGCTGATCTGCCCCAGCGGCAATACGATCCGGATAAAGCCAAGTTCCATTTGAAAAAAGCCGGGTTGACCGGGCATACCTTCAAACTGCACGCCGCCGATGCCGCTTTCGGTGGGGCCGTCGATGCGGCGGTCCTTTTCAGGGAGCATGCCGCCAAAGCCGGAATAAGCATCGATGTCGTAAAAGAGCCCAATGACGGCTATTGGAGCAATGTCTGGATGAAAAA
>NZ_JASJGN010000393.1:0-13672 GCF_033791525.1 Desulfosarcina sp.
ACGCCGCAGTGACGAGGGGTGAAGCGTAACGCAGATATCGGACCTTTTACGAAACCGTCACCTTTCTCCTTCGTATTCTTCCATGAACCGGTCGAAAAATCCGGCCATGAACCGGTGTCGTTCGTCGGCCAGGCGCCGGCCCGTGACGGTAAGTATGCGGTCCCTGATTTTGCAGAGTTTCACTACGTATTCGCGGTATCCCGTGTCGTCGATGGAGTAGGCCGGTGCCCGGGCCACGTCCATCTCCGGGCTGTGCAGTCTGGCGCCCAGTTCGCCGGCAAACAAGAAGGCCCGGGCCACGCCCACGGCACCGATGGCATCCAGCTTGTCCGCATCGAACAGCACCCTGGCCTCCACGGTAAGGGGATTGTCGCCCCGGCGAAACCGGTGGGCGGCGATGCAGTGGATGATGTTCTCCCTGCGTTCGTCGGCCAGGGGGCAGGCTGCCAGCATCTCCCGGGCCATGGCGGCGCCTTTTTCCGCGTGGCAGAGTCTACCGTTGGCCCGGTCCTGGTGCCCACGGCCGATGTCGTGGAGGTAGGCGGCAGCTTCCGTAACCAGCAGGTCCGCCCCTTCGGCTGCACCGATGCGTCGGCAAAGCCGGTGCACCCTCAAGGTGTGGTCCCAGTCGTGGCTCCCTTTGGCCTGCGAGAAGTGTGCCCGGGCCTGTTCCCGGATGTATGCCAGGAGTGGGGTCACGGACTCGGTCATGATCCGTGCATCGCCGGAATGGGCGTGTACGGCGCACACGCGGACAATCGACCCACCCGGGCGCTTTTCAAAATCGCCCGGATCGCATGACGATCCGCAATCGCTTTTTCTTCTCGTCTCATTCGATGGACATGATGCCTTCCCACCGCTGGTATTCAGTGTCTGTGGGCAACCCTTTCGATTCCAGCAGGCGGATGATTTCCGGGTCGTTGAACCGCAGGTAAGGGTTGACGGCCCGTTCATCGTCCAGGGTGGAGGTCACATGGTGCCTGTCGTAGCGGTCGGCGTAGGCATCGATGGCAGCGTTGTCCGGAGTCAAGTGCCGGGCAAAGGCCAGTGATGCCGCCACATAATCGTGGCCGGCATAGATGCGGGTGGTCCCGGGGTAGCTCATGATAAGATGGATGGACCGGTAAAAGGCCTTCAAGTCACCGGAGAAGCAATTGCCCACCGTGCCGTTGAACAGGGTATCGCCGGTGACCAGACAATCATCGGCGGCAAAAACCACTGAATCCGAGGTGTGGCCCGGGGTCAGGCGGACGGTCACTGTCTCGCCCTCCAGGATGAGGGCGTCGCCATCGGCGTACCGGCGATGGTCGAGGTGAGCGGCCTTTGCTGCTTTCGCCAGCTGCCGAGTGCCGGAGGTATGGTCGCCGTGGCCATGGGTGTTGGTGACGGTCTCCAGTGTCAGGCCCTTTTGCCGGACAAAAGCCATGATTTCATCCACGGCGCCGCCGTCGATGGCCAGCGCACGGGTGCTCGCATACAGGAGGTATCCCAGATTGTCACCGCCATAAAAAAATTGCTTGATTTTCAATGGGCTGATTTCCGCCGTGGGTTTATGCCGGAGCAGAATTGGATTCTGCATTGATATCGATATATTAAACTGCGAGTCCAGGCAACAAAAAAAGCGTTCTCGGTCGTCTGCGGGTCAATGTCTGGGCGGTGGCCGCCAAAGCGAGCGATGATTGAAGAATTGATCCACTTTACTCCACCTTGTTGACGGTTGGGTTGATTTGTGTTTAACTTTCAAAAATTATTAGAAAAATAATACATCTTAAAAATGTTTTTTTCTTGACTATTCAGTAATTTTGTACTTTTATCCAAGAAGAGTGGACCAAAGTGGATAATATTGGTGAATAATGTTTCGGGGAAGCTCCTTTCATACCATTGACCCAAAAGGGCGGATTATCATTCCGACACGGTTTCGGGATGTGATCAAGGCCAGCGGAATCGACAGCATCATGATCACCCGCATGGACCGCTGCCTTTTTGCCTACACCCACGATCAATGGGGCAAGCTGGAACAGAAAATACTCGATCTGCCCGAAAAAAGCGAGGCCATGCGTCGATTTCAGCGCACATTTATCGGCGGGGCCCATGACTGCAAGTGTGACGCCCAGGGGCGGGTGTTGGTTCCGCCTTTTCTGAAGCAGTATTCCAAACTGGACAAGGAGATCGTCCTGGTTGGTGTAACGGCCCGTTTTGAGATCTGGTCGCGGGAAAACTGGGATCAGGAAAACGAATTGATGGAAAAGGATATGCGCGACGACCAGGTTCGGCGCGAGATCGCCCAGCTGGGGATTTAGCCCATGTCTGACTATCATGTCACCGCCATGCTCGAAGAAGCGGTGGACATGCTTGCTTGCCGGCCGGGCAAGATCATCGTGGACGGCACACTGGGCGGCTCCGGCCACGCCCGGCGAATCTGCGAACAGATCAGCCCTGACGGCGTTTTTATCGGTATCGACCAGGACAAGGACGCCATTGACCGGGCCCGCAGGGTCCTTCCCGCCGACGAACGCCGGATTCATATCGTTCACGGCAATTTTGCAGACCTGCCGTCGTTTCTTTCTCAACTGGGCATCGGTGCCGTGGATGGTATTCTCATTGACATCGGGCTTTCCCTTCATCAGATCGAGGCCAGCGGCCGCGGTTTCAGTTTTAATCGGGATGAACCCCTGGACATGCGCATGGATGTCCGGTCTGACGTTACGGCGGCCGACCTGCTGGCATCCATGGATGAACGGGAACTGGCGCAGACGTTCAGCCGTTACGGTGAAGAACGCTGGGCCGTGCGGATCGCCCGGCATCTGGTCGCGCAGCGCAAGACGCTTCCGGTGACCACCAGTGGCCAGCTGGCCCGCCTGGTGTCGGAAGCGGTTCCGGCCGCCGCGGCGCGCAAACAGAAGATCCATCCCGCCACCCGGGTTTTCATGGCTCTGCGTATCGCCGTGAACCGGGAACTCGAGGTGCTGGATCAATTTCTGGAAACGGCTGTGGATCTGCTTAATCCGGGAGGCCGCCTGTGTGTGCTCTCCTTTCATTCCCTGGAAGACCGGATGGTCAAACACCGGTTCCGGACCATGGAGCGCCCGTGCACCTGCCCGTCGACGTTTCCCCAGTGTGCGTGTGGACGTCAGGCAAGGGTGCGGTTGCTGACGCGCAAGGTGCTGCGGCCCACCGATGCGGAGATCCGGAAAAATCCCATGGCCCGCAGTACGCGTTTTAGAGCCGTGGAAGCGGTGTGATGGCAGCAGCGAGCCAAACCAGTAGCCCCAAGACGGAAAACAGAGGCCGGGTGGGGCAGGGCAGCAGCCGAAACCGGAGGCTGAGGCCGCCGAGGAAAACCATGACCGGCCTCTGGATCGTTTTGATGGTTTTGTTTTTTGTGGAGGCCCTGTTTTACGCCTGGTGCCGCGTTCAGTGCGTCAATGCCGGATACGGCATCGACAGGGAAAACAATCGGCACCAAGCACTGCTCAAGGAGCGGAATACCCAGAGAATTGAATTGGCCCGGCTCAAATCGCCGGAGCGGATCGAAACCATTGCCCGGACCCGTTTGGGACTGGTCATGCCGGATGCGCAACAGACGGTGACACTTCCATGACAACATCGGCAACCACACGGACACGGCTGCGGACCGGAATCGTAGGTGCGCTTTTTCTGACGGCCCTTCTGGCCATCAGTGCGCAGGCGATCCGGCTGCATGTATTCGAGGGCGCATGGCTTTCCGAGCGGGCGGCCCGTGAGTACGAAGGTGCCATGGTGGTTCAGGGCAAACGGGGCGCCATTACCGATCGCAACGGCAGCCCGCTGGCTGTGAGCATCGACAGTCCGTCAATAGCCGCCTATCCCCGCCAGATGGCCGATCGCCAGGCGGCGGCCAGGCAGCTGGCCAAAGCCCTGAATAAGCCGCAACGGGACGTGTTCAAGAAGCTGGATCCGAAGCGCTCCTTCGTGTGGCTCAAGCGCCAGGCCACGCCTCGCCAGGCCGAAACGGTTCAGGCGCTGGGAATCAAGGGAGTCGACTTTATCAGCGAGCACAGCCGCTACTATCCCAACAAGACGCTGGCGGCTCAGCTGGTGGGGTTTTCCGGAATAGACGGCCACGGCCTGGAAGGAATGGAGTTCTATTTCGATGCCACCCTGAAGGGAGGGGAACAGGAAATCACCATTCTCAAGGATGCCCTGGGGCGTCGGTTTGAGGGTGCCGGGATGCCGGCAACCCTGGCCGGGGGGCATAATGTGGTGCTGACCATCGACCGCACGATCCAGCACATTGCCCAGAAAGCCCTGGAGGCCTCCGCTACCGAGTATGCCGCCCAATCGGGCATGGCCATCGTCATGGCGCCGTCCACCGGTGAGGTGCTCGCCCTGGCGCACTACCCGTTTTTCAATCCCAACAGTTACCGGTCTTTCGAGCGTGAGTTGTGGCGAAACCGGGCGGTCACCGATCCGTTCGAGCCCGGTTCCACCATGAAGATGTTCAGCGCGGCAGCTGCCATCGACAGCGGCGTCTGTTCGCCGTCCACCATCTTCTACTGTGAAAACGGGGAATACCGGATCGGCAGGAACACCATCCACGACACCAAATCCCACGGGTGGCTGTCATTACAGCAGATTGTCAAGTACTCGAGCAACATCGGATCGGTAAAAATAGCGGAAAAGCTCGGACCCCGTCAGCTTCACGCGTATTTGAACGCTTTCGGGTTCGGCCGGCGCTCCGGCATCACCTGTCCCGGTGAAACTGCCGGCAGCCTCAGCCCGTTCAAGTCCTGGTCCGCCATCGATGCGGGGGCCATCTCATTTGGGCAGGGCGTATCGGTGTCTGCGATCCAGTTGATTGCGGCAGCATCGGCCATTGCCAACGACGGGCTGCTCATGAAACCGATGCTGGTCAAGGAAATTACGGGTCGAAACGGAGAGACGGTGAAACGTTTTTCTCCCGAACCGGTTCGGCGGGTGGTTTCTTCCCACACGGCCGCCACGGTGCGGCGAATCCTTAAAACCGTGATTACTGAGGGTGGTACCGGGGTGAATGCGGCCCTTGAGGGGTACTCCGTGTGCGGCAAAACCGGCACCGCCCAGAAGATCGACAGCAGCGGCACCTACGCGAAGGGGCGGTATCTATCCTCTTTCGTGGGGCTTGCCCCGGCCGATCAACCGGAACTGGCCATCCTGGTGCTTCTGGACGAGCCAACGGTCCAGACCTACGGCGGCATCGTGGCGGCACCTGCCTTCCGCCAGATCGCACTGGAAACGTTGAGCTATCTCAATATCCCGCCGGGACCCGATGCGGATCGACTGCGGGTATCCCGGGGAAACAGGGCTGACGGATGAAGCTTTCATTGCTTACGGATCAGTTGAGCGTCGAAGCGACAACCGGTGCCCACCCATCCCTGGATCCGGATGTAACCGCCGTCTGCTACGATTCACGCAAAGTGACCCCGGGGGCAGTGTTTGTAGCCATCGAGGGGTTTGACGCAGACGGCCATCGCTTTATCCCGGAGGCCGTCAAGCAGGGTGCAGTGGCCGTGATCTGCCGCATGCCAGTGACGGCCGACGCGGTGGTGATCCGCGTGGCGGATCCCCGGGCCGCACTGGCTCAGTTGTCATGCCGGTTCTACGGCCAGCCGGCAGACCGGCTGACGCTGGTGGGGGTGACCGGCACCAGCGGCAAGACCACTGTCACCTACCTGGTGGAGCAAATCCTGGAGAAGGCCGGTCATCGACCGGGTGTGGTGGGGACGATCAACACCCGCTATGCCGGCCAGGTGTTCTCGAATCCGGTTACCACGCCCGAATCCCTCGAGCTTCAGGAGATGCTTCGGCAAATGACAGACAGCGGGACCACTCATGTTGTCATGGAGGTCTCGTCCCATTCTCTGGATCTGCATCGCGTAGACGGCTGTCGCTACGATGTGGCGGTCTTCACCAATCTGTCCCATGACCACCTGGATCATCACGGCACCATGGACCGCTATTGGCTCAGCAAGAAGCGGCTGTTCATCGACTATCTGAAACCGGCGGACAGCGGTAATCCGGTTCGCGCCGTGGTCAATGCAGACGATCCCAGAGGAAGAGAACTGGCCGCGGCCCTCGGGCCCATGGTCCTGAGAACCGCTGTATACGGAGACGGCGACATTGTTCCACTGGGCGTGGTTCGTGATCTGGCGGGCATTCGTGGCAGCATCGTCACGACGAATGGCGAGATTCCCTTCGATTCGCCACTAGTGGGGGATTTTAACCTCGAGAACATTCTCAGCGCCGCCGGTGCGGCACTGGCCCTGGGGATTCCAACGGCAACGATTGCCGCGGGTATCGATGCCACCGGATGTGTGCCCGGACGGCTGGAGCGGATCCTGGAAGGGGGCGAACGGTTTATTTTCGTGGATTATTCCCACAAGCCGGACGCGCTGGAAAACGCCATCTCGGCCCTTCGGGCGCTCACGGCGGGACGCCTGATCACCGTTTTCGGATGCGGAGGGGATCGGGATCACTCCAAACGACCGGTAATGGGAGAAATTGCCGCCCGGCTGAGCGACCTTACCGTGGTCACCTCGGACAACCCCCGATCGGAGGATCCGCTTACGATTATTGCCCAGATAGAGGCAGGGGTACGCGAGGTTTGCACCCGGCGATTGTCGGCCGATGCATTGACGGCCGGGTGGCAGGAAAAAGGCTATCTGGTGGAACCGGACCGGCGAGCGGCCATTGCCGCGGCCATCGCGGCGGCCGATGCGGGCGATGCCGTGCTGATTGCCGGCAAAGGACACGAAACCTATCAGATCCTGGCCGGCGAAACCATCCATTTCGATGACCGGGAAGTGGCCCGCCAGGTGCTGGCGACCATAAACGAGGCCGGAGCATAATACCATGAGGCCATTTGGGTGGACTGCTGAACAGGTGCTGACGGCAACCGGCGGATCCCAGATTTCAGGATCGGCGGACATGGCCTTTGCCGGCATCGGTATCGATTCGCGAACGATCGATCCGGATGGCTTGTTTGTGGCCATAGCCGGTGAATCCCACGACGGGCACCGTTTTGTGGCCGATGTGCTGGATCGCGGCGTCAAGGGTGTGGTGGTGGCCGACGACCAGGTGGCCAACCTTCCCATGGCGCGAATGGCTGCCGCCGGCAAGGTCTGTATCGCGGTGACCGACACCACCCGGGCCCTGCATGCGATGGCCCGCTTCAACCGCAACCGGGGAAACCTCAAGGTGCTGGCCATCACCGGATCCAACGGCAAAACGTCGACCCGCATGCTCATGGACCATGTGATATCCAAAACGTTCTCGACCCTGAGCACCAGCGGCAACCTGAACAACCACATCGGTCTGCCACTGACGCTGTTCAGGCTGGCACCGGGACACCAGGCCGCCGTGCTGGAACTGGGCATGAACCATGCCGGCGAAATCAGCCGCCTGGGCCGCATCTGCGAGCCGGATGTGGGCGTGATCACCAACGTGGGGCCGGCCCATTTAGAAGGGCTGGGCACCATCGAAAACGTCGCTCGGGCCAAAGGGGAACTGCTCCACACCATCCGCCCCGGTGGCACGGCCATTCTTAACGCCGATGATTCGCGTGTTGCGGCTCTGGCTGCCAGCGTGGATCGTCCGGTGATTTTATTCGGCAGTGCCGGCGCGGCGCAGGTTCGGGCAGACGATGTCCGCCTGACCCAAGCGGGCATGGCCTTTACCCTGTCCACGCCGTCGGGTTGCCGGCCGGTGACCCTGGCCACCCCGGCGCGGGTGATGGTGTCAAACGCCCTTGCTGCAGCAGCCGCCGGCGTGGTGATGGGCGTGCCACTGGACCATATCCAGGCGGGGCTGGAAGCATTTTCTCCCCAGGCTGGGCGCATGGCGATACGAGTGCTTGGCGGGGGTATTCGCCTGGTGGACGACACCTACAACGCCAACCCCGACTCCATGGTTGCGGCCATCGAGACCCTGGCGTTGATGCATCGCGACCGTCGCACCATTGCCGTGCTCGGCGACATGCTGGAGTTGGGACCGCAATCGGCGGACCTGCACCGGCACATCGGGCGGGCTGCCGGTGATGCCCGGCTTGATCGGCTGTATGTCGCCGGTAATTTCGCTGCCGCCGTGGCCGACGGAGCCATGGACCGGCAGATGACAGCGGACCGGATCTTTTGCGGAACCAAGGCTGCGATCATCGAGCAGTTGAACCACGAACTTCAAGCCGGCGACCTGATCCTGGTGAAAGGGTCCCGCGGCATGGCCATGGAAGCGGTGGTCGAGGCAATTGTCAGCTGGGCGGACAAACGATGATGACGAGATTCGTAAAACCTCCGATATCGGCGTTACGCTTCATCCCTCGTCACTGCGGCGTACCGTCAGTACGCTGCCTTCGGCACCCGCGAAAGCGGTATTCTCGGGATTCGCAAGCCTTGATCTCGGACCTTTTACGAACCCGCGGGAAAGAGGACTTTTTAGGCTTTCATGAAATGATGAAATTGGCAGATCGGCAAACCGACTTACAGGGGCACGACGCCAACAGATGATCTATCACCTGCTATATCCGCTGCATACGACCTTTGCAGCCTTCAACGTGTTCCGGTACATCACCTTCCGGACCATCTACGCCAGCCTGACGGCCTTTTTGATCTGTTTTCTGCTTGGGCCCTGGGTGATCCGGCGCCTTTCCATGATGCAGGTGGGGCAGTTCATCCGGGAGGACGGGCCCAAGGACCACTACAAAAAGGCCGGCACACCCACCATGGGCGGCGTGCTGATCATTTTTGCGGTAGCTGGTTCCACCCTGCTGTGGACCGACCTGACCAACCGTTATGTGTGGATCGCCCTGCTGGCCACCCTGGGTTTCGGCGCCATTGGTTTTGCCGACGACTACCTGATGCAGGTGAAAAAGCGCAACCTGGGTTTGACGGTCCGCCAGAAGTTGCTTCTGCAGGTCCTTCTGGCATTGCTGGTTGGATTCCTGGCATACATGGTGCCCGAATTCTCAACCAAACTCAGCGTGCCTTTTTTCAAGCGGCTGACCCCGGACCCGGGATGGGGATACATTTTTTTCGCTGCCCTGGTCATCGTGGGGGCGTCAAACGCCGTAAACCTGACCGACGGACTGGACGGCCTGGCCATTGGGCCGGTGATCATCGCCGCCGTCACCTATATGATTTTTGCCTACGTTGCCGGTCATGCGCGCATCGCTGACTACCTGCAGATCACCCCGGTGGCTGGATGCGGGGAGATCACGGTTTACTGCGGTGCACTGGCCGGCGCCGGATTAGGGTTCTTGTGGTTCAACGCATACCCGGCCCAGGTGTTCATGGGTGATGTGGGCTCACTATCCATGGGGGCGTCGCTGGGCACCGTTGCCGTGATCACCAAGCAGGAGATTCTGCTGGCGCTGGTGGGCGGTCTGTTTGTCATCGAGGCCCTTTCCGTGATCTTTCAGGTGGGATTTTTCAAGATGACCAAGGGGCGCCGCATTTTTCGAATGGCGCCCATCCACCACCACTTTGAACTGAAAGGGTGGCCGGAACCGAAGGTGATCGTGCGATTTTGGATCATCGCCATTGCCCTGGCCCTGATTTCGATGAGTACGCTGAAGCTTAGATAATAAATAACAAAAATCAAAAACCAAAAATCAAATAAATCACAATGACAAAATTCAAAATTCCAAACCTCATGATCTCGAAGAAAGGTTATTCCAGTTTGAGATTTGGATATTGCAATTTGGAATTTATTTGGAAATTGGTGCTTGTTATTTATAAAAAATTAGATGTGTTCAGCTATGTCTGAGAAAAAGTTGCCCCATCCCATGGATCTTCAAAATAAGCAAATCGTAGTGGTAGGCCTGGGTCGGTCCGGGGTGGCAACAGCCCGGTTCCTTGTCAACCAGGGTGCCCGGGTAACGGTGACCGATCGTGCGCCGGCTGAAACCCTGAAAGCCCCAGTCGCGGCGCTGGAGGGATTAAACGTCCAAATGAAGCTGGGTGGGCATGATGCGCTGGATTTTGAAACCGCCGATCTGGTGGTGCTGAGTCCCGGTGTGCCTCACACCCTGCCGATGCTGGAACCGGCCTGGGCCAAAGGAACCCCGGTTATCGGAGAAATGGAACTGGCCGCCGGGTACATCACCGAGCCGATTCTGGCGGTGACCGGCACCAATGGAAAAACCACGACAACTGAACTGGTAGGGAACATGCTAAGAAAAAGCGGAAAGAACGTGTTTGTGGGAGGAAACATCGGCACACCGCTCATTGCATACGTGGACGGTGCAGATGCCCGGGCCGATGTGGTGGTGGCCGAAGTGAGCAGTTTCCAACTGGACACCATTATCGATTTCAGGCCGGATACCGCCGTGGTGCTCAACATCACCGACGATCATCTGGACCGGTATCCGACTTTTTCAGCCTACGCGGATTCCAAGTGGCGGATATTCGAAAACCAGCGGCCCAGCGATGTGGCGGTGCTCAACGCCATGGATGCCACGGTGGCCGCCATGATCAACAACCGTCCCCCCAATGCCTGCCAGAAACTCTATTCGGATGGGGCCATCGCTAAGGGGGCACAGATACTAAAGGATAAGATCCTTCTGATCGATGCGGACCGGCAGACGGGTAGTTTCACCTTGGACAAGTCCGGTCTCATCGGGCCCCACAACCGGGAAAACACGGCTGCTGCCTGTTTGGCCGCCCGTGAACAGGGCGCCTCTGATGGAGGCATCCAGCAGGCTATCGACGAATTCCAGGGGCTTTCCCACCGTCTGGAAACGGTGGGGCGGGTGCGCGGTGTGCGTTTTGTCAACGACTCCAAGGCCACCAACGTGGATGCGGTGAACCGGGCGCTGGAGTGCTTCGATGCGCCGGTGATCCTGATCATGGGGGGGCAGAACAAGAAGGGGGACTTCACCGGTCTCAAATCCCAGGTGCGCCGCCGGGTCAAAACCCTGGTGGCCATGGGGGAAGCCAAAGACGAGATCGTTACCGCCCTGGCCGGGGACCCGGAAAAGGGAATCCTTGAGGCCGGGTCCATGCAAGAGGCGGTTGAAAAGGCCTTCGGTGCGGCTGTTGACGGGGAAATCGTACTGCTTTCTCCCGCCTGTGCCAGTTTCGATAGGTTTGACAACTATGCCCAGCGGGGTAACCGTTTTCGGGAAATCGTGGAAAGGCTGGGATGACCGCAACTGCCAAGCGAAACGGGGTTCAACCGTTGGTCTACGACCTGGGGCTGCTGTTTCCCGTTTTGCTGCTGGTGGGCATGGGTATCGTCATGGTTTACAGTGCCAGTTCCGCCCTGGCCATTAAGAAGTTTGGCAACGGTTATTTCTTTTTGCAAAAACAGGCCATGTTTTCCCTGATCGGTATTGTGGTGCTGGTGGTCTTCAGTTACATCCCGTTCCGCCTTTACCGTGTGCTCGTTTATCCCGTTCTGGCGGCGGCCATCGCGATGCTGGTGGCGGTGGTCTTCTCCGGATTGGGCGTGACGGCCGGCGGATCCGCCCGGTGGCTGCAACTCGGGCCGGTCCAGTTTCAGCCGTCAGAACTGGCTCGATTGGCCCTGGTCATCTACATGGCTTACTCCATGAGCAAGAAAGGTGAACAACTGCGGGATTTTTACGTCGGATTTTTGCCCCATTTTCTGGTTCTGGGTCTCTTTACGGGGTTGCTGCTGGTTCAGCCCGATTTTGGGTCGATAGTGATTTTTGCCGCATTGACCTGGATCATGCTGTTTGTCGGCGGATGCCGCATCACCCACCTGCTGTCGGTGGTTGTGGTGCTGGCGCCCATGGCCTGGCTGTTCATGACCCAAGCCGAATACCGGGTCAAGCGGCTGATGAGCTTTATGGATCCCTGGCAATACCCGGCGGACGAGGGATACCAGATCGTCCATTCGCTGATGGCATTCGGCACCGGGGGAATCACCGGCGCGGGCATCGGCAAGGGATATCAGAAACTGTTCTATCTTCCCGAACCACACACGGATTTCATCTTTTCCGTGGTGGGGGAAGAACTGGGGCTCATCGGGGTCATGACCGTGATTCTGCTATACGGCATCATGCTCATGCGGGGTATCCGCATCGCCCGTCATGCACAGGATCGCTTCGGCTCCCTGCTGGCCATGGGCATCACGGTGACCCTGGGCCTTCAGGTCTGCACCAACATGGGGGTGGCGCTTGGAATGCTGCCCACCAAAGGGTTGACCCTTCCCTTTCTCAGCTACGGCGGGACGAGCCTGCTGATCAACATGGCGGCGGTGGGGATCATGATGAATATCGGAGCGCGGGATGCACGATGCTGAACCCGAAAAGGCCTGGCGGCCGCTCAAGGTGGTCGTTGCCGGTGGCGGCACCGGCGGGCACCTGTTTCCCGGAATTGCCATTGCAGGGGAGTTTGCCGTGAGAAATCCGCAAAGCCGGGTCCTCTTCGTGGGTGCCGGTCGGCCATTCGAAAAAGACGCCCTGGCCCGGGCTGGCTACCCCCAGCGAACCATCGCCATCGAGGGGATCAAGGGAAGAGGATGGTGGGCAAAGGCGCGGGCGGCCATGAAAATTCCCGGCGCCCTGTTCCGATCGGCGGGCATTCTGGCCGAGGTGCAGGCGGACCTGGTGGTCGGGGTGGGCGGTTACGCTGCCGGACCGGTGGCGCTGGCCGCCTGGATAAAAGGCATCCCGGTGGTTCTGTGTGAGCAGAATACCGTGCCCGGCATCACCAACCGGATTCTTTTCCCGATAGCCAAACGGGTTTATGTCAGTTTCGAAAATACCCGTGGAAAGATCGATCCATTGAAGAAACGCATCACCGGCAACCCGATACGCCAGCAGATTCTGGACGCATCGACTCATGAAGCAAAAGAGAAAAACACGTTCACGATCCTGATCGTGGGCGGCAGCCAGGGGGCTCATGCCATCAACCTGGCAGTCATGGACGCCTTGCCGCACCTTCGGCAGTGCGGGAAAATCCAAATGGTCCACCAGACCGGCGCCGAGGATCAGGATCAGGTCGCCGATGCATATGCGAAAGCCGGGATGAATGCAGAAGTGAAGGCATTTTTTCATGATATGGCATCACGATACAGCCGGGCGAATCTGGTTGTCTGCAGGGCAGGCGCCACTACGGTGGCCGAGTTGACCGCGCTGGGCAAACCGGCACTGTTCATTCCCTATCCCTTTGCTGCGGACAACCATCAGGAACATAACGCCCGGGCCCTGGTTGACAAGGGTGCGGCAGAAATGGTGCTCGAACGGGAATTGACGGGGGTGGACTTGGCGCGGCGTCTGGACGCCTGGGCCGGCGAACCCGATCTGCTGGCGGCTATGGCATCAGCGTCCAGAATGCTGGGGAAACCGGACGCCGCCCGATCCATCGTGGATGACTGTTACCAACTGGTGGAAAGATAACCATGTATCTGAAAAAATACCATATCCATTTTGTGGGCATTGGCGGTATCGGCATGAGCGGCATCGCCGAACTGCTTCTCAACCTGGGCTATCGGGTTTCGGGCTCCGACGTGAAGGCCTCGGACATTACGGTCAACCTGGCGCGGTTGGGCGGCATCATCCACATCGGTCACCGGGCTGAGCAGATCGTCGACGCCGATGTGGTCGTGGTCTCTTCGGCTATCGACAGGCAAAACCCGGAAGTGTCCGCCGCCCGGCAGGCCGCCATTCCGGTGATTCCCCGGGCCGAGATGC
>NZ_JASJGN010000394.1:0-13416 GCF_033791525.1 Desulfosarcina sp.
TTTTAACGGGCACTCGGGCACCAAAGTCCGAACGGCTTCATTTGCCAATGCGTCCGGCAAATGAAATAACAGAATTTAGCACCAGAGCAAAGTTCCTTTCGGATAGGTGGCCATTCGTGGCCTGAAAAAGCTTTTTACGAAGCCGTCGGAAATGCAACTTTTTACGAGTTCATCATATATAACATAATAAAATTTAAGACAAAAAAAATGCTTCGTCAAGTAAAGCAAGATGGACATCGATGGTGTGGCGCCCGTTGCTTTTGACATCGTCTTGTGGCATCATCGCCCGACTGTAGAAGCAATCAGCGATGGTTTGACATCGTATTTTCAAGAACCAATCAAATTAAATTATGGGGCATAGCGACATCATTTTTCAATGTTCAACGTTGGACGTGCGATGTTCGACGTTCATCTATTAACACAACTCGGCGTTTATGGAGGTAGCCCGATTCAGGGTTTGTTGCCGTCCGTCTCATCTTTGGGGGTGAAGTGCAGGCAATCCTGCCCCGAGCTTTGGCGGACGACGAGGCTGGGGGGACGCCGGCTTTTGAAACGCATGGCCCGGCAGCCGTGGGGCCGGTGGGTGTCCCAGGTGATGTAATAGAAAAGGCATTTTCGGCAGACGATGAGTTGGCGTGGTTTCATGGCGATGCGTTTACCCAAGCGTTCACAGGTTCACCGTTCTGGGTTCACGTTTCTTTTTATCCTAAGGCTCGGGATCATGGCAAGCGGCTTTTTTCTGGTGAACGCGTGCCAATGAAAGGATTGCTTTAAATGAAAAAAATCAGTCATGCGCTGGTGACAGGTGGGGCCGGGTTCATTGGCTCTCACCTGGTTGATGAACTGGTGGCCAACGGATGCCGGGTGACGGTACTGGACAACCTGTCCACCGGCCACCGCCACAATATCGATCATTTGGGAGATCGGATCGAATTCATCGAGGGGGATATTCGGGACGCCGGATTGTTGAATCAGGTCGTCAAGGGGTGTGAGGTGGTTTTTCACCAGGCAGCGGTGGTGTCGGTCTCCCTATCCGTCCGGGATCCTTCCCATTCTTGCGAGGTCAACGATCTGGGAACGGTCCGGGTGCTGGATGCCTCCCGGCGAAACGGCGTTCGGCGGGTGATCATGGCCAGTTCCAGTGCGGTCTACGGCGACGACCCCCGTATGCCTAAAACCGAAGACATGGCACTTAAACCGTTGAGCCCATATGCGGTGCAAAAACTCACCGGAGAGTTTTACGCCTCAGTCTTCGGGGAGCTGTATGGGCTGGAAACGGTTTGCCTGAGATATTTTAATGTGTTTGGCCCACGACAGGATCCGTCGTCTCCTTATTCCGGGGTGATCTCCATTTTCATGAACAAGGCCACTGCCGGCGAAGTGCCCACCATATTCGGTGACGGCGGCCAATCTCGGGATTTTATTTATGTCAAGGATGTGGTTCGTGCCAATTTACTGGCTGCCACTGAGACGGCGGCGGCCGGTCGGGTCTTTAACGTAGGCACAGGCGTGGTTATCCGCATTCTCGACCTGTGGAAATTGATCGGCGGGCTTTCCAATGTTCAGATGGATCCGGTTTTCGATCCGCCTCGGGCAGGCGATATCCGAGAGTCCGTCTCTGATATTGGTCGGATTCGACAATCACTGGGTTTCAGGCCCCATATGGCGCTTCGCCAAGGGTTGATCGATACCCTGGCCTGGTATCGGAACCCCTCACAAGGGCCTCGGAAAAAATAAATTGAACTGATATTGCACCGGATGTAGATTCGGCTGTAAGGCGCGTTAATGGTTTCATACTTGTTTGTATGGGGCCATTGGCGCAACGCCACAGCCGGAGTGACAGACAAGCAAGATGGCACAATTTATTTTTTCCGAGGCCCCGACGGCAAGCCGGACGATTTGCGCCCTCAGATGCGCCGTCGTTCAGGATTGGGATCAAGTGGATGCCATCCGTTGTAAATCGGGCGTGATGGGTGTAGACGGGGTTCAGGATCAGGTGGCTTCGTTTTGGGCTTCCCAGAACTTTTTTACGGCCGGTCCGCGCCATTTTCCTTTGCCCGACACGCTAGGAATGTCACGCTCGTCCATATGGCGGGCGATTTTCTCCCAGCTACCGCCGTCGGCCCGCATGGCAGTGATGGCGTCCAGCAGCCTGGGTTTATCTTTATCACTGATTTTCTGATGGCCTGCACCGATGCCGGCAAATCTATCCACGACCTCACCCGGGACGATGCTGTCCCCTGCATTTCCGTTCGGTTCCGATTCCACTTCAATGGGTTCGCTGTCCTGGGGCAACGCTTTCTCATATCCCCAATGCCGCCCCATCATGGCGGCGATGGTTTCCAGCGCGTCGGCGATGCGCATGTCTGTTTTTTTTTGGGCCGCCATTGTATCGGCCATGCGCTTCTGGTGGTCTGCCAGAACTTCCAGGCTGTTTTTGACCAGGGCAAAATTCTCACTGGTCACTTTGGCATAGTAATCCGGTGTCCGTCGCTCGTTTCCCCCGCGTCTCTGGGGGCCCTTGTAGTCGGTGTAATCACGCCTTCCCCGGTCCGGTTGCTTCAGCTTTCCACTTCTCAGATTGTGCAAAAAATCATCCATGGGATCTCCTTTGTCATACTGTTAGGTATAAACCAGCCCTGTAAAAATTAGTCAACGATGTTTTAGGTGAACGGTTGAATCATGTTGAATGCAAATCGGAATGCCCCTCGACGGTTTGATAGAAAGGGGTGGCACCAAGCCTTGCCATTTCAAGACAGTATATGGAAAAAACGGTGAAGTAAAGGTCGGGCGCGTTTCTATCCAGTCTTATCGGTCGGGCCGATGAGCGACTTTAGCCCGATTCTGAACCTTCGGGGGCATGGCGCTTTTGCGACGCTTCGGCATTCACACCCGCACGTGGATCGAGCAAAGCGGAAGGCATCGGGTGGCGTGTGGCAGCAGCCATTCCCGGTAGGCGAAACACCGCCGTCAGTTGGCCAGCTGGTGGGTAGCCGATCGCGTTTTTGCTGGCAGAGTGTCAGGGGTGAACGAAAGGGTTGCAAAATAATCTTCCAAGCGCTCCTCCCGGCGGATCAACTCGACCGTGCCGTCCAATTTGAGCAGCAGTTCTTTGGGACGGAGTTTTCCATTATAGTTGAAACCCATGGCCTGGCCGTGGGCACCGGTGTCGTGAATCACCACCGGGTCGCCTTCAGCGATGGGGGGCAGGGGCCGCTGGATTGCAAACTTGTCGTTATTTTCACATAAGGACCCCACCACATCGACGACCTGTGTTTCACCCGCGGCCTTGCCGGATACGGTGACGTGGTGGTAGGCATTGTACATGCCCGGACGCATCAACGCAGGCATGCTGGCGTCCAGCCCCACGTATGTGCGGTAGATCTCCTTGCGGTTGATGGCGGTGGCTACCAGTGCCCCGTGCGGGCCGGTCATAAAACGACCGCTTTCCATGTAAAGCTTGGGCATGGTGCCATTTCGCCGGGAAAAGGCATTGAACGCGGCGGTGATGGCCTGAGCCATGGTCTATAAATTCAGCGGGGTATCGGCGGGTCGGTAAGGGATGCCCAGGCCGCCGCCGATGTTAATGAATTCGAACCGAATGTTCAGCGCCGCGCTGATTCGTTCCGCCTGCTCCAGCAACATGGCCGCCGTCTGTACCATGTAGGTGTAATCCCGTTCGTTCGAAGCCAGCATGGTATGTAACCCAAATCGTTTGGCTCCCCGGTCTCGGGCCGTTTCATAAGCCTGAATCAACAGCTCGTGGCTCACCCCGTATTTGGCTTACACCGGCGTGCCGATGATGGCATTGCCCGTTCGCCGGTCGCCGAGGTTGTAGCGAAAACTGACCAGATCGGGCATGGCGGGGAGTTTGTCGATCAGTGCGATGTCATCCAGATTTACAATGCTGCCCCCGTCGGACATGGCGGTGGCAAACTCCTGGCGGGTCGTGTTGTTGGAGGTGAACATCAGGTCTTCGCCGCTGCTGCCCGCCCGGCGGCTCAATTCCAGTTCGGCCACCGAACTGCAGTCGAAGCCCATGTCGGCCATAATGGCAAGTATGGCGGGGTTGGGCAGGGCCTTCACCGCATAGTACTCCCTGAAGCCGGGGATGCCGCGAAAAGATTGTTTAAGCCGGTCTCCGGTTTCTCGGATACCGGCCTCATCGTAAATATGAAATGGTGTGCCGAAGTGAGCAACGATGTCGTCCATCAGGGGGTAAAGTCGATTCTCAAATGCGTTAGACATGGGCATGGGACAGTTCCTTAGGATTCCAGGGCCTGACGAATTCGGGTCATGGCAAGGGTTACATTTTCATGGCTGTTGAATGCACTGATCCTTATGTAGCCTTCACCGCAGGTACCGAAACCGGCACCCGGTGTGCAAACCACGCCGGCTTTCTCCAGCAGCATGTCGAAAAAGGCCCAGGAATCTTTTCCCGTCGAGACCCAGATATATGGCGAATTCTCTCCGCCGATGCATGAATAGCCTAACGTTTGCATCTCTTTTCGGATTAGGTGGGCATTGGCCATGTAGTCGTCGATGAGTTCAGCGACCTGGCGTTTGCCGGCCTCGCTGTAAACCGCTTCTGCGGCACGCTGAACCGGGTATGAAACCCCGTTGAACTTGGTGCTGTGGCGTCGACTCCACAGGCTGTGAACCGAATGGGCATCACCGGTTGCGGAAAACGCCATCAGGGTAGTGGGCACTACCGTATACGCACATCGGGTGCCGGTGAAACCGGCCGTCTTGGAAAAGCTTCTGAATTCGATGGCCACCTGCCGGGCCCCCTCGATTTCGTAAATGGAGTGGGGCAGGGAGTCGTCCCGGATAAAGGCTTCGTATGCGGCATCGTAAAGGATGATGGCCTGGTTGGCCAACGCATAGTCTACCCAGGCTTTTAGTTGATCTGCCGTGATGGTGGCGCCGGTTGGGTTGTTGGGAAAACACAGATAAATCAGGTCTACTGGCTCAGTTGGCAGGCCGGGGATGAAACCGTTTTCCGCGTGGCCGTCGAGATAGACGATGCCGTCATAGCGCCCGTTGCGATATTGCCCCGTGCGGCCGGCCATTACATTGGTGTCCAGATAAACGGGGTAGACCGGGTCGGGGATGGCGATCCGGGTACCGGCGTCAAAGATTTCCTGAATATTGCCGGTGTCGCATTTGGCGCCGTCACTGACGAAAATTTCCTCGGCACTGATATCGGCTCCGCGGGCTCTAAAATCGTTTTCGGCGATGGCTTTCCTCAAGAAGTCATAACCCTGTTCGGGGCCGTATCCGCGGAAGGTGCCGTCGGAGGCCATTTCATCAACGGCCTGGTGAAAGGTGGAGATACAGGCTTCGGGTAGCGCGCGGGTCACATCACCGATGCCCAGTCGGATTACGGCCCGGTCGGGTTGGCGCTGCTGGTGGGCGGTTACCCGCTTGGCAATATTGGAAAAGAGATAGGACGCCTTCAGTTTCAGATAATTGTCATTGATGCGAATCATAAAATACCTCGTTTGCGTGCTGCGAGATGGGTTGGCGGCTCATCGAATCAAATCCTGATCGTCGATGGGAATCCTGGCCGTCTCTTTGAATGTGTTCATGACAATGGTGGTGCGGGTGGAGACCACTCCCTTCAGCGGCGTAATCCGCTCTCTTACCAGGCGTCCCAGCGTCTTGGTGTCGGTTTCACGCACTTTGAGCAGATAGCTGTCCCGGCCGGCCACGTAGTGGATTTCCTGAACCTGGGCGATGGCTGCCAGGGTTTCCACCAGACCGTGCTCCTCCCCTTTGCCACTGGTGCGGACATTGATGAACGCCACCTGGCTTTTCCCGAAGCGTTCGGGGTTGAGTCGGACTTCATAGCCATCGATGAGGCCCTTTTTCTCCAGTTTGCGGATGCGTTCCAGAACCGCCGAAGGCGCCATTCCCACTTGGCGGGCGACCTCCACGTTGGGGATACGCGCTTTTTTCTGCAGAATCTTCAGAATTTTCAGGCTAATGTCGTCAATCATTCTCAAAATTTCCTTATTGAAAGCAAAAATATTCTTATAATAAGATGTTGTCAAGAATATTATTCTGAAATTTAGAATATAATAGAATTTAAACAATCTTGCGGCCGGAGAAAAAGATTGAAGTCTTCATTCTTATTCTTTATTCATGAATGAAGATTCAATACCGGCTGTCTGAACGAATCCCTGGCCGGGAAATTTTTCTATTCCATGCGAGTCGCAGGAGTCTGTTATGCTGAAATTCGTCATTATCGGCCTGGGTGGGTGCGTTGGCGCTATCCTGCGCTACCTCGTTGCCGGGGGCGTGCATACGCTGGCCAGAACTGAATCCTTTCCGATCGGGACCATGACGGTCAATGTGACCGGTTGTCTGCTGATCGGTATCGGCGGCGGTCTCATGGAGAATCGTCAGCTTTTTTCCCCGGAATGGCGGGCGTTTCTTTTTGTGGGCATTCTGGGTAGTTTCACCACTTTTTCCACCTTTGGCCTGGAAACCTTCAACCTGGCCAAAGAGGGACAATGGCTGGCCTCCTTTGGAAATGTGGGAATCAGTCTGGTCCTGGGATTGGCGGCGGTTTTGGCCGGTCACATGCTGTCCCGGCTGCTTTAACTCGAAATCAAGAGGGGGAGGCGATGACTGTATTCAAGGAAGCAGGGCAACTGCTGCGCATATTCATTGGGGAGGCAAACAAGTATGACCGTATGCCCCTTTACGAATGGATCGTTCAGCAGGCCCGGTCCCAGGGTATGGCCGGAGCCACGGTGCTGCGGGGGATTCAAGGGTTTGGCGCAAACAGCCTGATTCATACCACCAAGATTCTAAGGCTTTCCGAAGACCTGCCCGTGGTCGTGGAAATAATTGACACCAAAGAGAAGATCGAATCCTTCCTTCAGACCATCGATCACGCGATTACCGAAGGCATTGTCACGGTGGAAAAGGCCCAGGTGCGCATGTACCGGGCCGGAGGGAAAAAAGACGGCTGAAGGTTGGCGTTATTGAGATGCGTCATCATCCACCTCATGATCGCTCATGGAACGGCCGATCAGCATCACCCGCCTCATGCGAAACACAAATCCGATGACCATCACTGCACTGATCAGAATGATCAGGCTGGCGGCAAAAAACGTCATGATGAAGGAAAACGGGTCCCCGAGCCTGTAGGATGCCGCCAGCAGGGATATTCCGAAAAAAACAAAAAAGCAGGCGATACCGGTGAGCATCAATTGTCCGAGCCACCACCAGCGGCCATGCTGCCGGACGATATAGCCGCTTTCCGCGTGTCGGCCGGTGTCTTCTGGCATGGGATCAGAACCTCAAGGAGAGGCAGGTCAGGCCGCCGTCCATTTTCCTGAATTCGCTGACGTCCAGTTCGATGATCGGCCTGCCCATGGCCTGGAGCTTCTGCCGCGTGTCGGGAAACCCGGCGGGCATGATCAGGCGGCCGTTGACCCGCAGGGTGTTCCCCGCATACGCTTCCTGCGGCGAAATAACGATCCGGTGGAAGCCGGCCAGGGCCGGATGATCGGCAAAGTCTCGGGTGAGCAGCAGGGTGTCCTCGCTTACCGAATTGACACTGGATTTGAAATGTAAGCCGGCGGCAACGGGCACGGGTGTCCAGGTGCAGCCAAATCCGGTAACGGCCTCGCCCAACTGCCGGGCACCCTGTTCGTTGGTCCTTTCGGACAGGCCGATAAAAAAATGGCGTCCGACCATCAGCACATCGCCCCCATCGATGGTTCCGGGTGGCTGGACCCAGACAGTTTTGCGAATATGCTGCAGGGCAGCCGCAATTGATGGCACTTCCCCCTTGCGCGAAGTGGCACCCGGATTGGTGATCACCGCTACATCCGGGGTTACCACGGCCGCATCTTCCACAAAATGGGCATCGGGATATCCTTCCAGTGGATCGAGTACGGTCACCGACAGCCCGCAATGGTTCAAGGTGTTGACGTAGGCATCGAACTGGTCCAGGGCTTTGGTGTAGTCCGGGGGGCCCAGCGTTGATGTGGTGATGCCGGCAACCATCTCTTTGCCTGGTCGCCTGGTAATGGCATGGCTAAATGTCATGATTGTTCCGTTCCTGATGTTTTTAAATTCGGACAAGTCAGTTTTCCGTCAATTTGCCCTTGATGGTCGCGTTGGGACACCCATAGCAGTGTTGCTCGGTAAAATAAACCGCTTTCCAATTGAATGCTCACGTGTTGCCCATTTTCAAGTCGCTCGAGTCCTTAAATCCAATCGTCAATAGGCTTAAAAAGGGAGTGCCGATGCTAAAGTTTATTAAAAATCGGTCGATGTGCTTATTGACGATTAAAATCTTAGGAACGCGCCGCTGAAGGCGTCATTTTTTTTGCTAATCCAGTGAGGAGGCAGAATCCATGTTTCAAAAATTCAAAAATCTTAAACTCAGAACAAAAATGGCGATTTCAATTTGTTCGGCGGCCTGGCTCGCCTTTGCGGTGGCCATCACTTACATCGGCTACAATGCAAGAAACATGGCTGAAGCGGAAGCGCTGGATAAGGCGCGCGAGTCCGCTTACCGCTATGCCAACGTGGTGAAGGCGGAACTGGGGCGGTCCATGGACGTTGCTCGAACCGTAGCCAATTCCTTTCAGGGTATGAAGCAGCAGGGCGTCCCGCCCCGCGATATGATGGACGGTATTTTGAAGCAGGTTCTTGAAGATAATCCAAGCTTTCTCGCCGTCTGGACCTGCTGGGAACCCAACGCACTAGACGGAAAAGATTCCGACTTTGCGGATGCCTTCGGCCACGATGAAACGGGCCGTTTTCTACCGTATTGGAACCGCCTGACCGGGGACATCGATGTGGAACCGCTGGCTGACTACACCGATCCTGAAAAAGGGGTTTACTATCTGGAAACCTTGAAATCGGGAGAGGAAATGGTTTCCGATCCAGTTCCGTTTACCGTTGGTGAACAAACTCAGTTGAAAACCGTGCTTTCGGTTCCGGTCCGGTTTGACGGAAAAACCGTTGCCGTGGTGGGTATCGACATCCCGGTATCCGCCTTCACGCCATTGGTTCAGCAGATCAAGCTCTTTAACACCGGCTATGGATTTCTCATCGCCAACGACGGTGTCTTTGTGGCTCATCCAACCAAACAGGCCAATGTGGGTAAGCACATGGACTTTTTTGCGTTCGATAAAAAGGTTGTCCAAGACGTAACGGCCGGTCTCGAAACCAGCCAGTACAAAGTATCAAAGACTACCGGTAACAAGACTTACTATATCCTGGCTCCCATTGCCATCGGGTCGGCCAAAAAGAAATGGAGTCTTGCCGTCAACCTTCCCATCGATGAGGTACTCAAGCAGCCGCGTAAACTATTTACTACCACCCTGATCCTGGGAAACGTGGCTGTGCTCATTTTACTGGGTGTCGTCTACCTGATTTCCGGCGGAATATCCCGGCCGGTTGTCGAGATTGCCGGCGTGGTCAACAAGGTGGCCACCGATCGAGACCTGACACTCCAAGCACCAGTCAAGACCGGTGACGAGGTCGGGTTGATGGCCAAGGCCTTCAACAACATGACCGGCGCGCTGAGAGAGTCACTCAAGGTCGCCGATGTCGCGGCTACGGAAGTGGACTCATTTTCGGGCGAGGTGTCCAAACGGGCAACGGCCAACAAGGAGCGCGCCACGGAGGAAGAGCGCCAGATGGGTATTATCCAGGAGACGGTAAACCAGATGGGCACCACCGCCGGCGAAGTGGCTCAGTTCTCCCACTCTCAGCGTGATGCAGCCAACTTGTCTTACCGGCGGGTGGAAAACCTCATTGAGAACACACGCCAGATGGGGCAGGCTTCCGGTGAGCAGATCCAGGAAGCCAATATCGCCAGTGAACGTGTGACGGTGATGGGTGAAACCGGTGCGATGGTTGTGACCAGCGCCGGCAAGCAGGGCGAGCAGGTGAGCAAGGTCACCGATTCCGTTAAGCAGATTGATAACATTGTGACGGAGATGACGCGTGCTTCCGGCCGGGCAACCGAACACGGGCAGGAGGTTTTGACTGCGGCCCAGGAAGGTGCTCGATCCGTTAAGGAAACTGTTTTGGGTATGCAGGCCATTGCCGAGTCTTCCGAGAAAATATCCGATATCATCTCAGTGATCACAGAGATCGCCGAACAGACCAACCTGCTGGCGCTCAATGCGGCGATCGAGGCAGCCCGAGCCGGTGTTCATGGAAAAGGATTCGCCGTGGTTGCCGATGAAGTGGGTAAACTGGCCCAACGATCATCGGAAGCAGCCAAAGAGATCGGTCAACTGATCAAAGAGTCAACCAACCGTGTTCAGGAGGGTACCCGCCTGACCGAGCGATCTGAACAGTCCCTGGAAAAAATCGCCAAAGGCGGTGAGATCAACCGAGAGGCCATCGACAACATTTCTGAAATGACCCAAACGTTGAACCAGCAGACGCGAGAGGTGACTGCCCTGATGGAAGGCCTCAACGTTCTTGCCGTGGAGATCGGCGGTATGGCCGGCCGGCAGGGTAAGCGTCGCGAGGCCGCCCAGGCTGCACTGGAATCCTTGACCGCCAAATCGAGGGCGATTTCGGAATTGGTCAAGAAGGCTGAAAAGAGCGCTGACGATGTGGGGACGGAGATGCGCAGCGTGGTGGAGCGAAGTGAGGAAATGAGAGGCCTTACCGACCTTCAGTCCCAGCGGTCCAAAAGCCTTATCGAAATCGCCACGGCATCAGCAGCCCGTGCCACCCAGACGGTGGCCGGTGCCACCGAGGTTGTGGGTATCACCGAAGAATTGAGACAGCTGTCATCGAACCTGACCCGGCAGATTTCTCTGTTCCGGATCGACGAGGAAAAGGTATAAATAATTCGCAGATTCCCGGTGCGGTAGAAATGCAAAAGGGGTGCGGTCGGCCATCGACGAGTCATAGGGTGGTGCACATAACGTCTCCCCAATAACCGCGCAAATCGAGATTGCTGGCGCACCCTGAGGTAAAAAACCATGCGGTCTACTGGCCGGCATCGGAGAAAAATGAAGAGATGATCATATTCTGTGAAGAATGCGGTGCCAGGAACGATTTAAGTTCGGATAAGCTTGGCGATTATCTGCACACCTTTGAATGCACCGATTGCTGCCAACGCCTGATGGTTTCCAAACCGTCCATGGGAGACGGCGGGCTCAATGCGTTTGCCAAAATGGCGCTTGATTGCGGGCCGCCCGAACTGTCGGGAAGGCCGATTTCAGTGATGATCGTGGACGACTCCACACTACTTCGCAAGATTATCAAGGATATGTTTTCCACCGACGACCAATTGCGGGTGGTGGGCGAAGCGGAACACGGTCTGAAGGCGCTGGAAATGATCCCCGAACTCAAACCCGATGTGGTGACGCTTGATGTTAACATGCCGGTAATGGATGGCCTGACCACCATCAAGCACATCATGATCAAATGTCCAACGCCGGTGGTCATGTTCAGCACACTCACCGGCCAGGGTTCATTGGAAACCTTTGAATCCTTGCGATACGGGGCCGTTGATTTTTTGCAGAAACCTTCCAGCTTGCTTAAAGAAGATCTGAAAAGCCAGAACGAACTGATTATCAGCCGGGTGAAAAATGCCGCCCGCGCTGGAATCGACACCATCCGCTACCTGCGTCCGGCCAAAGTGATGGGTGAGAAGAAAGCGATCGGCACGCAGGAATGTCATCATGTTTTTGCCATTGGAAGCTCATACGGGGGATACGGATCACTGCTGGGATTGATACCCGAGATCAAACCGCAGCTACCGGCGGCTTTTTTATCTGTACTCTATGCGGCGGCACCCCATGTTGACGCTTTTGTTTCCTATTTGGACCAGCACAGTCCTATGACCGTTCGTCGCGCCGTCGATGGAGACCCCTTGCAATCGGGTACCTGCTACCTGGCGTCGGCTTTTGAACAGGTAAAGGTAAAAAATGGATCGGGAAAACTGGCGATTCAATTGCAGCCGAAAAATACCGAAAGCCCCGGGCAAGCTTGTGACACGCTGATGGTTTCCCTGTCCGACACCCTGAAAGACCGTGCGTCTGGAATCTTGCTTTCCGGCATTGGAGAAGATGGCATAGCGGGTATTGGAGCAATTCTCAAAGGGGGCGGGAATGCCATCATACAGGATCCGAGAACCTGTCTTTGCAATGACACCACAGCCATGACCGCTAAACAATATGGTCTGTCTGCGGTATTCCCCGGGACCATAATGGCCGAAGCAATCCAGAGGCACTGTCTGGACACCAGCCACTAAAAGGAGAGAGCGCTGATGAATGAACTGTTTGCGCAAAATAGTCTAGAATCAACCGGAGAAACAGCAACCAGGCAGCTTGTGGGCTTTTTCATCGGTGAAGAGATGTTCGGGGTGGATATTCTCACCGTACAGGAGATTATACGCGATTCACCGATCACCCCGATTCCGGATGCGCCCGACTTTCTTGAAGGTGTGATCAACCTGAGAGGCAGCATCATTCCGGTGATTGATCTTCGAAAACGACTGAAGCTCGTCCAATCGGCCCATCTCGACCCGGACGTCTGGATTATTATCCTCACCGTTGAAGGTCGTGTCACCGGGTTTGTCGTGGATCGTGTCACCAAGGTGTTGCATGTCCCGGAAAGCAGCATCAAACCGCCTCCCGACATCGTGGTGGCAGGTTTGAAGAGCCAGTACATCAACGGGGTGTGCAAGTTGGATCAACGGCTTTTAATTCTTCTCGAATTCAGCCGCATTCTTATGGTTGATGAAATCAAGAAATTAAAATCCATGAAACGATCAAAAGTGCCGGCAAGCGTTTAATCCGGCTCTGCGGCATTTACTCGTTTCCTTGCGTATTATAGAAAAGGAAAATGGTGGATGGGAAAGACGATTCTGGTAGTGGACGATTCGTCCATTATGCGAAAGATGATCAAGCAGACCCTACTCGGAGCCGGCCACACCGTCGTCGGTGAAGCCAAAAGCGGCGATGAGGCAGTCGTCCTTTACCAGAGGCTGAATCCGGAACTCGTCACCATGGATATCACCATGCGCGGCATGGATGGAATTGCAGCTGCCAAAGCGATCCTGGCATTCGACGCCGGCGCCAGAATCCTTATGCTTTCCAACCTGGATGAAGATAAGTATAGCAAAGAGGCCGTTCAAATAGGAGCAAAAGGGTACATCAATAAGCATAAGACTGTCGAGATTCTTGAGTTGATCGAGCGGTTGTAAGCCGCTTCGTGCCGGAGTGTGACGAATGCCCGATGATCCACCGATGGGAAGAAGGAGAGTTCCATGACAGATAATTCTCTGCTTGAGGATTTTGCGGATGAGACCCGGGAGCATCTGGAGGTCTTGGAGAGCAGCCTGCTGCGCCTGGAGACGGATTCGGCAGACCGGGAGCTGTTGAATACGATTTTTCGGTCGATGCACACGAT
>NZ_JASJGN010000395.1:0-2817 GCF_033791525.1 Desulfosarcina sp.
GAGGAACCTGTTGACTAAGGAGCGTCACGTTCGATACCAACCCAAACATGCTTGATCCGATTCAGCGCATCTCCAGGAGAAAATTTATGGGCAGGCTCTCAGCGGCACTCAAGACGTTGCTGGCAGCCCAGTTTCTGCCCCGGGTTGTGCAGGCGGCCGCAAACACCGAAGGCCCATCAGCAACACTTCACTATCGCCCGCTGAACGGCGACAGCCTCCGGGAAATGGCCCAACGCAGGATACATCACGGGTCGGGCACCTTTTCGAATCCCATGGGTATCCCGCGCGACGGTCGATTCTGGCAGGTGCTGTCGTGGAAGCTTTTTCACAAGAATGCCTACGGTGATTTCCTTGACGACCAGCCGATTTCACCCGTCGCCATCGACTGGGAGCCGGTAAAGGCCCACCGGGGTGTGTCGGTTACCTTCATCAAACATTCGACCGTGCTGATCAAGGATGTGGATCGTGTTCTGCTGATCGATCCGGTGTTCAACGACATCTTCTGGTTCATCAAGGATTATTCGCCCCTGGCCTTCAACCCGGAGAGCATGCCGCGGCCGGACCACGTGCTAATCACCCACGGCCACTACGACCATCTGGATCATCGGTCCCTGGCGACGCTGGATCCCGGCACCCATGTGATCAGCCCCTTGGGGTATGATAGGGAATTCAAAGCAGTGGGCATGACCCATCGCACCCAGTTGGACTGGTTTGAACGTTACAGGGACGGCGCCCGGGAGATCACCTTTCTGCCCGCCAACCACTGGACCATGCGCAACCCCATCATCGGCCCCAACCGCTCCCTGTGGGGCGGCTATCTGATCAAAACCGCCGGTGGACCAACTATCTATATTTCCGGAGACAGCGCCTACTTCGATGGATTCGAGCAATTGGCCGCCGATTATGACATCGACCTGGCCATCTTCAACATGGGCGCCTATGCGCCGCGGTGGTTCATGGCACCCAGCCACATGAACCCGGCAGAAACAGTCCAGGCCTTTCAGGAAATCAAGGCCAGGCAATTGATGATCGCCCACTGGGGGACCTTCCAACTGGGTGACGAGCCGGTACACTTTCCGCCTGCGGATCTTGAAAAAGCGCTGGGCGAAAAAGGGCTTCTCCGGCAGTGGATTCCCCTGGGACATGGTGAGACCTACTTTTTTTGATGTGATGCCGCATCGAAAGGGATGGGTAATGCAAAAAATACTGCTTGTCACGCTTCTACTAATTTTCGTCGGCCCTCAGGATCTTTTTGCCGATCGCAGCCATCACGGGACGCATCATCGGTTCGGCATACGATCCAACACACAACCGCCGTCACCGGATATACGAAGCCGGTTTAATCGATCAGCCAGGCGCCCTTCCCACGACAAACGCAGCCGCTTCAGACAGCCGTCCCGGCGGTCGTTGCATCCGGGGTCCCCGGGAAAACCTGCCCATCCGATCTATCCGGGTTATAAACCCGGCAGGCCAGGGCATGGCCGTCCCGGCTATTGGCGGCCCGCCAGCACGACCGTGGTGCGGGAAATCCAGCCGATCATCATCGTGAACAATCCCCCTCCGGTGGTGCCGGCACTGCCCCCCGAACCGGAGGAAGTGTGGGTGCCGCCTGTCATGGACACACGAACCGAACCCGGTTATTGGGATTATGGCGTAAAGAAGGTGTGGATGGTTGACCACTGGCGATACGAGCAGGATCATGAGGAGCGGATCTGGGTACCCGCTTCCCAGGTGAGATACGTCAAGCAGGAAGGGTACTGGAAACCGGTTGAGTAGGTGCGACGGTTGTGTCAACCCAGTCGGTGGGCATCTCTCATTTGCCGTGACATCTGGTTCACGGATGAGAAAGCACGCTCCACGGTTTTCTCCTTGTCCGGGTTCACCAAACAGCAGGTGGCAGGGGACAGCATGCTCTGTGCGATCAATCGATCCCGATCCACCCCCTTTTTAAGCAAGGCTTGCCAGACCGATTCCAGGTGACCGATCAGCGACGGCAGATCCTCCTGAGAAAATGTCTCCATTCCGGTGGGAACAATCCCCCAGACAATCAATCCGCCCTTGTCCAGGAATCGCCGGATGGATGCGGCGTAGGATGAAAAAATCTCCGCATTGGTGTAAATGTCCATGGACAACACCTCCAGGTCGAGGTTCAGCAGGAAGTCCCAATCCGGATTGCCGCACAGGTGAATTCCCCGGGGCCGATCCACCTGGGCGAAGAACTGGTCGAGGTCGCCCTTGGCCTTGATGTCACTGTACCCCGCCAATGCGGAAAACAGAAACTGGAGCCCCGGTTCGTCCACAAACATGAATGCATTGGCGTTCCTGTTTTTCAGTCGACTCAACTGGACGTTCAACCGTTTGGCCATGAACTCCAACATAAAGGGCCGAACCGTATCGTCGAAAAGAATGGGCCGCTCGTCCTGATCGAGAATGTTGAATCCAAAACTGACCGGACCTTCCAACTGTCCCCGGATAGCCGGTCGATCGGCCAGGTCGAGGGAAAGAAACCGGTGGTATACGGCGGAATAGGTTTCACTGATGTCGAAATATTCAGGGTCGTCAAACCGGGCAAGCGTCTCTTCAAACTCCTCGGCAAAGCGGTCTATGGAAAACCGCAGCGTCCGCTTGCTGACGTCGAGTATGATGCCGGGAAAATGCTCCGCCGCCTGAACATACATGTCTTCATAGTAGCTGAAGTTGGGCAACTGGGGCCAAAAGGGCACATCCAGCGACAGGGCCATTTCAAGGGCTCTTGAAACGTCGGTGTGGGGCATCACTGCCATGGCGGTGGTCAACAGGTTTCCGGGAAGGGGCATG
>NZ_JASJGN010000396.1:0-4675 GCF_033791525.1 Desulfosarcina sp.
TCAATAGAACTGAATCCGTTTCGATTCCGATCACTTCCGGAGAGGATCGGAAAACCACTGAACTGCGCTGCTTCTGTGATGCTATCTCGGGCAAGGCTTTGCGCCCTGGGTTTTGCCCCTTCAACTTTATTGACACCCAGAACGTCATCGGGCGTCAATAAATTGACACCCAGACCGCCATCGGGCGTTAATAAATTGACACCCGTCGAAGCCTTCCTGACCTAACGCATATAAAACGCACTGAATTTAAACGGAAAAATAAAAATTTTAAAAGCGGCACGGTAAATGCAGTGTAATAGCGCAACGGTAAAACGTTCCTCACTCCTCCCTCTTGACAAGGCCCTGTTTAGGGCCTTGTCAATTTTTACCCTTTCATTTTATGGTAGGATCGATAACCTTCCACGTCTGCTGGCTTAACCATGGCCTGCGGTCAGGCATGATCGTGAATCAAACCGAAGAGGGGAAATGAAATGCAAGCTGTTCATGTTCAGGATGCGCCCGATGCGATTGGCCCGTATTGCCATGCCATGAAGGCAGGCAATCTGGTCTTTTGTTCAGGCCAGACACCGCTGGACCCGAAGACCATGAAGCTGGTCGGCTCCACCATTGAAGAACAGACCCATCGCGTATTGGACAACCTTTCAATTGTTCTGGCCGGTGTGGGGTTGAGTTTGAAAGACATTGTTAAAACGACGGTGTACCTTTATGACATGAATGATTTCCAAGGCCTGAACACGGTCTATGCAGAGCGGTTTCGGGGGCACAAGCCCAGCCGGACAACCATCTCGGTCAAGAAAAACCCGTTGGATGCGCTGGTGGAAATCGAATGCATCGCCGAATTGCCATCACGTTCAGGCCGGGGCACCTCGTGATTTGGGTCCTCGACCTTTAAAAATTGAAAATGAGACGGGTTTTGATTATTTTTGCCAGGATATCGAAAAAGTAGTTTTTTCCCGGGAGTTGATGCAACGTTTGGGCAGATGCAAAGGAGATCGGTGATGGCATGGTTCAACCTGTTTTCTGGGCCTACAGCTGAACGGCTCGAACAAAAAGGGGATGCGCTTGGCACGGCCGGGTTTTGGGGTGCGGCCAAACTGGAATATGAACGTGCTCATCGGAAACGGACTGCCGCCGCCGGTCAAGATCGGGACAGTCTGAGTCGGCTTGAGGAGAAGATCGCTGGCACCAAGGAGGCATTGGCCCGCGAGCATCACCACAATGGGGCACACCTGGCGGCAATCGGCGATTATAAAGAAGCTTTGGAATTGGTGGAACTGGCCCTGGCGCTGACCGACGATGATGCCTTAAAAAAAACCCTCTCGCAGCAACGTCGGGAGATCGAGGCGGTTCGTGCCGCTGAGCGCCGCCAGATGCTTTCAAAGCCGGAAGATGAATGGGAACCGGAAGAAGAAAGTCTGGGCGTTCAGTCGCCGGATGAAGCGTTCAGAGCCTTGTGCGGCACGCTGCCCGATCCGGTGCGGCGGGCCTACCTGGGGTATGGCGCCGATTTTAAAACCGGCTATCTCGCCCTGAACAACGGGGAGTTCGAGACCGCCGCAGACTATCTTGCCCGTGCCCTGGAAACCCGGAATGCGGCGGGCAGCTATATTCCCTTGGAACTGGCCACGGCATGCCTCCAACTCAACCGGCCCGAGCAGGCCCGGCAGCTCTTGGAGACGCTGCTGCAAAATCACCCGGACACATTGCCGGCCTATCAGATCTTATGTGAAATATACTGGGAACAAGGGGCATTCGACCGGGCTGACGCGCTGTTGTCGTCGATCCCCGACGAGTTGGCGGCGTCTCTGCCAGTATTCGTCCTCAAAGGTGAAACCCTATTTCAGGCCGGCCACTTCGACGTCGCCAAAACTTTCTTTCGCGATTTCCTGGCGACCTATGGCTGGGATGAATCCATCGCAGCCGCGCTGGCCAGAACCCACGAGGCCCTGAACGAAATGGATCATGCGCGCCGGATGTACCAGGAGATCATGGGGCACTGCAACAGCTGTCATCACCGCGTCGATCCACTGGTCAAGGAAAAGTTTGCCGATCTCTCTTTTGCCGCCGGCAAGCACGACACTGCTATTTTGGAACTCTATCTCGCCCTGGCCCAGGAACGGCCTGAAAATGCCTCCGTGTATTATGCCAAGGTCGGCCGGATATACCTATCCATAGGCAACGAGACCGAGGCCAGGCGATTCCAGGCCTTGGCCGAGCAAATGGATTCTAAGGCGGGAAGCCAAAGCAACCACTTCGAGAGTTGACTCCGGGAGAAATCAAATAGTGGAGATGACGGATCCAGAGTTCCAATACCCCCCTCCCCCACTATTTTGCAGAACGATGAGGCACGATGACTTCCAGACGGACAAGCCTCTGGCCCGGACGCTATCCGTGAATTTTCTCCAACATCTCAATGAACACCAACCCCTTGACAAGAATAGGAAATTTTGCGAACGTGGATTCATCCCACCTACAAATGGAGATTCACACATGGCACTGACGAAGCATGACATCGTAGAACTGGTCTACAATGAACTCGGATTTTCCAAGATCCAATCCGTAGCAACCGTTGAAGCACTTCTTGAATTGATTAAAGCCTCACTGGAATCCGGTGAGGATATCCTGGTCAGTGGGTTCGGGAAATTTTGCGTGAAGAAAAAAAATGAGCGGAAAGGCCGGAATCCGGCCACCGGTGAGGATGCCATTCTTCCGTCAAGGCGGGTGGTGACGTTCAAGTGCTCTGGTAAGTTGAGGAAGACGGTAAACGGGAAGTAACGAATAGGATTGTTATTCCCTATCCACTGCAAAATGGTATCATGATCACCGACATGAGAACAACCTGAGGGTCCTTCGGGTGCCCAGCGTTTCATAGAAAAAGCCAGCGCGGATATTCTGCGCTGGCTTTTTGTAAGACATGGCAGTTTTCAGTATACTATTTGTAGATGCCGGCCCCGACAAAATAAGGGGTGCCTTCAACGCGATAGATATAGGTGCTCTTGGCCGACGGGTTTTCCTCTCCCGGCTTTGGCCACATATAGTCCACCCAGCCAGAGCCTTTGTTGCCGGCGACTTGAATGAAATCCACGAACAGGGGTTTACCGTCGGTATCTTTCACCTCGACCAGTGTGTCCCGCTCGGTCAGTTCCGGCTTGATGGGGTGCGCGATCATTTTGCCGTCCAGGTCCATCAAGAACACATAGGTGTCTTTCCAGACAAACGGCCCTTCTTTATCTCCAATGGTCTGACTGGCCATCTCCACGCCTTTTTCCTGAACCAGCTTTCCCGCTGCTTGGGTTTTGGCGATCACCTCTTCTTTCGTGGCGCTTTCAGCCCATACCAGAGCGGCAAAGCAGGTTATTAGCATAACGACGATGGCCGTGGTTTGGATTGATCTTTTCATTGGTGCTCCTCTCTCTTGATCGGTTGTTGAGTTGCAGATCTAAACAGTAACCAAACATGACACAGAATGGTGTTTGCCGGCATCACCTCCTTGTCCCTTAGGGGTTGTTTTTCGGGTGCGGTTTAACAGCTTGTCGAGAATAGACAATTCCAACAAGGCATCGCCTTCTCGGGGCACATCTGATTCCCAGGCCAAAGGGATCTTTTTGGTCTGTGGTTGCAGCGTGTCGGAGAAGAGAAAGGCAGAAGGAGGCAATCAGCGCATCGATGAAATTCGCTGGGTGACGCTCAATTCAGATGGAGGTCCATGTAATGAAGACACGCGATCGTTGAAATAGTTGCTTGTCGTGAAGGAACAATCGGTTAAGAAGGGATGGAACCCCTCCATTTGGAAACCGAAACCATATGATATAGCAATCAGCATGCCTGATTTATAAATATTTGGAATATATAAGTTTTTAAATTTTATAGATAAGGCTTCAGGCAAAGCAGTTACGAAAATTGCACACGCGATGGAATTTTTTTGCGTGGTGAAGACGTCGCGCCTGCAGGTGCTTTGGCCGAGATTGCATTCATTTGCCGTGAAGCGAAGATGGGTTAAATATGATTGTGTTTGAGGTTGATTCGCTTTTTTCTGATTTCGGAAGATTCGTAATAGTGGGTTTTTTTGTCGATCCACCAGCCGTTGGCCCTGTTTTCCCCGTCGAGATATCCCAGGTTATAGCCATGCTGGGTACCTAACAGAAAACCGGCGACCAGGAGAATGAGGGTAACGGTCGCTACGATTAGCCTGCCTTTTGTAATGAACGATCTCATGATGGTACCCATCCTTTGGTGCTGATTTTCATACTTCATCTTCGGCGCTCTGGCCGGAAACTTGACCCGTTTTTTCCGACGTGCGGTGTTCAGGTCGGGCAGCTCCCTCAACAATCACCCCCTTGTTTTGTTCTATCCAGGCGATGGGGCAATATATTTGACCTTCTTGCTTAAAACGCCTATGATGCCGGCTGGTTGTTTCCTTTAGCCTTTCTCCATTCCTTTTTGGGTGCAAGGTACCGGCGCATCCGAACGCATCCACAGTGTTCCGGGAAAAGCCGCATACTAGAACATTTGCTTCAAAGCCAACCGGTAGCCTACCGGCCCAATGGCACAAGAAAGAGACCGCCATCCATGAATAAACCATCGTCAACGGACGATAGCCTCACTGCCGGCCGGCTGGGCACGTTTGCCGGTGTGTTTACCCCTAGTGTTCTGACCATATTAGGGATCATTCTCT
>NZ_JASJGN010000397.1:0-4899 GCF_033791525.1 Desulfosarcina sp.
AGGCGACCGATTTCACCTCCTCGGCATTGACATCTATAATCTCTTTTTTCAACCACTGGGCGGGTGCAGTTTTCAGGAACCGGAAATTGCCGTCCACGAGAAAGACGGTGTCGGCATCGACCTTTTTCAGGTACTGCCCACCACCTTCCCCGTTGTCGGTCTCACGACGCTGACCCAGGATGACATTGGCGAGGATCTTTCCCGACGCGTCTGTTAGGGTGACCTGCTTGCCCGTGGACGAAGCGTCCGTGGCGGAAGGGGCCATCAGTGAGAGGCGGGCCAGGCTTTCAGTTGAAGCGGGAAAACTGCGGCCGATTTTCAACCGGGAGAGCTTGACCACCAACTCCCTGAGTTGATCGAAGTCGGCCGGATAACCGCCGCGTCCGTCGACCTGCCACACCTTGTCACCCTTGACCAGGACCACTTTGTTTTCAGAATCGGCGAGGGTCAGTGTAGTCACTGCGTTCACCGGCAGGTCGGCAAACAGCTTATCTCCCATTTTCACCTGGCCGGTATGCTCCTCGACCCCGAAACGGAAAAACCAGAGGGCCAGCAGAAGGCCTGTCGCCGCCAGCAGTATCAAAAACGTCTTGCCCTTCATCAACTATGCCTTTCTTCTTCGAGTGATTGCGTAAATGATCCCACCGATGCCGATGAGCAGAGGAACGAGAAATATATTCACGAACCTGACCTTGGTTCCCAGCTGTTCGATCTCGGCACGCAGGTTGCGCCGGACCGTCTTGAGTTCTTTGTTGATCCTGAGTTTCTCCTCTTGAAAGCGGGCGATCTCCTGCTCCTGTTCCTCGCTGAGGATCGCACGCTGGGCGTCATCTTTTTGCTGCTCGAGCATGCTAAGCTTCTGGTTGGTTTCCTCCACCTGGCGAACCAGCACCTGCTCCTGGTCCAACCAGCGGTCCTGGGCCTTGCGCTCCAATTCCTGCACCCGTGTAAATGGCCGTTCGAACGTGCCCCGGGAGCGGATACTGATCAGGGCGGGATTACCGGTCAGCATCTCACTCGTATTGAGCATGAAATTCAGGTTGTCGTTGAAGATGTTGGAAATCGTAAAGCCCAGCAGGTTCTGCTGACTCAGGTAGTAGCCGTCGTACAGCAGATCGCTGTCCGCCACCACAACGATGACCGAGGGTGCTTTACCTTCCTTCAGCGATTCTTCCGTATCCTTGGTGCCTGCCTCCGGCGACGTTTCGCTGGCTTTGGGTTCAGCGGCCGGTTTTCCCTCCGGAAAAGCCGTCTTAAACGTGCCGGATATTCGCACGGCCAGATTGTGGATCGTACCCGACGGTTTGAAATCCCGACGAATGGCGTTCACATTCATGTTGTGGGCGAAGGCGTCCACCTTCACGCTGTTGGTGCTGGTTTGAACCAGGGGCTCAACGGTGTAAATGCTGTCCGGCAGTTTCTCGATGGCACCGGCAACCGGCAAGAGCATGGATTCCAGGTTGGTGGTAATCAGGTTGTCTGCGAGAAATGCGCCGGCTGAGGCGGAGAGCCACAGCGGATTGTTCTCCGCCTGGTTGTTGCGGTTCCTCAGCCGGGTGGCGTAGGTGTAGTCGGCAACGGCTTTTCCCGGTTCCATGGTGATCCCCCAGGCGTTGAACAGCCTGGTGGGGATGGACCCGCCAGGTCCCATGCGCGGATCGTCCATCAGGGAAAGGGGGTCGGCAAAAACAATGGCATTGCCACCGCCCAAGATGTACTGGTCCACGGCAAAGGCCAGCATGTCGGACATGTTTCTGGGGTGAAACAGCACCAGCAGATCCGCAGTCGGATCGATGTGGTCGGCATCGGGCTGCACTTTTGTCAGGTCGTAGGTCTTTGCCAGCTCCTGAATGAAAAACCAGGGCTCCGAGCCGGGACGGGGCCCGGCCATTCCCATGTTCGCGGGGGCTTCACCGAATACCGGCAGACTGCTGAATACGGCGATCTTCATTCGATCCGTCGTCTGTACACGGGCTATAATGCGCGTCAGGTCATACTCCAGCCGCGTCTCCTGGGTGGGGTCGATAAAGGCAATGGCCGCCTCCTGGTCGGCGGCCAGGGCAACGAGCCCCAGATAGACCTGCTCGCCGGTCGGCAGGCTGATGCCTTTCATGCCGTATTTAACGGCCCACTCTTCTTCTTCGGAATCGGGTTTGGGGTCGTATATTTCGACGGAGATCCGGCCCTTTCCGTATTGTTCGTACTCGGAAAGAAAATCGATCACCCGCTGGGCAAAGGTCTTGATATGGGAAGGGATGTTGACCACGTGTTTGCTGTAAAACACCTTGATCACCACGTCTTGATCCAGTTCAGCAAGGATGGTCCGTGTACCCTGGGACAATGAGTACAGATTGTCTTCAGTGGCATCCCAGCGCAAGGTGGTTCGGGACAACAGAATGTTCACCAGCACCACGATGACGAGCACCAGCACGGCGCTGCCGGCCGAGAATACGGTTTTTCCGATGCGTCTTTTTCCATCGCTCATGGATTCTTGGCCTCCTTTAAGCCGATTCCCTATTTTGCAGGATAACGCCGTTGACAAAGATCATGAAGACCATCACCGACAGGTAGTAGAGCAGATCCCTCACGTCCAGCACGCCTCTGGCAATGGAGGCAAAATGGGATAGAACACTGGTCGAGGAGACCAAATCCACCAGCCACATCGGCGCCCACCCAGACAGTACGGCTGTCACCGGCGCAAAACCGGCTAGTATGAGAAACAGGCAAGCCACCACAGCCAGAATGAAGCTGACCACCTGGCTGCGGGTGAGGGCCGAGGTCATGCTGCCCACGCTCAAAAACGTGCCCGCCATGAGAAATGAGCCCAGATAGGCACAAAAAATAACGCCCAGATCCGGATTGCCCAGGTACATGGTGGTCAGAACCAGCGGAAAGGTCAGGGCCAGTGCGATGCCGATAAAACACCAGGCGGCCAGTAATTTCCCCAGAACCACGTCGGTGACGGTTACCGGCAGGGTCAAAAGCAATTCGATCGTCCCCAGCCGGCGCTCCTCGGCCCACAGCCGCATGGCAATGGCCGGAACCAGAAACATGAACAGCCACGGGTGCCACTGGAAGAAGCCTTTCAAGTCGGCCTGCCCCGCTTCGAAAAAATTACTGATGTAAAAGGTGAAAAACCCGGTCAGGAGAAGAAAGATCACGATGAAGACGTAGGCCACCGGCGAACCGAAGTATCCGGCAAATTCGCGCTTCATGATGATCCATATGTTACTAAAAAAATTACCGTTTTGCATGGGCCACTCCATTGTTTTTTAGGAAACAAATCACAATAGCAAAAATTCAAAATTCCAAACCTTGCGGTTTTGAAGAAAGGACATTCCAATCATCGATATTGGAGAAACCAAAAAAACTATCACCGTTAGATTTTGCCCTTTTTTGAGCTTTGGATATTGTAGTTTTGAATTTATTTGAGATTTGTTATTTGTAGTTTGTTATTTAAAATCTGTTGCTTGCATTTTTTTGTTTCCGGCTTTTCCGGGTTAGGGTCTTATACCGATGGTAATCTCACGAAACACATCGTCCAGCCGCCCCTGCTCAACAAACACCGCGGCGATGCCAACCCCGTCCTGGTTTGCCGAAGCGATCACCCGATCGGCAACGGGAACCGCCGGATCGTCAGGGAAAATGCGCAAGGTCGTCCGCTCGCCATCGGATTCCACAACCGAAATTGACGCCACCCCGTCCAGTTCCGCAATTCGTTTCTGTAATCCGTCAGTCGCCGCGCCCTTGACAGTCAGGACCACAGATCCGTGAGAAATGGACCGCCGCCTGAGCCCGTCGGGTGTGTCGTCGGCCACCACCTTTCCGTCGGCAATAATAATGGCCCGGCTGCAGACAGCATCGACCTCGTCGAGAATATGGGTGGAAAAGATGATGGCCTTGGTGGCACTCATCTCCCGGATCATCAGGCGTACTTCGTGCTTCTGGTTGGGGTCCAGACCGTCGGTGGGTTCGTCGAGGATCAGGTATTCGGGGTCGTGCAGGATGCTCTGAGCAAAGCAAACCCGCTGTTTGTATCCCTTGGACAGGGTGTTCACCACCTGATGACGGACACTGGCAAGAAAACATCGCTCTACCGTCTCACCCACCCGCTGGTTTTTGGCGGCTCCCCTGAATCCACGAATCTCGGCACAGAAATCCAGATATTGGTTGACCGTCATATCCGGATATACCGGTGCATTTTCAGGAAGGTAGCCGATCATTTTGCGGGCGGCAATGGATTGAGCCATAATATCATTGCCGCCGACGATCACCGTTCCGCGGGTGGGCGGAAAGAAGCCGGTGATCATCCGCATGGTGGTGGACTTTCCCGCGCCGTTGGGGCCTAAAAAACCCAGGATTTCTCCCTTCTGGGCGGTAAAGGAGATGTCGTCCACCGCCAGATGACTGCCAAACTGCTTGGTCAGATGCCTTACTTCTATCATGGATGTGCGGTCTCCTTGGCCTTCGATTTAACTGGTTTTTGAAAGCAGTACCCCGTCACCACAGTTATTGCCTCCTGCACAAACGGACGGTCAAAGCCCAGCGAAAGGGTGCGGGTGGTGCTTCATCGGGTTAGTGTCCGTCCAGGAATAGGCAGTTTGGGTCGAGATCAAGGCTTTCGAAAAATTTTACCGGAAGCATATGTTTGATATTCCGAGGATAAAATTTTTCGGATAACGCAGATATCGGGCAAATTGGTCATTTATGGATGGGCACTAAATAGCGGCATCCAATCATCCAGGAGCGAATGGGCGACTGACTTACCTGCAGGACGGTGGGAAAGGCATGGTGCTGCAGGCAAACGGGGCACCCAGCCATTTCTGGCAGAATGCCCCGTTTGTGAATCCATACGAGTTTCTCAGGTTGCTCTTTTTACATTCTTGGCTTCAGGTCCGC
>NZ_JASJGN010000398.1:0-3762 GCF_033791525.1 Desulfosarcina sp.
AAGGCGTCTTTGACAGAGACCAGCTTTTCGGCGTCTTCATCGGAAATATCCACGTCGAACTCTTCTTCCATGGACATGATCAGTTCCACCAGGTCGAGGCTGTCGGCCCCGAGGTCGTCCACAAAAGAGGCCTCCGGAACCACTTCGGAAATGTCTACACTGAGTTTCTCCGCGATAATCTTTTTAACTTTATCTTCTGCTGACATGAGGATCTCCTTTCAATAATAAAACAGAATTAAGGGATTGAGGAATTCGGGCATTGAGGGATTCCGGAATTGAAAGGCATTGAATTCCTCAATTCGCAATACCCCAATTCAATAATACTCACATATACATGCCGCCGCTTACATGGATGACCTGGCCGGTAATATAATCCGCGGCTGCAGAGACGAGAAAAGCGACGACGCCGGCAATGTCGTCGGGAGTGCCGATTCGCCCAATGGGGATCTGGCCGATCATGGCCGCCTTGGATTTGTCGTCGAGATCGCCTGTCATGTCGGTATCAATATAACCGGGGGCCACGGCGTTCACCGTGATGTTCCGGCTGGCCAATTCCCGGGCTACGGCCTTGGTCAGACCGATGATACCCGCTTTTGAAGCCACGTAGTTGGCCTGTCCCGGGTTGCCGGAAACGCCCACCACCGAAGAGATGTTGACGATACGCCCGTAGCGCTGCTTCATCATGACTTTGGCGGCCACCTTCATGCAGTTGAAGGTCCCTTTCAGGTTGACGTCCATGACTGCGTCCCAATCAGTTTCCTTCATGCGCACCAGCAGGCCGTCGCGGGTGATGCCGGCATTATTCACCAGCACGTCGATCCGCCCTGCCTCCTTTAAAACAGCCCCCAGGTATTCGGATACGGCGCTTTCCGAGGCCACGTCAACCTGGTGGTAGCACGCCTTGCCACCGCCGGTCGCGATGCCCTTGGCCGTGGTCTGGGCCGCATCCAGATTGCTGTTGTAGCTGAAATAGACGGTGGTTCCCGGTGCGCTCAGGGCGGCGCAGATGGCCCGTCCGATGCCTCGTGATCCCCCGGTTACCACGACGATTCGATCGCCCGATCCGGTCATGATGCCCTCTCAAAAATCCGGTCGGCGATGCGGTCCATGTCGTCGATCAGCCCCCGGTAGCTGCCCTCCAATGCGGGCAGATCCAACGACGGCAGGAATTGATCTGCCGTTTCAGCGGCGACGACGTCGCTGCCCATCACGATCAATCTGGCTTTTTCGGAGACCAGGCGGGCGCAGCTGTTGGCAAAGACCCGAGCCGTGGCCAGGTTAATCTCATCCGGCTCGTTCACGGCCAACCGGGCCATGCTTTCCCCCACCTCCACGTGGGCCATCATGTCGGCCAGGGCGAACATGACTTGCTGGTGGCGGGTGAGGCGGTTTTCATGGGCAAAATCGATGGTTCGGTTCAACACGCGCGCACAGACGGCCAGGGTCCGGCAGCCGGAACGATCGCAGTCGCCGTGGAGCCCATCCAGTCCGTTGGCCATCTCTTCGTAAAAGGCACCTTTGGTTTTGCGGGTTTTTTTCCAACGGAACGTGGAGATGATGTTCTGCTGGATTTCACTGGTGCCTTCGTAAATACAGGTTATTTTTACATCTCTTTTGATTTTTTCAACGCCGAATTCGCTGATGTAACCATAGCCGCCCAGGGCCTGCATGGCATCGTCCGCCGCCCGGTTGGCGGCTTCGGAGGTGAAGAGCTTGGCGATGGAGCCTTCCACCTGAAAGTCTTCGTCTTCGCTGTCGATTCGGCGGGCGATGGCTTCGATGTGGGCGGCGGCGGCCCTCAGGTTGACCCAGTGGGGAACGATCAGTTTGTTGGTGTAGCCCTTTTTAGCGGAAAGGGGACCGCCGAACTGTATCCGTTCATGGGCATAGGGAATGGCGATCCCTTCCAGGGCGGCCTCTCCGGCCCCCAGGGCCATCGCCGCCACCATGAGCCGGGTGTAGCCGAACACCTGGTTGGACTGCTTGAGCCCTTTACCGGGGGCATCGCCGATCATGTTTTCAACCGGGACATAAACATCGGTGAAGGTAAGGGGTGAGGTGTTGGACGCCCGGATGCCGTGCTTCTCTTCACCCTTGTGCTGATCGAAGCCCTGGGTGCCCTTTTCGACCACAAAAAAGGTAGGTCCTTCGGGAGTCTGCGCCAGTACGGTCACGAAATCGGCGTAGCCGCCGGTTGAGATGAACTGCTTGGATCCGTTGATCCGGTAGCCGGTGAGCGTGCCGGAATCGTCCATGACCGGCTCGGCCTTGGTCTTGAGTGATGCCAGGTTGCTGCCGGCTTCCGCTTCGGTCACCGCGTAGGCCACCAGGCTGTGGCCTTCGGCTACGGCGCCCAGCCAACGTTCCTTCTGGGCTTCGGTGCCGCCAACGATGATGGGGTCCGAGCCCAACTGGATGGCAAAAAAGGCGGTTCCCACACCCAGGCAGATTTTGCTCATCTCCCGGGTGACGGCGCAGCAGTCCATTGCGCCGCCGCCCATTCCGCCGTAGGCTTCGGGGATGAACAGCAGCTGCAGCCCGATCTCCGGGCTCAGCATCTCCCGGACGGCGGCTTCGGGAAAAATTTCGTCACGGTCCCATTCCAGGACGGCTTTTTTGGTAAGCAGGCGCTTGGACAGCTGGCGGACGGTATCGACCACCATCTGCCGGGTCTCTTCGTCCAAACCACCCTGCGGGCGATGGGATCCGGTGTCGGTCATGATTGGCTTTTCCTTTGGGGGAAATCGTCTGAAGGTTCTGACCCGATAGAAATCGATCAGTCGTCGTCTTTAACGATAACGCTTTTACCCTTGTACTCGCCGCATTCGGGGCAGGCATGGTGGGGAAGTTTGGCTTCGCCGCATCCCGGGCAGGTTCCCACTGCTGGCGCGTCAATTTTGTCGTGGGCGCGTCGTTTATCCCGTTTTGACTTAGATGTCTTGTGCTTCGGTACAGCCATTAGTAATCTCCTAACATATTAAAATATATATAACTATTCCATAATAAGCCGTGTTTTTAATTGGTGTCGCCTGTAGTAATTAAAAAGCCGACGAATGTCAAGGCTTTTCCAAAAAATCTTTCCCGCCGCACCCTTGTTCCCCCTTTGGGGATGTGGTAATGAGGTGGCCTGAAACTGACCGTGATTGGCTGGTTTCGATTTCATTGATTGTTATTACGATTGGTTAACCTCATAGCGAAGATATTGGTTGGCCACAGACAGACCGGCGGTTGGGTTACCGATTGAGGTCCTGCGGCTGCCGGTGAGCATGCAAACGGCACGATGCGCCGTGACCGGTAAATAACTTATTGTTTAACTAGATGTGTCATTTGCATCAGTTTACGAACGACTAACATAAGGCAGATCAACAATGGAAACCATCGTTACTCGATTTCCCCCGAGCCCCACGGGTTACCTGCATGTGGGCGGCGCCCGCACGGCTTTGTTCAACTGGCTTTACGCCCGTCAGAATCACGGAAAGTTTGTCTTGCGCATCGAAGATACGGATACGGTGCGTTCCACCCAGGCATCCGTGGATGCCATTTTCGAGGCGATGCGCTGGCTGGAGCTGGACTGGGACGAAGGTCCCTTTTTTCAAACCCAGCGATTCGACCTCTACCGTGAATACCTCCAGAAATTGCTGGATTCGGGGGATGCCTACTACTGCACCTGCACCCAGCAGGAGGTGGAGGCCATGCGCCAGAAGGCCAAGGCCGAAGGCGGCAAGCCCAAATACGACGGCCGCTGCCGGGAACGCGGCCTGC
>NZ_JASJGN010000399.1:0-3114 GCF_033791525.1 Desulfosarcina sp.
GACCCACTCGGCATCGGGCACCAACTGCTTGACGGCCAGGCGGGTGCAGTCGGCCGGTGTCGCGTGAACCACGTAGGTACCCTCGTCCAGCCGGTCTACCCGGATCGGCTCCCGCATGGTCACCCGGTGGCCCACATTGGACTGGGGGGTCGCCGGTGCGACCACGAATACATCTGCCAGTGGTTTTACCGATTCGACCAGCGCTGCCAAGCCGGGCTGGTCGTAGCCATCATCATTGGTAACGACAATTTTCAATTGGCACTCCGCGATGGGATTGGATGGGTGAAGACAGCGTCAGGATCATACCAGCCCGCAGGCAGAATGCAACCCCAGGCGTTCACCGGCAGCCGGACGCGGTCACATAAACGTGCAACGTCTTTCCCCGCCGGCTGGATTCGGCGAAGGGGTGCCGGAGCGATATTGAAAAGACACCGGACCCCTGGAAAAATGCGGTCCGGCGGCCCCGGGCCAATCAGTCCGGGCAGGGGCTGTCGGCCAGGCGTTCCCAGCGTTTCAGCAACGCTGCGGGGGTGAGTTTCCCCAGGCCGTTGTTTTCGAAAAAAGAGAAGATGTCCATGCTGTTTCCCTGGCGCCACAACCGTTTGAGCACCTCCCCGGTTTCGACGCGCAGGCACCAGCAGCTGCCCAGGTTGCGTTGGAGGTGGCCGGCCAGCACCGCCTCGCCCATCCATCCCAGCAGATAGTCCGCACAGTATAACTCGGGCACCAGATCGAACAGATGGCTTTCGGGCTGGTGGAAAAAGCCGGTGACCCGGGCCATGGTGTCGGCATAGGGCCGGCCGTCGGACAGCTCGCCGCCGGCAAACATCTCATACTCGCTGATGAACTTGGCCGCGTATCGGCGAAAAACGGAAAGATCTTTCAGGTCTTTGTAGTAGACCATCGTGGCAACGGTTTTCTCGGGCAACCCCATCACCGATTCCAGAACCGGCCGGGACAGCGCCATCCGCTGCAACAGGAAAGCGTAAACCTCGGAAAGGTTGAAGGCCGTGGCCAGTTCACGATCCACAACCGGCAGCGACGGATCGGTGGCAACGGCCGACAGCCCATGCCCCAGTTCGTGCCAGAGCGTTTCCACATCGATCCACCCGCCTTCGGGCCGCATGAGAATGTGGACCTCCTGGGGTATCCTGACCATCACGGAGATGGCCTGCGCACTTTTGCCTGCCGCCGGTCGGATTTCCAGGAAAAGACCGGGATGATGGGCCGGATCGAACCCCCAGCGGCTGAAAAAGCGTAAGGTGCTTTCGGGATTGTCCACCGGACACAACCGGTCCCATTGGCCGAGACTGAGCAGGTAGATGGCGTCGAACCGGGACAGGTCTTTCAGCGGGCGGTTGAAGCGTCGGCGGCTCCACGCTTCCATGGCGGCAAAATAGAAATCGTCCGTCCGCTCGATCAGGGTTTTCATCTCCCGGTAAAGCCGCGGGTAATCGATCCCCTTTTTCTGCCCACAATAGTCGATGTAGCTGTCAAATCCCAACTCATCCGTCAGGGTTTCCAGTAGGATGTTCCAGTGGTTGACGGCAAAGGGCTTGAGCAGTTTACAAAGGGGCCCGGTCTCCTGCTGCAGCCGCTGTCGTTTGAGCAGGGTGCTGGACTTCTGACACCAGGGAATGACTTCGGTAAAGAAAATTTTTTCGCCGTCGACATGGGCTGCCGCGCCGCGGCTCCAGGCCTGCATTTCCGTTTCGTGGGGCATCAGCTTGCGCTGGAGGTAGTGATCGATCAAACCATGACGGATACGCGCCCGGGTCGGATCGTCACGGGTATCAGCCACCCCGGCAATGGTTTCCGGCGTCAGGACCGCTTCGAACCCTGCGTATATTTGCTCCGGAGAGCCATCGAGCGGAAGGCCCTGCCAGAGAGACAGCGCCCGTCTGGCCCAGCGGGTGTTGAGCGTCTGAATTGCCGATGTCAGCCGGTGCAGTTCATCTTGGGATTGCTTGCGGGTCATTGGTTCTCCATCCAAAGGGCTTGTTGCCCGCCCGGGCATATGGTAAATCAGATTCTTATTGAATATAAGACCTGCGGCTATCGCCGACAACGTTTATCATTTTCAGGAGATAACCATGAACCACCCAACGCCCACCCGGGAAGACGCCCTGGCCCTGCTCAAAACCTATAACCAGAGCGAAAGCCTCATCAAGCACGCCTTTGCCGTGGAGGGCGTGATGCGCTTCATGGCCAGAAAATATGGTGAGGACGAGGAGGTCTGGGGCATCGTGGGCCTGATCCACGACCTGGATTACGAACAGTTCCCCGACCAGCACTGCAAAAAGACCGAAGCCATCCTCAAGGAAAACAACTGGCCCGATGATCTGATCCGCGCCGTGGTCAGCCACGGCTGGGGTATTTGCAGCGATGTGGAACCGACAACCCACATGGAAAAAGTCCTCTATGCCATCGATGAACTAACCGGTCTGGTGGCCACCTCAGCTTTGGTTCGACCCACCAAGAGCGTCATGGACATGAAGGCCAAGTCGGTAAAAAAGAAGTGGAAGGACAAACGCTTTGCCGCCGGTGTGGACCGGTCGATCATTCAAAAGGGGGCCGACATGCTGGGCGTGGAAATAGGCGATCTAATCACAGACACCATCATGGGCATGCGGGACGTGGCCGCTGAAATCGGATTGAAGGGAGAGGTGTGAGATGGAATGCAACAAAGAGAAGAATCTGGAACGCTGCAACTGCTCATACGAACCCTGTTCTCGCAAAGGGATCTGCTGTGACTGCCTGAAGTACCATGTCCAGATGCGCCAGCTGCCGGCATGCGTCTTCCCGGACGATGCCGAGCGCACCTATGACCGCAGCTATGAGCATTTTGATAGATTGGAAATCGAGGGGCGTGTATAGCTGCCTTGGCGTTGATCAGTGCGGCAGTTCCAGCTTTACAGTAGTGGTATTGCTGATCCCCGGCGGGTTTTAGGGCCCGGCACTTGCGTTTCACCCGCCGCCAGTAATCTGGATATGTGCCGGTGGTTGTTTTTTGGCGTCGAACCAGCGAGCAGCGCATATTGTGACCCAAACTGAGCGATGCACCTTTTTCGAAGAAGGTCGATTGGTAACGATCACGGTTGGGTACCATCGATG
>NZ_JASJGN010000400.1:0-4097 GCF_033791525.1 Desulfosarcina sp.
ATGCGATAGCGGGATTCCCCTTCGCGAAGCATCTTCTCAAGCGCTTTCTGGTGGGAGTTGTCGACGATAATGCCCAATATCCCGGCCGGCTGGCCGTCACGGTATTTCACGGCGGAGTAAGAAAAGACCGGGGAAAGTGGAGCCATCCTTGCGCAGGCACGTGTATTCGGAGTGATAGACGCGCTTTCCCGCCAGCGCCCGGGACAGATTCGCAAGGGCCCGTCCATGATCCGCAGCAATGATCATGTCCAGGGCATTCGCCCCGGCCTCGAAATCAGCCCGACTGTATCCGAACTGTTCCTCCCCTTTGCGTTGACGTAGCCAAAGTGGCCGCTCGTGTCCATTTCATAAACGGTTTCCGGCAGCAGTTCCGCCAGTTCGCGGAATCGCTGCTCGTTCTCAGCGGTCTTGGCCATTGCAGCCTTGATCCGCAAATGGCTGTCCGGCAATGGCGGCGCAGGTGCCATGAGACATTCCTTTGGGTGGGATACGAAATGAATTGAAATGCATCCCGCGAGAGGCGGCGCGTGTCAAATTTGTTGATCCAAGTATGTGCCGGCAAGCTTCAGGTACTGATCGACCGACCGCTCAAATCGGTCCATGGGCAGGTCGGTCAGTTCCTTTTTCACTACGGCCGGAATGCCGGCCACCAGTTGCCGGGGACCCACCCGCGCACCTTCCCGGACTACGGCACCGGCGGCCACCACGGTCTGTTCCAGCACATGGGCATCGTTGAGCACGATCGCACCGATACCCACCAGGCTGCCGGCGTCGATGGTGCAACCGTGGACCACTGCGTTGTGTCCCACGGTCACGTGGTGAGCAATAATGGCCGGTTTGCCGAAATCGGTGTGAACCGTGCAGTTGTCCTGGATGTTCGTGTGGCTGCCGATTCTGATCGGCGCCATGTCTCCCCGCAGCACCGTATTGAACCAGATGCTGGCATGGTCCCCAATGGTTACATCACCGATCACCACAGCGGTGGGTGCGATAAACACGTTTTTTCCGATGGTGGGTATGATTCGGTTATATTCGATAAGCATGACTGGTTCAACACTCCTGTACACCGTTATCTTTTTTTCGTTCAAGCAACCTGTCGGCGCCGACAAGTTCGTAACACCTTACCGTTGAACCCGCCGGTTTCGCAAGCAGAAAACTGCTTTCACGAAGTCGCCAACTGCATTGGTTTCGCAACCCTTCTTAAAGTTCTTGCGAAGGCGGCCGAAAGCAGGTTAGAATTTGTCTGACACCAAACATGCCGGACTTTTTACAAAAGCCATCGTTAACCATGACATCGGATAAAGCATCACCCTCCCGGAAACCGGACGCCGGTTCAATTTCTCTGGCTGACGCCAACTGCATCGTTTTGCGCCTGGATGGCGGCGGGCGGATAATTTCTCTCAACCCCTTCGGATTGGATTTTTTCGGCTACCGTGAGCCGGAGATTTTAGGTAGACATGCCGTGGGGACCATCATCCCGGAAAAAGATGCGACCGGCAACGATCTGCAGGCGATGATCGACGAGTTGTTGCGCCGACCTGACGACTATTCTCACCAGATCAACGAAAACCGTCGCAAAAACGGTGACCGCATCTGGGTCGTCTGGTCCAACCGGGCTTTTAGGGACGATACCGGCAACGTCGCAGAGCTTTTATGCGTCGGTAACGACATTTCCGATCGAAAGGCTTTCGAAACGGTATTGGAAGCGGCCAGGCTTCAGTTGACCGCTACGATCCAGGAACAGAACGCGCGTTTGAAGGAAGCCAATACACGACTGAAAAAAGAGGTGGAGGAGCGCAAAAAAACCCAGCAGGCGCTGTCGGAAAACCGTGATCGGTACAGGCTGCTCTCCAAGGCATCCACGGAGGGAATCCTGTTTCACGACAACGGCATGGTTATCGAGTTCAATGACGCCTTTGCCGATCTGCTTGAGTGCCCGCATGATCAGTTAATCGGGATGGACATCATCCGTCAATTCGTTTCAACCGAGGACAGGGGGCAGGTTCAACAGATCATTGCATCAAACGATGACCGGGTCTACGAAATCACAGCCCGCTCGGCCGCCGGGCGGTCGTTTCCCGCAGAATTGCGTTCCCGGTCCGGGGAACTGGCCGGCCGGCCGTGCCGGGTGGTCACCGTGAGGGACATCACCCACCGCAAAAAGACGGAGCGCCAACTGATCCAGTCCCAGAAGATGGAGGCTGTGGGGACTCTGGCCGGCGGGATCGCCCATGACTTCAACAATATGCTTGCCGGCATTCAAGGCAACGTGGAAATCATCCGTCACCAGATATCCCCCCAAAGCTCGCACCAGAAACGCCTGTCCATCATCAGCCAGATTGTAAAGCGGGGCGCCAAACTCTCCGGCCAGTTGCTCGGCTACGCGCGGGGCGGGCAGACGGAATTATGCGAGATCAACCTGAATGGCCTGGTTGAAGATACCCTTGAGATGTTTGGCCACTCCCAAGGGCAGATCACCATTGAAACCCGCCTCAGTCCGGACACACCCATCGTCAGTGGAGACCGCACCCAAATTGAACAGGTGTTGTTGAACCTGATTATCAATGCCGTGCATGCCATGCCCGAGGGAGGGCACCTGGTCATCGAAACCCAGGCCACCGTCTTGAGCACCAGAGAGAACCGGAAGTACGAGATTATTCCCGGACACTATGCCATGCTCTCGGTGCGAGACTCAGGCCACGGCATGGATCAGGAGACCCAGAAGCAGATCTTCGAGCCTTTTTTTACGACCAAGGCACAGGGCCAGGGCACCGGGCTTGGACTGGCCTCTACCTACGGGATCGTCAAGAACCATAAAGGGTATATCGACGTTTTCAGTGCACCGGGCGAGGGATCCCAATTCAACGTGCTGCTGCCGCCGTCCGACTGCGTCGGTGAGTCTGCCGGTGTCCATGACGCCATGACGGAAAAAGGGTCCGAAACCATACTGGTCGTGGATGACGAACCGGAGTTTCTCGATGTGGGCCGGGAGATGCTGATTCTTCTGGGTTATACGGTCATCACCGCCGGCAACAGCGATGAGGCAATCGCCCGTTTCGAAAAACAGGACGGGAACGTCAAACTGGTGATCGTGGACATGATCATGCCCGGAGCTGCGGTTGACGACACGATCCGCCGATTTAAAGCGATCAATCCGTCCGTCCGTGTGCTGCTCTCCAGCGGATACAGCCAGAACGGAGAAGCTGTCCGGAAGCTGATGCAGAACTGCAGCGGGTTCATTCAAAAGCCCTTCCGCCTCGCCTCCCTGTCAAAAAAAGTCAGAGAACTGCTGGGAGCCGCGCAAGATGAAAATCGCTGACGTCGGCGGCGAGTTCGCCCTGATTAGCCGGCTGGCCCGACTATCCACAGTCATCCATCCCGACCTGGTGGCCGGCATTGGCGACGACGCCGCCGTCATCGGCGGATCCTTCCCGAATGGGGATTATCTGCTTGTCACCTCGGACATGCTGGTGGAGACTAGCCACTTCAGACGCGACTGGGCCACACCGGCACAAGTCGGGATCAAGTCCGTCGCCTGCAATGTCAGCGATATTGCCGCCATGGGCGGAGCCCCCACGTTCATGTTTGTCTCACTGGCCCTGGCAGCGGACACCGAGGTGGCCTGGGTCGAAGCACTCTACAAGGGAATGGCCGAGGCCTGCCGACGCTACGGCGTGGTGCTTGCCGGGGGTGATACCACCCACGCTGAGGTGGCCACCATCAGCATCACCCTACTGGGCCGGGTGTCTCCGGGAAACTTGCGACTGAGAAGCCAAGCCCGCCCCGGAGAACTGCTGTGCGTCACCGGCCCCCTGGGTGCTTCCGCCGCCGGCCTGGCCATGCTGGCTGCCGGACTGGAGCCCCCCCCTTATTTAAGAGAGAAGCACCTGGCTCCCGGTTGCAGGCTGGACGTCTCACGGTTGATTGCCCCCGTTGCCCGGGCCATGATCGACATCAGCGACGGCCTGGCTGCAGAGGTGAACCATATCTGCGATCAAAGCGGCACCGGCGCAGAGATTGTTGTCGCGGACATACCGATTGATCCAGCCGTGCGCGAGGCCGCCCGGTTGACCGGAAATGACCCGCTTGATTTTGCC
>NZ_JASJGN010000401.1:0-8527 GCF_033791525.1 Desulfosarcina sp.
GGGTGGATCTGTCCGATGGCCTTCATGAATATATGGCTGCCGGGCTGGCTGGGGTTGCCCCTCATCGTGAACCCGCTGGCGGCCAGGTGACCTTTTTTTCCAGAAAACGGGAGCAGACAAAAACCAGCTCCGCTGACGGTGACGCGACCAGCGATTCAGTCCACTATCTGGCCAACCGCAATTCCGAGCTGTTCCATCATTCCAACTGCAAGTCGGTAAAACGGATCAATGCAGAGAATATCGCTGCGTTCAGCAGCGCTGAACAAGCCATGGACGAAGGCTTTAAACCGTGTCGGGCATGCTGCGACATCAGCATGATCAGAAAACCGGTGACGGAAGGCCTTGGTTATCCGTGTGCGCGTGCCTTATAACCTGGGAGAACTAACCGTAATGTCAAATTATGAGAAGACCGGACAGATTATCAGCCTGAACCAGAAAAGAAGACAGAAACAGTCGATGATGAAAAAGGGTACAGTGCCGCAGTCGCCGGCCAGGGTTATCGCCATCACCAGCGGTAAGGGTGGCGTCGGCAAAACCAATATCGTCGCCAATTTGGGTTACGCCCTGTGCAAGTCAGGCAAAAGGGTGCTCATCTTCGATGCGGACCTGGGCCTTGGAAACCTGGATGTACTTTTGGGACTGACACCCCCCTTCAATCTATCCCATGTGGTTGAAGGCAAGAAAAAATTATCGGAAATCATCATCAGCGGGCCGGGGAATTTAAAGATACTGCCCGCCTCGTCGGGAATTCAGGAATTGACCAAGTTAACATTGGCCCAGAAATTAGAGATATTCAATGAACTGAATACACTCTTGTCCGACTACGACATCGTGTTGATTGACACGGCTGCCGGCATCTCTTCCAACGTACTCTATTTCAACGCATCCGCCAACGAGATCATGGTGGTCGTCACCCCTGAGCCGACTTCCGTAACCGATGCGTATGCATTGATGAAAATCCTTTCGGTAAAATATCAGGAGAAGCATTTCCGGCTGATCGTCAATCTGGCAAATAATGTAAAAGAAGCCGATGAGGTGAGCCGACAGCTCTGTCTGGTGGCTAATCGTTTTCTGGATATCTCCATCGAATATTTTGGGAATGTGTTGATGGACGACAAGGTGAAGGTCGGTGTTCGCAAACAGAAAGTCGTCAGTGAATTGGCCCCCATGACCCAGGCGAGTCGAAACTTCGCCGAACTGGCCCATAAGCTAGTTGGATCTGAGCCGATGATTCGCCGCTCGGAGAGCCGACCGCTGATCTGGCGCGACATCGTTTAAACCATAAAGCAGAACGGAAGAATTCCTAAACGTGGAGCAAAAACATGGATCTGGCGCAATCACGAGAAGAAAATTTTGGAAAAGAGAGCCATTTGCTGCGAAATCAGATTATCAACGAATACCTTCCCTACGTGAAACGTATCGTGAATCGGATCGCGGTGCATCTGCCGGCCACCATTGAGGTGGATGACCTGATCAATGTCGGAATTATCGGATTGATTCAGGCCATTGAGCGGTATGACCCGTCCCGGGATAATAAATTTATCACCTACGCCGTCTTTCGTATCAAGGGCGCCGTGTTGAGTGAACTTCGATCACGCGATTTTCTGGGCCGTACCACACGAAGAAAGATCCGGGATCTGGAAAAGGCCTATCTGAAGCTGGAACAGAAACTGGGTCGGGACGTGGCCGACGAAGAGGTCGCCGAGGAGATGAACATGAACTTGGAACAATATTATAAAGTCAAGCGGATGTCCAGCATCTCTTTCGTCAGCTTCGAGGAGGTCGGTCAGGCATCGCGAAGCGATACGGCGACGATTGCCAGCTCACTGGCATATGGTGATACCGATGATGCGTTGTCCATGACCACCATGAAAGAGATCAAGTCCACCATCGCCCAAAATATCGACTTGCTGCCTGAAAAGGAAAAGCTTGTCATATCGCTTTATTATTCCGATGAATTGACCATGAAGGAGATCGGCAAAGTCATGGATATTACCGAATCCCGTGTTTCGCAGATCCATGCCCAGGCCATCATTCATTTGAGAGGTAAACTGCGCCGGGAAGGATTGCTTGAGGATTGACGAGGACCCTGACCGGCTGATTTGCATGATAGACGGTGCTGATGAAAAGGAAGAGAGGTGAACATGTTACATGCCAGCCATGAAATTTGGGGCGTCTGTGTCATCGTACTGCTGATCGGATTCTGGATCATAAAACGATGGTTTTCCCGAAAAAGCCCGGAAACCGCCATCGGGTTGGAGCGCGCAACGTTCAATTCCTCCTTTGGGGATCATGATATTGAACATCGGGCGCTCATGTTCCTGATGACCCAGAAAACCGATTCCGTATTGGCCGCACTGGCTCGTACCATCGAGCAGGAACGACAAAAACTGGGCGGTGTCGTCAGAAAACCGTCGATGACTGAAGCCATGGATGCCTTTCAGGCAGCGGCGAAACCTGTCGCGACCCATCGACCATGCTCCTACGACCAGATTCTGCCCATGGCCCACGACGGGATTGCGGTCGCGAAAATCGCCCGTCAGCTACAATTGCCCGAAGCGGAAGTCTGCATGGTTATGAGGCTGAATGCTGCCTGACCGCACGGCTGGCGTCGGTTTTAAAAATAGGAAAAAAAGACCGGTAAGGCACTTGTTGCCTACCGGTTTTTTGATTTTAGCCGGTTTAGCGAGTCCTCTGATCGGGTAACCGGCCTAAAATAGAGACAGTACGGAAAGTATTGGTTGTGGCATACAGGTTGCAGAAAAATCTGTCAGCCATGAATGAACCCAACCCAACCCATCAGGAGTCAACCCAATGAGTGGCGGAATGTACCTTGCCGCAGCCGGCGCACTGGTCCAGCAATTACGATTGGAGGTGCTTGCCAACAATGTGGCCAACATCAGTACCATCGGCTATAAAGGCGATCGATCCATCTTCCAGATCCCGGAAGAGACCGAATCCCAGTCATTTGAGACCTCCATTGAAGGGATTCAATCCTTATCACCCTATGCACCGCCTTTTTCTACCGTCATTGATTTCAGTCAGGGGGCGATTCGACAGACCGGCAACCCGTTGGATGTGGCCCTTAACGGCAGCGGTTTTTTTTCAATCCAGACGCCCGACGGCGTCCAGTATACGCGCCAGGGAAACTTTACACTGGATAGCGAGGGTGTTCTGATTACACTGGACGGCTATCCGGTGCTGGGTGAAGGCGGTGAAATAACCCTGGACGAAGGAACCGTTGAAATCGACGGGCAGGGAGGCGTTTACGTGGATGGTGACGAAGTGGGCCGACTGCAGATTAGTGATTTCACCAATCCTGAGACGCTGATAAAGGCCGGTAACGGCCGATTTGTTGGATCGGACGCGGCTATTTTGGGTGAACGCCCGGAAAACAGTACGGTGAGCCAGGGATATCTGGAAACCGCCAACGTCAACCCGGTACGCGCCATGACCGAGATGATCGAAACATCCCGGGCCTTTGAGGCCTATCAGAAAGTGATTCAAAGCGCAGATGAAGCCACATCCAAGAGCATCAACGATGTGGGCAAAACCATTTAAGAACAGATGAGGAGAAAACCATGATCAGAAGTCTATGGTCCGCGGCCACAGGAATGCAGGCGCAGACATTGAACATCGATGTGATTTCAAACAACCTGGCCAATGTCGGCACCTCCGGATTCAAGAAAAGCCGGGCAGATTTCCAGGACCTGCTTTACCAGACACTCCGATCTCCGGGGGTGTCGTCCTCCGCAGATACCCAAGTGCCCACCGGTATCCAGGTGGGTCACGGGGTAAGCCCCGCCGCCACTCAGAAGGTGTTCACCCAGGGTGAATTCAACCACACCCAGAATCAATTGGACATGGCCATCGAAGGCGGCGGATTTTTTCAGGTGATCCAGCCCAACGGAGAAACTGGATATTCCCGGGCGGGCACATTCAAGCTGGACAGCGATGGCCGGGTGGTGACGTCGGACGGGTTTCCCATAGAGCCGGAACTGACCATCCCGGTCGATGCAATGGCCGTTTCCATCGGGACCGACGGGACAGTATCTGTGCTTCTGGCTGGAGAAAACCAACCGTCGGAAATCGGCAATATTGAACTGGCCAGCTTTTTGAATCCGGCTGGGTTGAGGAGTATCGGCCGGAATCTCTACATTCCGTCCGCTTCATCGGGGGATGCCACCACCGGTACACCGGGTGAGGACGGATACGGCACCATTGCACAAGGGTACCTGGAGATGTCTAACGTGAGTGTGGTGGATGAGATGGTCAACATGATCGTGGCCCAGCGGGCCTACGAAATCAACAGCAAGACCATTCAGGCCTCCGATGACATGCTCCAGACGGCAACCAACCTGAGAAGATAGGACCGATGATGACAACCGGCATCAATCGATCTGAAAATATGGGAAAGCTGGGCGTATGCGTCGTCATCATGGCTGCGGTGTGTCTGCTTTCACCGGCCGCTTTCTCCTCGGACGGCACCTGCCTCACACTCAAGAAAGCGGCCCTGGTCGAAAAGGATTCGGTACACCTGTTCGACATTGCCACGTTGACCGGCACCTCAAAAGACCAGATGAAGACCATGGGTGCAACGGTTGTGGCCAGGTCTCCCCGGCCCGGTCAGACCCGGTTCGTGGGCATCGACTATATCCGCATCCGTCTCAAACAATCCGGGGTCGACACGGCGTCGATGATTTTCAAAGGCCCCCCGGATGTGCGGATTACCCGTCAGGCAGCCGCCTTGCCCATCCAGCGGATACAGCATGCGGTTGAAATGGCGATCCGCAGCCGGATGCCATGGAAAAACGAAGATGTGACCATCAGCGAGATCGGTTTTGATGAAACTCTCCAGCTTCCCACAGGGAGGCTGACTTACCGGATCGAGCCCTCCCGCAACGAAGACTATCTGGGCAAGACGATTATGGCGCTGCACCTTTTCGTGGACGGTGATGCGGTTCGAAAGGTCTGGGTCAATGCGACGATTTCCGTCATGGCGGATGTGATCACCGTGATCCGGCCCCTGGGAAAGCATGCCTATATCGAGCTGGCCGACCTGTCGGTTGAACGCCGCGATTTGTCGGATCTGTCGTCGGATACGGTCAGCCGTATCGAAGACGCCCTGGGAAATCGGACGACGCGGATGATCTATCCCCAAACCGTTCTTCAATCGAGCATGTTTGCCTCACCGCCGCTGGTCAGGAAAGGTGACATCGTCAAGATTGTCGCCAGCGCCGGCCCCATGATGATTACAGCCACCGGCATGGTCAAACAGCAGGGATGCAGGGGCGACATGGTTCGCGTGGTGAATACGGATTCCAACCGCATCATTACGGCCCGGGTCACCGGACCGGGTGCTGTCGAAGTTAATTTTTAGTGAGGTGTATCATGGTCTCTCCTTTTATCGCTGGCATTGCCTGCAGATTTAGGTGTGGGTTGATTATTCTTCTTTTGGGCATCGGTTTGGCCGGCTGCGCCAATGGTTTTTCTGGATTGGGCAAGCCGATTCAGTCCAAGGCGCCCAGCTATGAACCCAACCAGCAGCCGCTCTTTTCATCCGCATCGGCGGCAATCCCCCAATCCCAACCGGATGGCTCCTTGTGGCAGGATAACGCACCCTTGATCTCCATGTTTGCCAGCCAGAAGGCGCGAACCGTGGGTGACGTCGTCACCATAAAAATCGCTGAATCCTCGGAGGCCACCAACAAGGCCAGGACGGCGACGGATCGTTCTTCTTCCCTGAGCGCCAGTGTGGATGCGTTCTTCAATGCAGAAAAACGCTTTCCGGCCGATCAGCCGTTTTTCAACCCCTTTGCCAAAGTGGCCGGCGGTATGGAAAGTGATTTCCAAGGCAATGGAACCACCCAACGCAGCGGAGATCTGAATGCCTATATCACCGCATTGGTGACACAGGTGCTGCCCAACGGCAACCTGGTCGTCACCGGGTCGCGGGAGGTGTTGATCAACCGGGAAAACCAGATCATCCAACTCTCCGGTGTGGTGCGGCCGCGCGATATCAACGCGGACAACCAGGTGCTGTCGACCTACATTGCCGACGCCAGGATATCCTACAGCGGCAGCGGTGTGGTCAATGACCGGCAAAAACCCGGCTGGCTGACCGCTATTGTCATGAAGGTATGGCCCTTTTAAACCCAAGGATCGAAGGACCCATGAAAAGCATACGACCAATCATGATCTGCATGTTCGTTATTATCGCTTTAGGGTGGTGTGGCCATGCCGGTGCGGCCAGGCTCAAGGACATCGCCGAGATCAACGGGGTGCGCATGAACCAGCTGGTGGGCTATGGTCTCGTGGTCGGGCTTGACGGGTCCGGGGACGGGAAAAAAGCCACCTTTACGGTTCAATCCATGGCCTCCATGCTGGAAAAAATGGGCGTGACCGTCGACCAGAGGGACATTCAGGTGAAAAATGTCGCTGCGGTCATGGTCACGGCCAAGCTGCCGCCCTTTGCCAAACGGGGAAACCGCATCGACGTGCTGGTCAGCTCCATCGGCGATGCCGACAACCTTCAAGGTGGAACGCTCATGCTGACGCCGCTCAAAGGTATCAACGGCAAGATCTACGCGGTGGCACAGGGTCCGGTGAACACCGGTGGTTTTGGTGCCGGCGGCACGGGCTCCACGGTGGTAAAGAACTTTCCCACCGTGGGTCGCGTGCTGTCCGGGGCCATCATCGAACGGGAGGTCCCAAACAATTTTAGCGATAGTGACAGCCTGCAGTTCAGCCTTCACAACCCCGATGTCAACACGGCTGTGCGGGTGGTCGATGTGATCAATGCCCAATTTGCGCAGCCGATTGCCCGCGCCCAGGATGCCGGCACCATTGAAATCCTCATCCCTGATCAGCACAAAGGAAACACGATTGCCCTGTTGGCTTCACTGAGTGTGCTCGAGGTTCAGCCGGACAACGATGCCAAGGTGGTGATCAATGAACGGACCGGTACGGTGGTCATGGGCGAGCAAGTTCGCATATCTACCATCGCCATTGCCCACGGGAATCTGAGCATCGTTGTCAAAGAGAACTTCGATGTCTCTCAACCGCTGCCCTTTTCCGAAGGACAGACAGTAGTCTTACCCAATACCCAGATCAATGTCCAGGAAGATGCCAATCAACTGGTGGTGGTCCCCAATGGGGTGAGTATCGGTGATGTGGTCAATGCCCTCAACGCTTTAGGGGTTACGCCCAGGGACCTGATCGCCATATTCCAGGCCATCAAGGCGGCCGGTGCGCTTCAGGCGGATCTGGAGGTGATTTGATGGCCGAATTAAACCCGGTGGCCATGGATTCAACGATTTTTCAACTGCGCACCTCAAGTGCTGATCAAACCCTTTCTGCCGCCGAGTCGGGGTTGCGGCAGGACGGGCATACAGATGCCGAACTTGAGAATGCCAGCAAGCAGTTCGAGTCCCTGCTGCTCAATTTCATGATCCGTGAAATGCGGGCAACGGTCCCCGAATCCACACTGTTTCCCCCATCCATGGCGGAAGAAATTTTTACCGACATGATGGATGAACAAATCGCAGGGGAGATGGCGCAAAACGGCGGCATCGGCATTTCCCGCATGATTTTCAATCAACTCAAAGGGCAAAAATAGGCCCCGCAACGGGTCAGTAGATAAATTCGACAAATCTGGAAATTAAAGCCTTCACCACAAAGGGCCGATAAGAAGGGGTAACAGACCATGATCGGTGATCATGGGAAACGAGATCAGTTGAGTTCAGGAGATCTTAAATGGAAATTCCCGAAAAAGGCCCCTTGCAATCCCTCCCCGCCCAGAACAGGTCAATTGAAGCGGTGACACCACCGCCCCCTGAAACCACCGGGGCGCCGAGCAAGACTGCTGAAAAGGATACCGTCAGCCTCACGGAAAGAGGTCGTGCGTTCAAAGCCGCCGCCGAACATGCGCACTCACTGCCTGAAATTCGTGAAGACCGGGTAATGCAATTAAAACGTGAACTTGAAGAAGGAACATACCGGGTGAAAGGCCATCGCATTGCCGTGAACATGATCAACGAAACCCTTGAAAATAACCGCGTGCTGAAACACATCGGCACCAAGGCATGAGCGCAACCCACAGGACAACACCATGAATGTAAAGATTATCGAACTGCTCGATTTGCTGGATGAAGAGGCGGCCTGTTATCGAGAGATGCAACGGATCCTGGTCGACGAGGAAACATCGATTTCCCTTTCGAGAAAGGAACCTTTCGATCAGGTTCAGAACGAAAAGGAATTGCTGGTAGTCAAGCTCCAACCGCTTGAAGAAAGAAGAAAAATGCTGATCGGCCAATTGTCGGAAGCATACCTGACCAACGGCAAATCAATAACGATCAGCCAGCTGGCAAATTTTGTCGAGCAGCCAATCCGTCGACGCCTGCTGGACCGCGCCAGTTGTTTGCGATCGATCATCGGCGATGTACATGAGAAGAACAGACACAACCAGCTGATGATCAATCAGTATCTGGATCTGATCAAAGGATCGTTGAAGCTGCTGACCAATCTC
>NZ_JASJGN010000402.1:0-10537 GCF_033791525.1 Desulfosarcina sp.
GGACTTCCAAGCCGTCTTTCAAGTCATAGGCCAGATATCCGAAGAGGCCGGCGGCAACGGGCCCCGCTGTGTCGCCTCTGTTCAGACGGCAGTGTGCCAAAACCGTTTCGAGCGAATCCAGCGGTGATTGTTGCGCCACATGGGTCGTCCCGTCAATGACGACCGTCGTTTCACCAGGCCGGCCGGTTAGCGTGAGCCAGGGATGGACGCCCAGGATGTGGTAGCGGGCGCAGTCCAGGTCTCCGCCACTGAGCAGCACCACGGTACCCGGTTCCTGGGCAAAGCGGGAGGCCATCTCCGCGAAGGATTCTTCCAGGTGAAGTGTCTCGCTGCGTATCCCGATGATTCCGGGCAAAAATTCCTTCAAGCGTTTCAACAGACCCTCGCTTCCACGGTCTGTCTGCCTCCCGTTTCCACAGTGAAAACGGGGCTGGCCACCCGAGGCTCGACATGCGTCGCCAGATCGCTTTTCAGCGGGCCCAGCCGCAGGAAGTTCTCAACCAGGGTGAATCCGTGTTCCGTCAGAAAGCTTTCCGGGTGAAATTGTACGCCGTGAAGCGGAAACCGCCGATGTGACATCCCCATGATCGTCGCATTCGTTGTGCGTGCGGTAACCACAAGGTGACGCTCAAAGGCAGGTTTGGACGGCTGCGCGACCAGCGAGTGATACCGGGCGACCCTCAACGGGGAGGGCATTGATGAAAAAAGTGCTTCCTGATGGTGATAAACCAGGCTGGTTTTACCATGCATGGGTGTCGGGGACCGGACCGTACGGCCGCCGAATACTTCGTTGATGCACTGCATACCCAAACAAACACCTAAAATAGGGGTCGTTTGATAAAAAGCCTGGATCAGGGCCTTGGAGATGCCGGCGTGGATCGGGTCTCTGGGTCCCGGACTGATCAGCACATAGTCCGGTCGCCCAGCCGCCACCTGGGCCAGGGTGATGCGGTCGCTGCGGTGAACCTGGATAGCCAGGTCGTAATGCATGAACATCTGCACCAGGTTGTAGGTGAACGAGTCATAGTTATCGATTACGAGCAGCGTAGCCATCATTGCCTCCCCGAAATAACCTCCATCCGGAAACGGCATCTTTCGGCCCCCGGCGGCGTTCTCGCTCTGTCGCCATCCTCAGAATAGGCCCACGATGCCTGCGGTGACAACATCGCTCGGGCCTTGCCGGGAACCAAAATCTACCATTTCCAGACGGACACTGGGTATGAAGTTTACATGAGCCGGTTTCAAGATGTTCCAGTTCGGTCAAGATCAAGGCGGGCGATCATTTCAACCGGAGGCATACATGTCGTATGTCGAGGATTGAAATGGTGAGCCCAACGCAGATATTGGTCGAAATGGGGCATTTTGAAATTGGCTCAAATAAAAACAGCCACCCCGCTTGAGCTTGGGTGGCTGAGGCCTGTTGCATAACTCAGTATTTATGGCGCCCAATTAGGCGGACGCCTATCAATATTTTTCAATTTTAGTAGCGGATATGGCCGTCGCGGTCAAGCAAAATGACACCCGAGGCCAACTATCGTTCCGATCAAGAACTGGTAGCTTGTGGTTCAGATCAAGGCCGCGGGGAGGGTTCAAACCGCAGGCGTAGCCACGCTGCGTCGAGGACGTTCAATAAAACGAGAACGCAGATATGGGCCGCAAGATGCCGTTTCTTGATGGGAACGCTCAATCCACCGGCAATAGGACCGTAAAGGTGGTTCCCTTGTCCGGAACGCTCTCAACGCTGATCCGGCCATTTAACGCCTCCACCAGCCCTTTGACGATGGGCAGCCCCAACCCGGTGCCGGTGATGAAGCGGGTCTTGTCGTTTTTCACCCTGAAAAACCGGTCGAAAATTTTATCCAGGTAGCGCGCTTCGATACCGAATCCATTGTCGATCACCCGGACCCGCAGGTTGAGGCCGGTCATATCCGCCTTGACCTTAATTTCACCCCCGTTCTGGGTGTAGTTGATGGCGTTGGTGATCAGGTTGCCGAAGATGCTCTCCAACGCCAGCGGGTCGGCTTTAAGCGTGGGCAGCAAGTCGGCCGGCCGGTCCATGGTGAGCGATTGCGCCTTGGTCCTGGCCCGGGTGCCGAGAAAGTCAACGATATTGCCGAGCAAATCTTCCAGCTGAACCGGTTTGGGCTCCTGGCAGGTGCTTCCGGATTCTATGCGCGACAGATCCAGCAGGTCGCCAATGGTGGAAATCAGGCCCTGGGTTTTTTCCTTGGCCCGCGCGAGCAGGTGTTCCTCCGATTCACTGAGCTGCCCCATCAGATCGTTAAGCACCAGCGCCAACTGCTCGTGGATGGTGGAGAGCGGGCTTCTGAGCTCATGGGACACCTTGGCCACGAATTCAGATTTGAGCCGGTCCAGCACCTTCATGTTGGTGATGTCGATAACGGTGACCACCGCCCCCAGGCATTCTTTGCGCTCGCCCAGCACCGGCCGGCCGCGGGCCATGAGAAACCGGTCGCCGCCGAAAGAAAATTCGCAGGTGGGGATATCGTCAAAATCCACATGCAGCCCGCGGGATATTTCCACAATCAACCGGCACAAGCCCTCGTCAGGGATGTAGGCCGAAATCGGCCCGCCGGTAGCCGTGTCCGCACCGAGATCCAAGAGTCGGCAAAAGGCCGGATTCATCAGCACCACCTGGCCGTCGGTATTGGTCACCACGACCCCGTTGGGAATCGAATCGACAATGGTATGGATTCTGCTTTTTTCCGTTCCCAGGTCCGCCAGGGTTCTCCGCCGCTCGGCTTCCAGTTTCACCGTGTCCTTCTGAAGCTGGATTTTTTCCCGGGCCCGGTTAACCACGATTCGCAGCTGATCCGGCTCGAAGGGTTTGGGGATAAAATCGTAGGCACCCCGTTTCATGGCCTCGATTGCGGTTTCGATGGTGGCAAAACCGGTGATGACAATGACCAGGATGTCCCGATCCATGGTCTGTATGCGCTTGAGCACCTCCATGCCGTCAATGCCGGGCATTTTCAGGTCCAACAGAACGATGGCCGCATCGGTCCGCCCGATAATGTCCAGCCCTTCTTCACCATTTTTGGCCGTCAGTGCGTTGCACCCCATGCGGCTGATGATCCGCTCCGACCCGTCCCGGATGCCCTTTTCATCGTCTACCACCAGAACGGTTACGGGATCAGGCGTGCTCTGCATGTTCGGCTCCTTTTTCGGTTTCATGGGTGATGGGAAGTTCGAGGGTAAAGGTGCTGCCGCGGCCGGGAATGCTTCGGGCGATGATGGTTCCGCCGTGATTTTCAACAATGCCGTAAACGACGCTCAGTCCCAATCCGGTTCCCTTGCCCTCTTCTTTGGTGGTGAAAAACGGCTCGAAGAGATGCTCCAGGTCCTTGGCGGATATTCCCGGGCCGGTATCGGCAATTTCGATTGACACCCGATCTTTGGTGGCGGATTCCCGGGTGATGATGGTGATCGTGCCGTTGCCGTCCATGGCCTGGGCCGCATTGATGATGATGTTCATGAACACGTGGCCCATCTGCTGTGTGTCCCCCAACACCAGGGGAACGAAGGGGGCCATTTTCTTTTTCACCGTTATATTATGAAAAAGGGTCTGATTCTCAATGAGAAAAAGGGTCCGATCGATCGCTTTATTGACGTTCAACGGCTTCATGAACTGGCGTGTCTGCCGGGCAAACTCAAGCAGTTCCTTTACGGTGTCCCGGCATCGCTGAGCATCCTTTAAAATCCGGTGCAGATCCTCTTTGGCGTTGTCCTCCAGATCATAGTCTTCCAGCATCAGTTTGGTGTATAACGTGATTCCGCCCAGCGGATTGTTCAGCTGATGCGCCACCCCTGCAGACAATTTTCCCAAGGATGCCATTTTTTCGGACTGGATCAACTGAAGCTGGGTTTTTTCCAGTTTCTGCTGAATGTGGATGCGTTCCCTCAGATCATGGAAAAAACCAATGGAGCCGGCTTCTTTGCCATTTTCATCGTAGATAGTGGAAGCGTAAAGGCTGATGGGAATTTTCTCACCGTTTTTGCCAATCGCCTTGATCCGGTATTTTTTCAGCTTCCCTTTCCCGCCATACTCATCACTTCTCAGGTTCCGCATCACCGCTCTGGCACCGCCACCCTCGTAAATCGCTCGGATGTTCAGATGATCGAGCGCCGCTTCCACACTATGGCCGGTCACCTCGGCGGCGGCATCGTTGAAGATGATGATCTTTCCGGTCATGTCGGCGGCAATCACCCCGTCACAGGCGCTTTGGAGCAGATTATACAAAAAACTGTTGGCCCGCCGAAGTTCTTCCTCAAGACCCTCCAACGCCGGAAGTTCAAAGTTGAAAATCGTCAATGCATCCTGCCCATCCTCATCAGTGATGGGGTAGGCATACAAGCAGGACCGTTTCTGTTTGCTCAGCGAACTTGATGAAAGGTCCCGCAAGGATGGCTTTCCAGTAACCATGACTTTTTTGGCCGGGCAATTGTCGCATGGTTCGGGGCGGCTATAAAACACCTCGTGGCAGCATTTCCCCGATGGTGACTCCCCGTTGATGAGAGAGTCGACCCCGGCGGAGGCCAGAATGTGAAAGTCTCTGGAGATAACAACTATTTTTCGTTTGAACGCATCCAGCGCCTTGAGCAGCAGGTTCCGCTCTTTTTCGGTGCGCATCAGGCCTCCCGGGGGTTGACGTTCCGGAACCACTCGTGGTCGGGCGATTAAAAGACAGTTTCGTGCCGTTGTCAACAGCGATGCAGCGAAAAGCGTTATCCATTCGTCGCTGAGGCGGCGGCTTCTTAGCCGGGGAATTCGCCGCCCATCGTCATGGCTTCGGCCGTTGTCGGTTACGGCACGTTTTGACACATCTGGAGGTATGCGTCCCATTCCATAGGAAGCAGTTGTTTTTTCTTGTTGTTGCAGGACTTGCAAGCCGGAACCACATTTCCCTTGGTGCTTTTCCCTCCTCTGGCCACAGGAACGATGTGATCCATGGTCAGCTCCGCTGCCGGCATCCGACTGCCGCAATAATGGCAACGGCCTTTGGCACATCGCCGTTTCCACCACTGGGAATGCCTCAGCTCCCGGGCTTTTTGTCGTTCTTGCTTGAGATCCCGCTCATCCAGATCATAGGCATAGGACTTCATTGCATCTCCTTGTTCGCCGTTGACGCGGATGGCCGATTAACCGCCAGCCCCAAACCGACCAGCCAATTGTCAATCTCAGCCTGTAGCATCGTATAGAAACGGGCAGAGCCCCCCAGACCGGATCTGCCGAAGAAATAATTGATCTCCAGAAACAGCGGTTGCCGATCGTTTTTTGTGCCCCCGAAACGATCGAAGATAAAATCGAAACCGGCCAGGTTTATTCGAGACCGCTGGCAGAAGCCGTGGGTCAAGTCCAGGGCCTTCTGGCGAAGGTTCGGGTCTGATTCTGTATCGATACGCGCGCCCTTGGCCAGACTGGTGCCAAAAACACCGGGGTTATCCTGAATTCTCCAGTACGCTATCAGGGTCTGTCCGATCACGGCTACCCGCAACGTCCGATTTGAATCGGCGACACAGGTCTGCAGGACAAATCCCCGCTGACCGGATTGCTCATAGGTCGTCGCCTTTGACAGGGCTCGCGCCAATTCGGATTTGGACTGGAGCAGAAAGACCGTGTCCCCTTCACCCCCCCAATCCAGCTTGAAGACGAGGGGAAAAACGGTCTCGGTGATTCCCGCACCAGATCTTTGGAATTGCTTCGTATCATCAAAGATCCAGGTGCGGGGGTGGGGGGCGCCCAGGGCCTGAAAAAGTCTGGCCTGACCGGTTTTGCCTGGATATTGAAATCGCGCATCATAGTCTGGAAAGACATAGGAGCAGTTTTGCCTGGCCAACAGGTAGAGTGCTTCCCGGCAACCCTGGGGCAAAATGACGGCATCGGCGGCACGGATGGCCGCCAGGTCTTTTTCATCCGGATCCCTGCCGGCACAAAGAATGTTGCTGTCGGCCTCGTAGCAAGGATGAAAAGAGAGAATCATCAGTACCCGAACTTGCGCAGTGCTTTGGTGTCCCTGGTCCAGTTTTTCTGCACCCGCACAAAGAGTTTGAGAAAAACATTGGTGTCAAGCATCTTCTCGATCTCCTGCCGGGCCGCCTCGCCGATCTGCTTGAGCTTGGCCCCCTGTCTGCCGATGACGATGCCCTTTTGTGAGTCACGTTCCACGTGGATGGTGGCATGAATCCGAATCAGCGCGCCCTTTTTATCTTCCTTGAAGGAGTCGATGGTGACTGCCACAGCGTAAGGAATTTCCTGACCGGTAAGCCGGATGGCCTTTTCCCGGATCATTTCGGCGGCAATGAAACGCGTCGGCAGGTCCGTCACACTCTCGGGCGGAAAAAAGGGCGCCCCGGCGGGAAGGATGGCTTCCATGGCATCCATCAACCGGTCAACCTGTTCGCCGTTTTTGGCGCTGATGGGAACGACGGCTGCAAAAGGACTCAATCCGGACCAGCGTTCGATCTGTGATAGCAGGGCCGGCCGCTGGACCTGGTCGATCTTGTTGAGTGCCAGCAGCACAGGAATCCGCTGCTGGGAAAGCTTGTCACGCAACAGCTGTTCCGACAGTTCGTCCGGGGTCTGGGAATCCACCACCAGAAGGACAAGATCCACTTCCGACAGGGTAGACAGGGCCGCATCGACGATTCGGGCATTGAGCGGGTTCTTGGCCCGGTGGATACCTGGGGTGTCCAGAAAAACCATCTGGGAACCGGTCCGGTGCACCACGCCAAGGATCCGATTGCGGGTCGTCTGCGGCTTTTTGGATGTAATGGATATCTTCTGACCCAGCAACCGGTTGAGCAGGGTGGACTTTCCCGCATTGGGCGCGCCGAGAATGGCCACAAAGCCGGATCTGAATGCGTGGTTTGGGTCAGTTCCGTTCGCGGTGTTCATCAAAGACGGCCCTTTCTATGGCCGACCAGACCTCCGGTTTTCCCAGCCGTGTCTTGGCGGAAAAAAGGATCAGCGCAGCTTCGTCTACACCTACCGCGTTGCCGATGGCCTGCCGTTGTTTTTTTTGAGCGGATTTTGAGAGCTTGTCCGCCTTGGTCAGCACCAAAATGGGTGATCTGTGGTAAAGCTCCAGCCAGTCGATGAAGTTTAGCTCTTCGATGCCCGGAATCCTGCGGACATCCATGATTAAGACTACCGCTTTAAGGGTTTCCCGACCTTTGAGATAGGTCTCGATCATGGGACCCCATTTGCGCCTCACCGATGCCGGAACCCTGGCATATCCATATCCGGGCAGGTCCACCAGTGAAAGCCGGTCATTGACCGTAAAAAAATTAATCAGCTGCGTTCGACCGGGTGTGGCGCTTGTTTTTACCAGCCGTTTCCTGTTGACCAGGGTGTTGATCAACGAGGATTTTCCGACATTGGATCGACCGGCGAAGGCCGCCTCAGGGTGCAGGGTCTCGGGATATTGAGACGGTTTGACCGCGCTGGTGACAAAGTCTGCCGATTTAACGATCATGTCGCTGGCCCCGGTTCATATTCGCGCCTTAAGATACACCTCCAGGCGGTTCATGCCTTCGGCGATGTTTTCCATGGAGTTGGCGTAGGAGAAGCGCAGGTATCCCTCTCCGTGCTGGCCAAAATCGATGCCGGGGGTCACCCCCACGAAGGCCTTTTCCAGGATGTCGAATGCCAGGGCATAGGAATCTTCGGAGATGTGCCGGGCGTTGGCAAACACATAGAACGCGCCGGTGGGTTCCACGGTGATGCCCAGCCCCATTTCCCTCAGCCGTCGGATCATGAAGATGCGTCGCTCGTTGTAAATGCGCTTCATGCGCGCCACGTCATCCCCGGCTTCCTTCAGCGCGGCGATCCCCGCCTTCTGAATCATGGCATTGGCCGAAATGAAAAAGTTCTGTTGCACCTTTTGAATGGGGCGGATGAATTCCTTGGGTGCGATGAGGTAGCCCAGTCGCAGTCCTGTCATGGCAAATAGTTTGGAAAAACCGTTGAGCACGAATGCACGGTCCGTGAACTCGAGGATCGAATGCTCTTTTCCTTCATAAACCAACCCGTGGTATATCTCGTCTGAAACGATCCAGGGCGGCATGCCGGCGATGGCTTCCATGCGCGTTTTTGAAAGCAGGTTGCCCGTGGGGTTGGAGGGCGAGTTGATGAAGATGGCCCGGGTGCGGTCAGAGAGCTTTTCTTCGATGGCCTCTGGACGATATTGGAATCCGTCTTCCTCGAACACCGGCACCCTCACCGGCTCTCCCCCGACGAACTTGATGAAGTTGGGATAGCAGGCGTAGTGCGGGTCAGAGAGAATCACCCGGTCCCCGGGTTCCAGCAGGGCGGCGAAGGTCATGAAAATGGCCGGCGAACTGCCGGAGGTGACCACCACCTGGCCCGGATCGACGAAGACACCATAGGTGTCATGATAATACTCGCAGATGGCTTCACGCAACTCCGGCAAACCCAAGCTGTGGGTGTAGTGGGTGAATCCGTCGGTCAGCGCCTTGCAGGCCGCGGCTTTTACGCATTCCGGCGTGTCGAAATCGGGTTCTCCCACCTCCAGGTGGACAATGTGCTTGCCTTCGCACTCCAGCGCGCAGGCCCGTTCCAGAACATCCATGACAATAAAAGAAGTCATCTCCTCGGTGCGTTTCGATGCCATGGATCCCCCCCTATTTTGTGTTGGCGCCGACCATGTGACGCAAGCGACACGTTAAAGCACCTTGTTAAGCGGGTATTCAATAATTCCTTCCGCCCCGTTTTTCAGCAGAACGGGAATCAGATCCCGCACCACACTGGTGCCGACAACCGTCTCCACGGAAAACCAGTCGGACTGATAAAGGGAAGCCACTGTGGGGGCATTGAGGCTGGGCAGCAGCGTCACCACCTGCGCCAGCTTGTCGTGGGGCACATTCATTTTGATTCCCACCATCTTTTCACCCAGCAGCGCCCCCTTAAGCAAAAGGGCGATTTGTTCGATCTTCTCCCGCTTGGGCGGGTCTTCCCACGCCTTGCGATTGGTGATCAGTTGCGTGTTGGTCTGCATAAGTTCGTGGATGATGCGCAAGCCGTGGGCCTTGATGGTGCTGCCGGTCTCGGTGACCTCCACCACGGCGTCCGCCAGGCCGGACACCACTTTGGCTTCCGTGGCACCCCATGAAAATTCGACTTTCACGGAGATGTCGCGCTCGTCGAAATAGCGTTTGGTAAAGGCCACCAGCTCCGTGGCAACTTTCTTGCCGTTCAAGTCGTCAAGCGATTTGATCGGCGAATCGTAGGGTACGGCCAACACCCACCGGGCCGGCCGGGCACTGACTTTGGAATAGATCAGGTCTTCCACCACATGAACATCGGAGCCGTTCTCGGCAATCCAATCCTTGCCGGTGAGACCGGCATCCAGGGTGCCGTTTTCCACATAGCGGGACATCTCCTGGGCTCGACAGATGGTGCATTCGATCGTGTCGTCGTTGATTTCGGGGAAATAGCTGCGATCGTTGACATTTATGGTCCAGCCGGATCGTTTAAAAAGGGCAAAGGTGGCATTCTGCAGGCTTCCCTTGGGAATGCCCAGCTTCAGGGGTATCGTCATTCTTTATAAACCTCCTTGGGGTCGAAGACCGGCTGCCCGATGGTAACCAGGGCGCCGCCTTCCTCTCTTTGATGAAAGCAGCTGGCATATCCGGTGTGGCAGGCGGCCCCCCCTGCCTGCTCAACTTTCAGCAACACGGTGTCGTCGTCGCAGTCGACCCGGATTTCCTTGACATGCTGAATGTGGCCGGAGGTGAGCCCCTTCACCCACAGGGTGTCACGGGTCCGGCTGTAATAGGTGGCCCGGCGGGTCTTCAACGTCTCTTCCCAGGCGGCCTGGTTCATAAAGGCCAGCATGAGCACCTCTCCGGTTTTTTCGTCCTGAGCAATGGCCGGTATCAGTCCTCCCATTTTCTCAAAATTCAGTTTGATCATTCGTTTTCACTCCACTGTTGGATGCAGCCAGACCGCATTCATGATCCAGACAACATCGTCCTCAGTTTTCAAACATTGCTGCAAGTCCGGATTATCTAACCACATCACCTGCGGGAGTCAATCCCTTTTTTCCGCAACTGCGGGATAATCTTGCGAAAAATTATTTACTTTGTTAGGGTGGTGCGATTGACCACCTCCGGGCTCTGACCGGGGAGGTTCGTTTTTGCAACGGTTGCCGGCGTCCAAATCGGATGCCGCTACCATATCAGGGATTCCAAGTCAATTATGTCCAAAGAAAAAAGTGCGTCCCAGATTCTGAAAAAACGGGCTCGGCACCAATCGGGAGCGACCCTTGTCCGGCTCGTCAAATGGTCGCTGTTCATGGCTTTTTTTTTAATGCTCATGGGTGCCACGGCCATGGTGGGGATCTATTTCTATTTGAGCGACGACCTTCCGAAAATCACCTCGCTTACGGACTACCATCCCTCCATCATCACCACCGTCTATTCGGACGACAACCGCAAAATTGCCGAGTTTTACAAGGAGCGGCGCATCGTCGTCCCCCTGTCAAAGATACCCATT
>NZ_JASJGN010000403.1:0-3826 GCF_033791525.1 Desulfosarcina sp.
AAAGGCCGGCGCCAACGGCCAGCTGGCCTTTCTGATCACTGCGGTGAAGGAACCGGTACACTACTTCTGGGTCACCGGTGCCCTGTCGGGTTTTCTGGACAATGCACCCACCTATTTGACCTTTTTCAACACGGCCCTTGGAAGCCACTATCCGGGAATGGCCGAAGCCCAGGCGGTTCCGTTGCTGATGACGGACAAGGCCCTATACTTGAAGGCCATCTCCGCCGGGGCCGTTTTTTTCGGGGCTTGCATCTATATCGGCAACGCGCCCAACTTCATGGTCCGTTCCATATCCGAAGAGGCCGGTACACCCATGCCCAGCTTCTTCGGGTATATTCTGAAATATTCGCTGGTATTCCTGCTGCCGGTATTCGCGGTGGTATCCTTTATCTTTTTTTAGGAACGGGAGGCCGACAATGGCATTCAAAACCCTACTCTATCATACCCGTTTCCGGGAGCTGGCCTTCAACTCACTGAAGAGCCTTCTCGAATTGAAGGCGGCCGGACTTAAAAAGGTGGTTCTGGCCCACGTGATCCCGCGGGAAGATGTGGCCTTCGTTCCTTACGGCGGCACATTGAAGGAGGACGAAAACCGCATACGCGAGGAGGCCCGTAGAAAATTCGATGACTGGATCCAGACCATCGACGACCCGCAGATACACTTTTGCCAGCGGATCGAAGTGGGGGCTGCCAATGCCGATATCCTGGAGATTGCCAAAGTGGAAAAGGTCGACCTGATCGTCGTGGGCCGAAAAAAGCGCACGGTGCTGGAAAAGGTGTATGTGGGCACCCATGTCCTGGACATTCTGCGCCGCAGCAATGTCCCGGTGCTCATGAGCAAGTACATGGTGCAATATGAATGGCAGGGAGAGTCCCTGATGCGCACCAACGAACAGATCTGGAAACGGCCGCTGCTGGCATCGGATTGGTCGGAGCCCTCCCGGCGAGCCCTGGATGCAACCCTGGCATTGAAAGGGCTGGTGGAAAAAATAATGGTCACCCACGTACTGGGTGCCCGGAGAATCAAGAACCTGGAGCCGCCGGCGGTCAAACGTCTGGAAGACGAAAGTGTTAAACGCCTCCAGTCCTATTGCCGGGAGGTCGATGATGCCGGTATTTCGAGCGAATACCACCTGGCGATGGGCCGTACAGTGGAAGAAATCATAAAAATGTCAAGAGATTATGGTGCCACCATGATCGTTATCGGACGAACCGGAAAAGACTGGTTTCATGAGTACTGGCTGGGAGGCGTTTCCCACCAAATCGCCGAACTGAGTGAGCTGCCAGTGCTGCTGATTCCATAGGCGCTAATTTCAAAATGCCCAATTTGGGCCTACCGTAAGGATGAATATCGATTTTCAGTTCGTTCGCTAACCCTGCCGCAAGCGACGGGGTTAGCGAACGTTGTCGCGGTCCAATACGCGACATACACGGTGTCTGCAGCCGGTTGGGATGATTGTCCACCTTGATATTGAACAAGCGGCAACATGTTGAAACAGGCTCATCAGATAAACAGGTTAAAGTGATACGGCCAAAGGTTTTATGATCCAGTCCATCGAAAATGCCAAAATTGCCATTGTCGGAGGGGGCAGGTTCTGCGACAAACTGCTGCGACACCTGTTCGGTGACCAATTCAAAGACCGTCATCCGGAGGTTCTGGGTGTCGCCGATCTCAACGATAAGGCCGTGGGTATGGTTTATGCCCGCTCCATGGGGATCCATACCTGCCGTGACTATCGTGAGCTCTTTCGCCTGGAGGGTCTGGAAACCATCATTGAGGTCACCTGGGACCTTGAACTGGCCCGCACCATCGCGCACGCCAAGCCGGCGGCGGTGGAGATGATCGATCACCAGGATTCACGTTTCCTTTGGGACCTGCTGCAGCTTGAAACCATCCGCCAGGAGGCCATGGACTCCCTGAGCGCCGGCACAGTCACCGCCGAGACTGTCAAAAAGAGAATCCATCAATGCTTTCGCAAGACTGCGGATATCGTGATGCAGCGCAACCGCCGCTTCAAGCAGATCGAGACCGAACTCTACGAAAAGGAAAAATCCCTTTCCCAGATTATTCAGGGCAGCACCATTCCCACCTTCGTCATCAACCGTGACCATGTGGTCACCCACTGGAACCATGCGCTGGAAGTGCTCACCGGCCACAGCGCCAGCACGATGGTGGGCACCCGGAATCACTGGAAGCCCTTCCGCAAGCAAGAGCGGCCGATCATGGCCGACGTGATTCTCGATCAGTTGGAGACGGGTGAAATCGATCACTATTACGGATCCAAATGGCGACCCTCCACCCTGGTGGACGGCGGCTTCGAGGCAGAAGAATACTTCGATCATCTGGGTGACGGCGGCTGCTGGCTCTTTTTTACCGCCGCTCCGATCAAGGCGTCGGACGGCACCATTATCGGGGCCATCGAAACCCTCTGGGACAACACCGACAATCAACGGGCCGAGGTTGAACGGCGCAATTACACCCGCCGCATCGAAGAGAGCGAGCGAACCCTGTCCCAGATCATTCAGGGCAGCACCATCCCCACCTTTGTGCTCGACCGAGATCATGTGATTACCCATTGGAACCAGGCCCTGGAAAAACTGACCGGCTATCCCGCCGCCAGGATGATCGGTACCCGGCACCAGTGGGAGCCCTTTTGGGAAAGTGAACGGCCCTGCATGGCCGACGTGATCATGGAGCAGCACAGCGAACAGGAACTCCACGCGCTATACGGTGAGCGATGGCGAAAATCCAAGCTTATTGAAGACGCCTACGAGGCTGAAGTTTATTTTCCCAAGCTGGGAAAAGGGGGCCGATGGTGCTGGTTTACCGCCACGCCTTTAAAAACATCGGATGGCACGGTGGTAGGGGCCATCGAGACATTTTGGGATACCACGGAAAACAAACGGACAGACAATGAATGCCGGCGACATGTCAAGGAGCTGGAGGAAAAAGAGCAGGCGCTGTCCCAGATCATTCAGGGCAGCACCACCCCAACCTTTGTCATCAATCGCAACCACATCGTAACCCACTGGAACCGGGCCCTGGAAAAGCTGACCGGTTTTGCCGCCAATGAAATCGTGGGCACCAGCCATCACTGGAAACCATTTCGTAAAAAAGCACGCCCCATCATGGCGGACGTGATCCTCGATCAGTTGGAATCCGGTGAAATCAGCCAGTACTACGGGGCAAAATGGCGACTGTCCGCCCTGGTAGAAGGCGCCTATGAGGCCGAAGAGTTTTTCGAACAGCTGGGCGAAAACGGTCGGTGGCTGATCTTCACCGCCGCCCCGATCAAGGCCTCGGACGGCACCTTGATGGGAGCCATCGAAACCTTGTGGGACACCACGGAGACAAAGCGGGTCGAAGCCGAGCACCGCCGGGATATCGTCCGCATCGAAGAGAGTGAGAACCGGCTCACCCAGATCATCCAGGGCAGCACCATTCCTACATTTGTCCTGAACCAGGATCATGTCGTTACCCACTGGAACCATTCCCTTGAGCGGTTAAGCGGCTATTCGTCAACGAAGATGGTGGGCACCCGCCACCAGTGGGTGCCCTTCTGGGATAAAGAGCGGCCCACCATGGCCGACATCATTTTGGATCAGCACAGCGAGCGGGAAATTTGGGAACTCTACGGCGGCAAGTGGAAAAAATCAGAATTGATTGAGGGCGCCTATGAGGCGGAGGTCTTTTTCCCGAAATTGGGCCAGGGGGGCAAATGGCTCTTTTTTACTGCCGCACCCATCCGGGCCGCCGACGGCAGTGTCATCGGTGCCATCGAAACCTTCTGGGACACCACGGAGAAAAAGGAGTCCGAGGCCCAGC
>NZ_JASJGN010000404.1:0-3788 GCF_033791525.1 Desulfosarcina sp.
GGCAAATGCTGCAGCTAAGAAAGAAAAATTGATTTGCAGCCTCCGCCATGAAAAAATGGTAATAGCTGCACCAAATATTGCGCCGTTAGTCCGACTGACTGGAATTCGTCGCATGCTTTGCAAAAAGTGGACTTTTTTTCACCGAAGTCTCCTCGCTAACAGGTGAACTGATGCTGACGCACCTTCACAGTAATTCACAGCCCTTCCACCTCTCACAGCATGATCTGTACCACAACTTTTACTTTTTTCGCGTCGGTTTTTGAATGCAAAAATTTCATAAGGATATAAGCGTACTAACGATTAACAGGCTTGTTTTTTCGGTGAGAAATTACAACAATATCAGGCATGGATAGCAAACAAAGGTAATAACCCACGGAAAAAAAATACCGAATCATCCAAACACCAATCATGGACTTAACCCTGCAGCAGAGAAAATAAAGGGGTCAAGTCTGCTTTTGACTCTTTCTTGATATCGTGTTAACCTCCCTCTTATGTCTCGCCCCCTAAGAATTGAATACTCGGATGCCTGGTATCATGTCATGAACCGGGGGAGAAGGTCTGAAAAGGTCTTTTTCGACAAAGACGACTATCAGGCCTTCATCCAGGTAATGATCGATTCCACAAAGATGTGGAACCTGCGCATATCCGCCTACTGCCTGATGCCCAACCACTATCATCTGCTTGTCCAAACCCCTGATGCCAATATTTCCCGCTGCATGCGCCATATCAACGGTGTGTACACCCAACGCTTCAACAGTCTTCATCGAAGCGAAGGGCAACTTTTCAGGGGGCGGTACAAGGCAATTTTAGTCAGTGCCGATGACTATCTGTTGCGGCTTGTCAGTTACATCCATCGCAATCCGGTCAAAGCGGGCCTTGCCGAAAAGCCGGAAGATTACCCCTGGAGCAGCCACAAGGCCTATCTGTCAATCTCTAAAAAATGGGAATGGCTCAATAAAGCGTTCATCTATTCGCTGTTAACAAAGAACAGAAAAACGCAGATATCCAGATATCACCGGTTCATGACCGCTCCAGATGATGATGAATTGTCAGCCGTCATTGACGGAAAAAAATGGCCGTCCGTAATAGGACCCAAGGATTTCCTGGACTGGATTAAAGGGAACTATTATGCGCTAAAGCACAACGAGGATGTGCCTGAAGCCAAAACGCTCGCTCCTTCGGTGGAATTGATTAATCAAATCATTTGCAGTTTTTACAAAATTGAACCGGATGGTCTGTTTAAGTCCCAACGGGGTGTGTTCAATGAGCCAAGAAATTCTGCTATTTACCTGGTGCGCATGTTGCGCCATGACACACTCAAGGAGATCGGGAACCAATACGACATTCAAAAATATAGTTCAGTCAGCAGCAGCATTGAACGGATGAGACAGCAGATTGATGAAGATCCGAAACTTAGAAAACGCGTTGAACAATTGATGAAACGCATACTCAAAAGTCAAAAGCAGACTTGACCCCAAACCCCTCTCACATACATCATTCACAGCACAGGCCCCAGCATGGCCGTGGCGTTGTTACCCAACCGATGCTGCCAGGTCCAGTTTGCCACCATTTCAAGTGTAACCGGTTTGGAACTGGCGATGTAGCTGGCCTGGCGTTCACGCATGTCGGCCGTCATCGCGCTATCACAAAGAAGGATATTGTTCTCGTAGTTGAGTTCGAAGCTGCGACGGTCCATGTTGGCGGAACCGATCAGCGTGATGTCATCGTCCAGAGTCAACGACTTGGTGTGCAGCAACCCACCCTGGTATTCGAATATGTTGACTCCTGCGGCCAGCAGGTCTTCGTAATAGCTGCGACTGGCCGCACCGACAATCCACGAGTCGTTCCTCGCAGGAAAAATGATGATCGTATCCACCCCGCGGCGGGCACTCGCACACAAAGCGGCCTGCATGGCTTCATCGGGAACATAGTATGGCGTCGAGATGACAAGTTTGCGGCGGGCGGTGTACATGAGCGTCTCGAACATCTCGGGCATGGCGGAAAAACGGATGGTCGGTCCGGTTCCGATCACCTGAGCGGTAAACCCGGGCTGCGCCTGCGGAAGCGGTTGTTTTAACAGATCACTGATTTCTTCGCCCGTTTCCGCCGTCCAGTCACCGATGAACAGCTGCTGCTTCTGGCGGGCAATCGGCCCTTCAAAGCGCATCACGGCGTCCACCCAGGGCGCATATTTGGCCTTGACCAGAAACTCGGGGTCGGCACAGTTCTGGCTCCCGCAATAAGTGATGGCATTGTCGATGACGACGATCTTGCGGTGGTTGCGCAGGTCGATACGCCCCTTCAGGGGCCGCAGCAACGGATTGCCGATGGGCAGGGCAACTGCCAGGTGGACCCCCGCTTTGCGCATGGCCTTCCAGTGCTGCGAATGGACCATGGTGCGCGACCCCAGGCCGTCCACCATGGCACGGCAGGTGACCCCGCGGGCAGCCGCGCGCTTGAGCGCCTGGACGACCTTGCGACCGTTGTTGTCCGGCAGCCAGATGTAAAACAGCAGGTGGACGTGGTCTTTGGCGGCATCGATGTCGGTCACCATACTGTCGATGTTGGCGTTTGAATCCGGCATTAATTGCGCCCGGTTGCCACCGACAGGGTCGAACCCGTTAATGGATTTTCCAACTTGGAAAAGATGCCGGTATTGTTGCGGCACATCGGTTTTCAGATCCGCTACGTCCCATCCCGGTGTGTCAGTCACATCCGGCAAGCGGGAGAGGGCGTCGCGCGACCGTACCACACGGCGCCGGCCAATGTTGGTTTCACCCAGCAGGAGGTAAGCCAGGATCCCGGCCATTGGAAGGGCCATGATGACAACGATCCAGGCGATCCGTGACGCCGGATCCCGGTGGGGCCGCAGCAGTACCCTGACGATGAGTGCGATCTGAATGAAGAGGTGCAGGAACCAGAACAGGGTCATCCCCATGAGTCCACTCCTATCGTTATGATAAGTTATTCTGAAGTGTCAGTATACATTTCATACGGGCTGGAATAGTGAACACAAGCATTTCCGATTTCCTCATTTCATTTTAACCATTTCTATGGCTTTGATGTATCCTAATTCTGCTTCACAGCATGGCAAACTCATATCCTAAAATAAAAATTTGATGCCGGCAAACGGACCATTGAAATCAATGTTGTCGAACGCAGGACTGTCGTTAAATTCCCACTCCAGATACCGATAGCCGGCAACGATATCGAAGTGCTTGAACTGGTACCCAAGGCCAACCGATGCCTGCCAGGTCACGCAAAGCAAATATCACTGAAAGTGCCTAAATCTGCCTCTTCACTAGCGAAGGTTGTTGACCAGATGCCTTTTTCCTGTTTGGCCGTCAATTTTTCGCTATACGCCAAACGTCGGAGACGTTGATACGCGGCTTCATCTCCCAAGTAGACGTATATGCACGCAACCACATCGGTGTAAAGATAGGTCACCTTGTCCTGCCGACTATGCCGCAGCAGTTTGCGCTGTGGCAGTTTGTTCAACTTTTCGAGTTTTTCGGCGGTATCAGCGACCCTGGACGTGAAACTGGCGGACGCAAGAAGATTTTCCGCATCGAAGGCTTTTTACTTTGAACTCGTCATGGCACAACCCAACAGGTAGAATGCGGTAAAAATTGCCATTAGAGTCGGAAGAGATCGACTTTCCCACTTCTCCATATTCTTTTCCTTTTATCGAATTCAGGCCTCAGGCGGCAGATTTGTATCTTGCCATGAAATATATGCCTGCCGCGGCTGCCAGCACCACCATCAGGACAATCCAGAGGAACTCTTCC
>NZ_JASJGN010000405.1:0-7435 GCF_033791525.1 Desulfosarcina sp.
CGGTGTGTTTTCCGGCTCAATGGCCTGGTGGGTCATTCTCTCTTCGTTCAGCAGACTGTTCAATACCCGCATGAATGCAAAAGCCATGCGCTGGATCAACCGGTTCTCCGGAGCGGTGCTCACCGGCTTCGGATTGGCAGCGGTGATCGGACGGCTCTAACCACCCGGCAACCCTTTGTGAAATCGCCTGCACAGCGCGGCTGAAACCCGATGGTCGTATACCGTACCATCAGGTTCAATCCCTCGGATGCCGCAGTCCCACAGGAATGCCGCCAGCAGTTTCATGCCCGCCTGCTGCCGGTCCACCAAAGGCGCCATATGATTGCCCACCGGCGCCGGCTGGGGAATCGGGACGCCGGCGGTCTCAAGTGACTTCATGAAATTGAGCAGCCGGCCCAGCCGCAACAGGGTGACCGAATCGGTACGCGACGTGCGCTGATCAATGGGCAGCGCCGTAGCGCGCATACGGGCAAAGGATGCCGGCATCAGTCCCAAGGCACGACAGCGCTCGTAGTCCGCGCTGCCCGGTGCCGGGTAGAAAACGGAAACGCCGGCCAGAACCCGGCGCCCGGCCAGAAACAGCAGGTCGTCCACCGACGACAAGGGGTCCTGATCCGGTGCACCGACGATGATGTACCCCACCGCCGAGAGCCCTTCGCGTCGGGCATAACGCAGTGCACGATTAAATGCCTCGCGCACATCGGGTCGATTGAAGCGCTTCAGTTGTCCGGCGTCTGCACTTCCCAGAGAGAGGTTCAGGGTTTTGAATCCGGTGGTCTTCATGGCCCTTACCACCGCTGCGGTAAGGGTGGGCGGGAACAGGCCGTTCATGGCCCGAAGTTCCGGTAATGAATCACCGTAAATATCGCGAATCCCTTCCATCAATTCAAGGAACCACCGGCGGTCCATGGTGAGATTCTCATCCTCGAAATCGACGAATCCCACCTGGCGCCCCGCCGATGCCGCCCGGAGTTCCCGGAGCACGGCAGCAACCGAGCGTTTTCTGAACCCCATCCACGATTCAGCACCGGTGGCGCAGTAACTGCACTTGAGTGGACACCCCCTGCCGGCGGTAACCACGATGCTGTCCCGCCCATACCGCTGATAGAACTTTCGCCGAATCAACCCAAAGGCGGGCACGGGAAGTTGGTCCGGATCCCGGCACAGGGCGGGCTCGCCGATATGAAGGGATCCGTCGGGATTGCGGTACACGATGCCCGGCACACCCGCCAGGCTCCCGCCCGACCTCAATGCCAAGGCCAGGGCCGGCAGACCGACCTCACCTTCCCCCCGGAGCACCAGGTCCACAGCCGTTTCCGCCATCACCGCCGCCGGCAGAGCCGTGGGATGATGTCCGCCAAGAACCACCGTGCAGCCGGGCTGGCTGGCTTTGGCCGTCCGCGCCACAGCGAGCGCCATGTCGCTGTATGCAGTAAACAAAGAAGCGATGCCGACAAGAAACGCCCCGGATGCCTTTATCTGGAGGCCAAGATGCTCGAGGCTGTAGCCGTAGTAACGATAATGGTGAAACAGGCCAAAGGGGCTTTGATCCGCCCGGCCATAAAAGGCGGCAAGGTCATCCATCGCTTCAGGCGGCGCAATGACCCGCGACTTGCCGGTAGCCAGGGCGTCTAATATGGCCACAGAAAAGCCTTTTTGTGCAGCGGCGGCGGCAATGGACGCCAACCCATAGGGAATGGTCCGCTTGGCGGTAAGGTAAAAATCCGCTATCGGCGGCTGGATCAGAAGAATATCGACCATGGCGGTATGGATTGAGAAAACGAAAGGATCGTCAGGTCATTTGAGAGATGGTACCAAAGGTGCGGATCTCCGCCGGCAGATCCTCGGGGCCGATGGCATTTTCAACGCCCATGGCAAACGCCCGCTCGATCACATTCTGCAGTTGGATCAGATTGCCCGGCCAGTGATACTTGAGCAGGATGTCCATGGCCGACGGGGTGATGCCGTAGATCCGGGTTTTGGCCGCCGGGCTGTCCGTGTAGAGAAAATGGTTGATCAGCAGCGGAATGTCCTCCTTGCGCTCCCGAAGCGGCGGCAGCTTGATGAACATGGCATTGAAAAGATCCAGAAGATCCTTTTTCATGGCACCGCTGGCAATGACTTCATCCAGTTCCCTGGCGGTTCCGGCAATCAGGCGCGGGCGCTGACCGGCATCCGTTTCCGCGTTGCCCAAAACCACCATCATCCGTTCACGCACGGTCGATGGAAGCGAGGAGACCTCATCCAGATAAAGGGTGCCGCCGTTCACGGATGCGAGCATGCCCGACAGATGAGCGGCGAATTCCTCTTCTGTTTTCGTCTTTTTACTGAGGCTGTTGCAGTTTACCGGCACGAAGGGCAACGTTCTGCGGTCGCTGTTTTCGTGGATCGTTCGTGCGGTCAACGCCTTGCCCGTACCGCTCTCCCCATGGATCAGAACCATGGGGTTCTCGATGCTGATGGTGTCGATCACCTCATAGATTTCCCGCATCTTGGGGCAGAGACCGATCATTTTGCCATACTGGTGGCGCTCCCGGGATATCTTGCGGATCAGTTGGGCCTTATCCTTGATCTTCCGCTCTTCTACGATCCGGTCGATAATTAGCCTGAGGTGATCTAGTTTGAAAGGCTTTTGCAGGTAGTCATAACTGCCGAATTTCATGGCCTCTATCGCCGACTCCATCGACCCGTAGCCGGTAACGATGATCACCTCGGTCTGGGGCCGGTATTTTTTGATGGCCACCAAAAGCTCCAGGCCGTTGAATTCGGGCATCTTGTAGTCGGTGAAGACAATGTCGATCTGCTTTTCCTTCACGATCCCAACGGCTTCGATGCCGTTGTCCACGGTAGTCACATCGTAGCCTTTTATCGTCAGATACTGCTCGACCATCGCCAGAATGTCTCGGTCGTCGTCTACAAAAAGGATTCGGGTGTCTGACATGGCACTCTCCGCAGAATGGGCAGGGCAGAGGGTAACGCCCTTTGTTGGATTCGTATGTATAGTAAACCCCGCTTAAAAGATCAACCTTGGATAAAAGGGTTCAGCGATGATTGCAGACGATTTGGTATAAAATTGGGATCAGGTATCGAACAAGGTCGTAAGCACATGGATCGCCCGTCTGATTGACTTTGAAGCCTGCCGACTCTATATTGAAATCGGTATCACCCACATTGATGGAGGCATTTTGACATTTTCAGTACTCATGGTCTGCACGGGCAATATCTGCCGGAGCCCCATGGCAGAGGGGCTGCTGTGGCACCAGTTACCGGAAGACTTGAAACCGGTCGTCTCGGTCCGATCTGCCGGCACCCACGGGCTTCACGGCAACCGGGCAGAACCCTTTGCCGTCAAGGCTGTCACTGCGTACGGGGCTGACATCAGCCAGCACCGGGCAAGCGTTCTGGATGCCGGCATGATCCGGTCCGCCGATCTGGTGCTGGCCATGGAAAAATATCACATCGACAAGATCAACGACCTGCTTTTTTTTCGCTGCAAATACGCCCTGCTGCTAGGCACCTTCGCAGCGAATCGGGAAAACCCGGAAGTTGAAGACCCCTATGGCTCTCCCCTTGGCGCCTATGAAACCTGTGCCCGTGAAATCGTCGCCTGCATGCCGGGAGTCATCGACCATATCCGGCGGCAGGTGGGCAGGAAGGCGTCTTGAACGCACCCATGGGAACCCATCGCCAGCAGATCATCGACCTGTTGTGTCGAGAGGCCATGACGGCGCTGGATATCTCCCAGGCGGTTCGGGTATCCGAAAAGGATGTCTACCGGCACCTGACCCACATCCAAAAAACTGTGGCAGGCCAGAGACGAAAACTGTCGTTCACCCCCTGCACCTGCCTGGCATGCGGTTTTACATTCACGGATCGGCGCCGCCTCACCAAGCCTGGGCGCTGCCCCCGATGCCGGGAAAGCCGCATCGATCACCCGGTGTTCAGAATCAAAGAATAGGACAATATGGATCAACCGGCCATTCAGGACTACTTCCGCGGCGAACATGCCATCTGCTATGGGTGCGGTGGCGACAACCCCCACGGGCTGAACATCCGGACCCAGTGGGACGGGCACTATGGAATCTTCTGTTTCACACCGAAGGACTACCATACGGCTTTTCCCGGCGTGGTTTACGGTGGGCTGATCGCCAGCCTGTTCGACTGCCACTGCATCGGCACGGCTATCGCCGCCGCCTATGATGCCGAAGGGCGACTGCCGGGCAAGGAGCCGGCCATCATGTATGTCACGGCCAACCTGAACGTCAACTATATCCGCCCCACCCCAATGGACCAAGAATTGACATTAAAGGCCCACATCCTCGAGACCGGGGTCAGGAAGACCGTCGTGTCGTGCACCCTGTCGACAGGCGATTTGGAATGCGCCAACGCCCGGGTTCTCGCTGTCCGGGCAACCTGACGGTCGAAAGGAGCCTTCACGTCATGGAACAGCCTCCGATCGAGCACCTGTTTCTCATCACCGGAACCACCCGGGGCATCGGTAAGGCACTGGCGGCATCGGCATTGGCCCTGCCCAACAGCTTCGTGGTCAGCCTGTCACGCGCAGCTCCTTTCCTCAAGGTCAACCACCAGAACATCCGCATCGACTTGAACCATACCGATCGCATCGGCCCGGCCGTCAAACGCATTCAAATCGAGCGGCAGCAGACCAGCCGACTGACCCATACGGTGCTGATCAACAACGCCGGCGTCCTCGATCCCATCGCTCCGATCGGCGACTGCGATGACACGCTCCTGGCCAGGAACATCCGGGTCAACCTGACCGCACCGCTGGTGCTGACCCGGCATTTTTTCAATTTCGCCAGGCCGTTTCCCGGCCACAAATGGATCGTCAATATCACTTCCGGGGCCAGCCGGGCCCCTTACTATGGATGGTCGGCCTACGGGGCCGCCAAAGCCGGCCTGGACATGGCCACCCGTGCCATGGCCATGGAGTTCTCCCGCATCGACCCGACATTCACCGTCTGCGCCGTGGCACCGGGGACCGTGGACACCGCCATGCAGGAGAAGATCCGCAACTGCAGCGTCCAACAGTTCGATCAGGTGGACAAATTTCTCAAGTTGAAAGAGAGCGGCGCACTCCATCCGCCCGAGCGTGCGGCCACAGCCCTGATTCGTCTGTTGATGGATGGACGATTTAAAAATGGCGGGCGATACGATCTCAGGGAGCTCAAATGGTGAGCGATTGCCCGACCCGCGGCACCATCGCGTCGAAACCGTTGCTCTTCAGGCGATCGGCAAAGGCCAGACTCTGATCCTCCTCACCGTGGACCACGGCAATCCGTTTGATCTTCAGGTTGGACTGCTTCAGAAACCGAAGCATCTCATTGCGGTCCCCATGGGCGGAAAACCCGCCGATTTTAACTACCCGCGCCTTCAGCGGGTACTCTTTGTTGAGAATCTTGACGATGGGGGGGTCCCCCTTCCGGCCCGACGCCTCATATGCCGTTCCCTGATCCAGGATACGCCGGCCCAGGGTGTGATTGGCCATGTAACCCACGATGAGAATCGTGTTCCTGGGATGGTGGATCTTGTATCGCAGGTGATGCAGGATGCGCCCGGCCTCGCACATACCCGACGCGGAGATAACGATGTGAGGTTTTTCCTCGCGCATGAGGGCCATGGATGCCTCGACGCTCTCGGTGAACTGCACCTGCCGGAAGGCAAAGGGGTTCTTGCCCTGCTGGAGGAAAGTCTCGTGGGTCTCTTGGTCGAACACCTCCGGGTGCTCGCCAAACACCTTGGTAATGTTGGTGGCCAGGGGGCTGTCCACGTATACGGGCATGCGGGGCACTTCGCCGGCACCGTAAAGTTCGTGGATCACGTAGAGCAGTTCCTGGGTGCGTCCATAGGCAAAGGAGGGGATTAGCACCGTACCACCCTGGTCGAAGGTCTCGTTGAGCACCTGCTTGAGCCGGGGACGCAGATCGATCACCGGCTCGTGGTCTCGGTTGCCGTATGTGCTCTCCATGATCATCAGGTCCACATCGCTGCCGAGTCCGTCAAAATCACTGGCCGGATCGCGCAATATGGGTTTGCCGTAACGGCCGATGTCGCCTGAAAAACAGACGGTGCGGGCGTTGCCGCCGTCACCGAAACGGATCATGACCACGGCAGAGCCTAAAATGTGACCCGCTTCGAAGAGCGTACAGGTGATGTTGTTACCGATGGTCACCGGGCTGCGGTAGGGGATTCCCTCGAAGGCCTTGAGGGCCTGGTCCGCGTCGGCGGCGGTGTAGAGCGGCTCCACCCCTTCCAGATGAAAGCGTTTGATGTATTCGCCGATCACCTCGGCATTCAGCCTGTGCTTGTTTTTTTTGAGCAACCGCTTGATATCCTTCAGATCGCGCTTGGAGGTGTGGCCGTCCTCGCCGGGCCGCATCTGGGACAGGGCGGAGCGTACCGTCTTGTAGTTCAGGTACTCGGCATCGCTCTCCTGGATGTGGGCCGAATCCGGAAGCATGTAGCCACAGGCATCGACCGTGGCCCGGGTGCAGTAGATCCTTCCGTTGAAGCCATTTCTGGTAATCAGAGGGATACGACCGGAGTGGTCGATGTGGGCATGGGACAGCACCATGTTGGTAAGGATGCCCGGATCGAAGGGCAGCACCCGGTTCTTCTCGGCAGCCGTTTTACGCCGCCCCTGATACATGCCGCAGTCCAGCAGAATGCGATCCTGATCCGTGCTCAACAGGTGCATGGAACCGGTCACTTCCCTTACCGCCCCGTAAAACGTGATGTGCATATCAGCGCTCCTTTCATCGTTTTTCTCTTGATATCAAACCGTTGAAAGTATCGACCACTATTGGCCATACGGGTGAAAATTACAAAGAGCAAAAAACACGTTTGGGACCAGTCCGCTCGGCTATAGCCGATGGATTTCTCCACAGTCGCTGCTGACGCTGACGTCAATCATGCAACGCCCACCCCTAAATGAAGGTCGAGCGACCAGGATGCCTGCTCAATCGTCGGCATCAGGCCAGATATCATCCTTGCCTGTTTTTGGCCGGTGCGAACGTTTTTTGGAACGTTTGTCTTTTAACGCCGCATTCTCATCATCGTCGAACTCCCTGAACTTAGTCCGCGGAGAGCGCCTGGGTGGCGTCTCCATTTCATTTTCATAAGGATCGTCGTCCTCCTGCGTGGTCATTGCAACACCATCGTCTTAGTTCGTGTTATTCACCGTTTTGTGATTTCAAATGGTATATTCGATAGCACAGCAGATGTCACAGTATACACATTGTTTAAAAGGCTTGAAATACAAAATTAGATACTTCGACCGATCTCCTCGGCCTCGCTCTGGGCCAGCATGAGATTTCGCGGTGATTTGGCATCACCGATGACGTAAACCTCAATTTTACGTTGATCCAGTATTGGTTTGGCGTCGCGCACCGGGGTCATGGCTTCGGCCACGACC
>NZ_JASJGN010000406.1:0-5507 GCF_033791525.1 Desulfosarcina sp.
GAGCATCTTTCATCGGTGTTTGTTTGATCCCGTGACGAGCGCCCCACCGAAAAATGGTAAACCACTTCTGCTATCTTATTTGGTGGGTGGTGTCAAGGATAGGGCCTTGCTGGCGATTCGCGGCGAGTGGTTAAACAGGGGTGGGGATCGGGGTTTACATCATCTTTCATCCTTTTGATGAACCCAGCCAGGTTTGAACTCTCGGGCCAAAGGGATTCGACTACGGCAGCAAGCGGTAATTTCGATTGTTGCCATCAAAACTGGTGTCTCTGTGCCAATACGCGGGATAACCACAACCGCCGAGCAAGCCGTGGATCGATGTGGAGTTAAATCGCAAGGATCCCAGGCGGGCCACGGACGCATTCAGTTCCGGGTTTCTTTTAATACTTTTTAATATAAGGACTTTGGGAGACGGTTTCGGGTTGCGTCAACGCATCAGCTGGCGTGCCCAGTTGAGAACCGGACATTGGGTTAATGATTGATAACGGACGGAATCAAGGGTTCGGTAACCGTTGACAGGGGTTCAGCAGCAGCCCGCGTCACCGCAGCCGCATCCGCCGGTGGAACAGTCGGAGCCACATCCACCGTGCTGTTGCGTCGCGGTTTCGTTGATTCCCACCACCTCGATTTTGAACGTCAGGGATTGGCCGGCTAAGGGGTGATTCAAATCGAAGGTCACTTTTTGGTCATCAATACTGTCAACCCGGGCCGGGATCTGCTGCCCCTGGGGCGTGCTCAGCATTAAGGTCTGGCCTACCTCAGGTTCCATTCCTGCTGGAATATCGGACTTTGGGAAGTCCTGCATCCGGCTGTCATCCCGATGACCATAGGCTTCTTCCGGGGAGAGGGTGAAGGTCTTGGTTTCGTTGAGCGACATACCCACGATCGCTGATTCAAAACCGGGAACCACAGTGCCTGAACCCATCTGAATTTCCATGGGCTGGCGACCTTCGCTGGAATCGAAGACTTCCCCATTGTCCAGTGTACCGGTGTAATCAACGCTCACGAACAATCCGCTATCAACTTTTTCCATTGAAAACTCCTTTATTGTAAAATGAATTAATCCAGTCATAATTGGGACGAATCATATAAAGTCAAGGTATTTTCCAAGTGGCGTGCAAGGGCGCAGCCTGCTTTCCTACACCAGACGATAGTGTTTAAGTCTTCTTGACAGGACCCTGATTTGCTGTAAATTCAAGAGTCAATACCACCAACTGCCGGGAGGAAAAACATGCGAATCGAAAAAGACGCGATGGGGGAAATGCAGGTTCCCGAAAACGCCTGGTATGGCCTCCATACGTCCCGTTCCATAAAAAATTTCAATGTTTCCGGTGAATCGTTGCCCCTGGCGATCGTTTACGCCATCGTGCATTTGAAAGCGGCCTGCGCCGCCGCTAACGAACAGCTCGGGCTTCTCGATCAACATCGATCCCTGGCGATTCGCAAGGCCTGCGAAACGATTCTCACCGGTGCGCACGATGACCAGTTTCCCATCGATGTCTTTCAGGCCGGATCCGGTACCTCCACCCAGATGAATGTCAACGAGGTGATCGCCAACCTGGCAGTCGTGCAAATGGGCGGGCAGCTCGGGGACAGGAAGATGATGCATCCTAACGATCACGTGAACAAGGGGCAATCAACAAATAATATTTTCCCTTCGGCCATTCGGTTGGCCGGTGTTCAACTAAGCTACCGGTTGGAAGCGGCACTCGACGCTTTGATTGCGTCAATCGCCGATAAGGCCGGCCAGTTTGCCAGGGTGGCCAAAAGCGGCCGCACTCACCTTCAAGATGCGGTGCCGATTACCTTGGGCCAGGAGTTTGACGGATATGCCCGTGCCCTGGAAAAAGCCAAGGCACGCGTCGCCGCCGCCGGTGAAAACCTGCTCGAAATTGGCGTCGGGGGGAATGCGGTAGGAACCGGGATCAATACCAAACCTGCTTTTCGATCCCATATTGTAGCGTCGCTCAATGATTCCACCGGCCTTTCATTCAAAGTGGCCCAAAACGGTATCGAAATCACCCAGTTTATGACGGATATGGGGCAGATGTCCGCGGCCCTTCGATTGTTGGCTCTGGATTTACTCAAGATTGCCAACGACCTGCGGCTGTTGGCTTCTGGACCCAATACGGGGCTTGGCGAGATAAGACTGCCGGCAGTGGAGCCGGGCTCTTCCATCATGCCTGGCAAGGTTAACCCCAGTATTTGCGAAGCCGCCAACATGGCCTGCATCCAGGTGGTCGGGTATGATGCCGCCGTAGCCATGGCCTGCGGGCTTGGTCAATTGCAGCTCAATACACATATGCCGCTGATCGGCAACAATTTGGTCAAGTCTTTCAACATACTGATTCGCACCTGCACCATGCTGGATGAAAAATGTATTCAGGGCGTTGTGGCGGATGAGGAAAAATGCCGAAAGCATTTCGAAGCCAGTGCGGGCTTGGCAACTATTTTGAACCCGGAATTGGGTTACGACAGGGTCGCGGCCTTGGTCAAGGAGGGACTGGCCAGCGGTAAAAACCTGAAAACCCTGGTGCTGGAGAAGCGCCTCATGTCTGAAGGCCAATTGGAACGACTGCTGGCCGGTGCCTTCGGCCCGAACCTCTGATCCCGGCACTCCGCTCAAAGGGCGCGGGGCGCTGCAGGATATGGATCCCGGTCCGCTGATGGCGACGGTGGCCAAGGCGGTCTGACAAGGTGTGGAAAAGATCCCGTGCGCCATAACCCATAGGGATTTATGCGGTCAGGCGCTTGTCGAACAATTCACGGTTTTCTTTCAGCATGCTGCCGGACATGAGATCCGCCATGGCGCTCTGATAGTGCTTCAGGTCGATCCCGGGGATCATCCGGTGGCGATGGATCTCCGCAAGCACGGCCATGTTCTGCATGCGGATGTCCGGCAGATCCTCATGGAATACGGAGATGACTTGAATGCCACGCGCACGGCAGAGATCCTGGACGTCACTCTCGGCGACCTCCGCCGTTTCGTTCAATCGGACGGAGAGCGGTTGCCACACCGTGTTGTAGTAAATTAGACACCCCTTGTCCTTCAGGACGGTTCCTGCCGCCCGCAGGGCTTCGTGCCGCTCCAGCGAAATCACCAGGTCCGCCTGCCCGGCGGGAACCAGTGGTGAGAAGACGTTTTCTCCGATGCGGATCTGGGACACGACGATTCCGCCGCGCTGGGCCAGTCCGTGGGTGTCCACGCTTTTTACCGGGTGGCCGCCGTGATCCGCTGCCCTCAGGATGACTTCACTGATCAGGCCGATACCCTGGCCACCCACACCGGTCAGATGGATATTGAAAGCCTTCATGCGTCACCCCCTTTACCCTTTTTACCGGCCGGGGCGATGGCTTTGGTCGGGCAGGTTTGGATGCAGGAACCGTCGCCGATGCAAAGATCGGTGTTGATGGTGACATTGCCCTCGGTGTCCCGCGTGAAGGTGGGGCAGCCGAAGGTTTCGATACAGGTGTGGATCCGCTCGCACACCCTCTGGTCGATCGTCACATGCTTCTGCTGATAGGTGGGATTTTTTCTTTGCTCACGGGTGAACTTGAGCATGCAGGGGTGCCGGGCGATCACCACACTGAATTCGTCGATGGCGATCATTTCGGTCAACAGTTCGGCCAGTTTGGCCTGCTGGTAGGTATCCACCTCGGCGATGTGCTGGACCCCTAACCCTTCCAGCACCTGGCGGACGGGTATCTTGTCCGTCACCTCGTTGAAGTTCCTCCCGCTGGCGGCATGGTCCTGGTGGCCGGTCATGGCTGTCGTGCCGTTTTCCATGAGAATCAGCGTGATGGGGTGCCGGTTGAATATCGCATTGATGATGCCGGGTAAGGCGGCATGAAAGAAGGTCGAATCACCCATAAAGGCGACAACCTTGCGGCTGGTGTTGAACAGACGCAAACCACTGGCCATGGCCGTCGATGCGCCCATGCACATGAGGAGTTGGCCCATCTCGTATGGCGGCAGAAAGCCCAGGGTGTGGCAGCCGATGTCCGCTACGGTGATATCCGTGGGGGCAAGGGCCTGTTTAATGGCGTGAAAGGCGCTGCGGTGGCCGCATCCCGGACACATCTGGGGTGGCCGATGGGGCGCCGGGTCCTCCGCTTCTAAAGTCGCTGCCGCTTGAACCATATCCGGCCAGGTGGCGGACAGCACATGACGAACCTTGTCCGGCGTATATTCACCGATCCAATCCTCCGACCGCGTTTTGCCGATAATCTTCACCGGAAGCTGCAGATCAAAGGCCATGGCCTTGATCTGGTTTTCCACCAGGTCGTCCAGTTCTTCGAGAACTTTGACCTCCCGGTGGCTGGAGAGAAAACGGACGATTGTCTTCCGGGGCAGGGGATGGACATAGGCCAGCTTCAGGATGTCCGGCTTGGCTGCTGCGCCATCCAATTCGTCCATTAGTGAAAGAAAAGGCAATCCCATGGTGATGACGCCCCGCGCGGTGTTGCCGTTATCAACGACACGATTCAGCGCAGTTTCTTCGGCCCGCTGGCGGACCTGTTCCAGTCTGGCCATGGATGTGCGTTTCATCTCGATGGCCTGGGTGGTGAGGGGAATATAAGGACCATTGGACGGATCGAATTGGGGGGTGTCGTCCGGCTCTACCGGATTCCAGGCGCCGAAAGTCACCCTTTCCTTGGCGTGGCAGACGTGGGTGGTGAGCCGCAGAATTACCGGCATGCCTTGCGTCTGGGACAGGCGGGCAGCTTCACGATAAAAATGATAGACTTCAGCCGGATCTGCCGGTTCGAGCATCGGGGTGTAGCTCATATGGGCGTAGTGGCGGTTGTCCTGTTCGTTCTGGGAGGAGTTGGCACCCGGATCGTCTCCCAGCACCACGACCATGCCGCCGATGATATTCATCAGGCTCAGTTGGACAAAGGTGTCCGCCGCCACATTGAGGCCGACGCTCTTGAAAAACACCGTAGACAGGTGACCGTTGACTGCCGCCCCGTAGGCCAGCTCTGTAGCCACTTTCTCGTTGGTAGAGAATTCGAAGTAAAAGGGTCGGTCGTTCTTGGGGATGGACTGGATGGCCAAGGCGATTTCCGGTGTCGGGGATCCGGGATAGGAACTGACGACCCGGGTGCCGGCTTCCACCATGGCACGGACGATGGCCGTGTTTCCCATGACAATCTCTGAAAAGGCATCGCGTCTGAGCAGCATGTCTCCCATTTTTTTCATGGTGCTTCTCCTGAGGGGAACCGTGATTGTCTGCAGATCTGATGAATGGTCGTCAACCGAGTAGACTGAGAAAACGATTGCGGACGGATTTTTTTATGCCGGGCATCGGTTAACCGACTTACACTCGTTACTCTATGATCGCAGGCGCGACTTGTCAATTTACCCCAACGTTGCAAAAGCTGGAGGGCTTCAGAGCCAAGGCGTCAAGGGTGAAGCTGTAATCGGCTACCGCGATCCCTTGACAACACGGGATCTGAAGTCCTCCAGCTTTCCTGGAAGGTAAACACAATGAGAAAAACTGAGC
>NZ_JASJGN010000407.1:0-4604 GCF_033791525.1 Desulfosarcina sp.
GTTGCCGGCAATTCTGGCCGGGGCGCTGTTTTCCTTTACCATCTCTTTTGATGACATCACGGCAACGCTCTTCTGGGCTACCGCCCAGAATCAGACTGTTCCGGTAAAGATTTTCAGCATGCTGAGAAACTCCATCAGCCCTGAGATCAACGCCCTGGGTGCCGTCATGATCGTGCTGACCGTCGCCACCCCCCTGCTGGCGGGCTATCTGTCCCGCAAATTCTCAAAGGTAAAGGAGTAACCTGACAACCCTTAACTGAAAGGAGAACCAATGACCAACGTAACGAAAGAAAAACTGGATCGGGTATACGCGGCGTATAAAAACGGCACGCTCAGCCGGCGTCACTTTCTCAAGTACCTCGGCCTTGCCGGCGCCGCCATCGGGCTGGTCGGCTCACCCTTTGGAAATACCTTGAAAGACGCCTGGGCGGCCAAGTCCATCCGTTTCGACGGATGGGGCGGCTCGGTTTCCGAGTCGTTTCGGGAACACGCTTTCAAGCCTTTTACCAAAGCCACGGGCATCGAGGTCATCGATGGCGAATTCGGTGACATGAACTCTTACCTGACGCGGGTCAAAGCTTCCTACCCACCGGGTGGGGAGTTTAACATCGCCCATCTCAGCGCCGTTTTTGACTATGCCCGCTATGCGGAATTGGGATTTGCTTCGGTACTGGATGAAACTAAAATTCCCAACCTCAAAAATGTCATGGCCTCAATGATCAAACCCTTACGGGAGATCACCAAGGGCACGCTCTCGGCCGTCCCCTACGATCTGGGACAGACCGGTATCGCCTATAACACCAAGCATATCAGCAAAGAGAAGGCCGAAAAGCTCGGCGCTTCCCTGCTGTGGGACAAAGGCTTGAAAGGCAAACTGGGCAGCTGGGGCGGCGACTTCAGGACCAACATGTGGTATGCGGCACTGCACACCGGCCAGAGCCCCAACAATATGACCGACCTGAAGGCCATATGGGCGGCATTGCGTGAACAGCGCGGCCTGATGAAAAAATATTGGAGCTCCGGCGCCGAGTTGATGAGCCTGCTGGCCAATGGGGAGATCTATGCCACGGTGGCCTGGTCCGGGCGGGTGGCCGCGCTTCAGCAGGAAGGTAACCCCATCGGCTACCTCTCCCCCAAGGGCACCTACTCCTGGATGGAATATCTCTTCGTCCTGAAGGACACCGATCTGGAGGTCGCCCAGAAGCTGCTCAATTTCATGCTGGAGCCGGCTGCGGCCATCGCCGTGGCCGAGGGACAGAATTACCCGCCCAGCCTGGATCCGACCAAGGTTAAATTAACAGAGAAGATCAAGAAAATGCCGGCCTTCGATCCCACCGGCAAACTGGACGGGTACCTGTTTGCCAACCCGTCCTACTGGAATGCCAACCAGTTGGAATGGACGGAAAAATGGGATCGCATCAAGGCCGGCAGTTAGTGTCGATCCATAAAAGGCATCTTGCGGCCCAGGCCGGCGTTCTCGCGATGTTGAAATCCTCGACGTAGCGCTGCTACGCCTCCGGTTTCAACGTCGCTGCGGCCTTAGCCTGAACAACTATCTAACATTTCTGGACAGGCACGTGTTAGCGTTGTTGTGTGGATACAATCGCCCGGTTATGGTGGCGGATTCTCCTTTACCTCTTTTTTAGATGAGCGTCCAAATACTCGTACGTCCGGGTCAACTTGCCGTTGTAAACAATCACCGCCTTTTGAATCTCGGGGGGCAGGCCCGACGCTTCAAGTGTGCTGTGGTAATCGGCCGCCAGCAGGCCGGGCACGAATGGCTTCAGCTGTTTGCTGAAAAACGCCGAGGAATCCTTGGGCAGTTCGCAGGGCAGGTTATCCACGGCCAACAATACGATCCCCTCTCCCAGATGGCCGTCTTGGGTGGTCCCTGTGACCGGATCCACCCGATAGGCCGGCATGTCACTGTCGGTTGACTTGACATTGCACTCGATCGAACCAAAGGTGTCGCAGGTAATGTCTGCAATACCGCTGAGTTTGCGTGTCCGGGTTGTTTCGTTCAGGCGTTTCAATCCCTCCCAGGTGACAAACCGGGGGTAGCGCTTGTCCCAGTAAACCGCATTGACCAGCAGGGTGATGCTGGGCAGGAACTGCTCGAAGCGGCTCTCATAGCGTTCCGGGTGATTGAAATAGTCCTGTAGGTCGAAGGCCGCCCCGGCAGCGACGGGTTTGACCAGGTCCTTCTCTTTAAAAACCGTCACGTAGACGGTGTGGCGGTTGCCACGACCTTCAGAGACAAAGGCATTGATCTCGTCGACCGTGATGCGCTCGGTCGGCAGGCAGTCGAAGATCTGCTGGGCGCCTCCGGAAACATTGCCGTAGCCTAATATGCCTACGGTGAAGGGGCTCAATTCCGCGGGCAACCCATCCCGTAAGATTTGACGGCCGATGTCTGTGAGGTGCTCCCGGGCCGCTTCGACCGAGTCGTACTGATGTGCCCGTCTGACCGCGGCAAAGGGCGTGTCGATGCCCCTGTCGGCCCATTGCTCGCCCATGAGCGATAGGATGTCGATGGCCCCGGCATCCCCGGCATAGGGGCCGAAATAGATCAGGCGGCGGCCCTTTTCATCGGTGATCTTTTCATAGTCGATCAGGGTGGACCCGCTGTCGATGATTTTTTGCAGCAGGGGCATGTTGTCTGACTGGCCCTTGATGGTGTGGGAGAAAAAGAGATAAGTCTTGTCCGCTAAAAGTTTTTCAAGGGGAATCTCTTTCACGCCGATGATGACATCCCCATCGGCCATGCCCTCGCAGCCGACGGCCCCTGCGGCCGTGAATTGGTCTTCACTGAAAAACCGCTTGTCCGATTTCTCCACGAAGGCTTTAGCGCCGGTGTCGCTCAGGATCTTTTCCAGGTCTGCCGGTACGACCGGCGCGCGGCGCTCCCAGCGGTTTTTGTCTTCGGCACGAATCAACAGTGTTTTCATGATCGTCAATCTCCCCAATAACTGCGTTCGTCGGAATCCAGGTCGGATCTCTGTTCCTTGAAACAGATGTCCATGCGCTGGCATTCCGCCAGGATGGGTTCATAGATATGTGGATGGATCGGCCTGAGCACACCGGTCAGGGTGATCTTCTCCTGGGCCAGCAGGCTGGCGGCGATGCCTACCGGGTATCCCACGGTGCGCGACATGGAGCTGTCCTCCCCGGGTATGCCACGGTCGATAAGGGTGGACTGGATGCGTTGGCGGGGCAGGTCGGGATAGATGGCTTCGAATTCGTGATGCATCACCAGCAGGTCCATTTCGCCTTCGTCGTACACCAGACGGTTTTTCAGGGTATGGGCGAACATCTCGAAGACCGATGCCGTGCCGATTTTCAACCTGCGGTCCGAGAGCAGCCCCAGCCACTCCAGTTTTTTGAGGGTCAGGGAGTGTTCCGGAATGTTGAGGTAGGCGGATACGCCCGCCCGGAGATCCTTTCCCCGGCAGTTGACGATGTTGGTCAGCACCTCGCGGGGGCTGACTTCATCAAAATCGAACTTCATCTTCTGATTGAGCAGTCCCAACTGCTTGATGAAATCCCAGGTTTCGCAGTAGCCGATGTTGCGCAGGGTCCCGCGATAGATGCCTGTGGCATCCTCGATGCCGTAAATTTTCAGATAGGGCAGGGTGTCGCGGTTGACGTAGGCTTCGAAGACGCCGGCGCCGGGAACGCTTTTCAGCCAGTAATGCCTGAACAATTCGTCCCCGGGCACCTCGATCACCTTGCCGTGTTCCATGTAGCGCCCGTCGTTAGTCGCCGCCAGCATGGCGCCCTCGGGGCTCCAGGAGAACTTGTAGCCCAACGGGTTATTGTTGCTCTCCAGCGCCGGCAGACCGCCGCAATAGGAGAAGAAACTATCTATGCGTCCGCCGTCCTTTTTGACCTTATCGATGATCTGCATGGCCGACATGTGATCCAGGCCCGGGTCCACACCCACCTCATTGAGAAAGATCAGGCCCTTTTCCTTGGCCGGCGTGTCGAGGGCCTGCATCTCGTCTTTTACATAGGAGGCGGTGACCAGGTGTTTGCCGTGGGTCAGACAGAGGTGGGCGATGACCGGATGCAGGGTCCATGGCAGCAGGCTGACCACAATGTCGGCCTTCGAGACCTGTTGTGCCAGCAGAGTCTGGTCTTTTACGTCCATGCGAACGGCCTTGCCGTTGGCATGCCCCGCGATGATGGCTTCGGCCTTGTCCACCGCCTGATCGGCCAGAACCACCTGCAGCCCGCTTTTTTCGAGCAGGTAACGAACCGCAGGTCGTGCCACCAGGCCGGCACCCAATATCAATATCTGCTTCATGATCGGATCCCCCATACGGTCCCGTTTGTCCTGGTCAACAGACCGGACGGAAAAGAATTAATTTTTAAATAGAGGGGTTTATAACTTGCCGTAATTTGTTGCCATAAATAGGACAACAATTATCAGTCCGGTGGAATGGTGTCAAGAAAATTCAGACCCGCGACCATTCGATTCATATGGGTTGAAAAACGGTTAAAGGTGTGAAACGGTACCGCCATTTACGGGGGGTGGATCGACAGGTGATCGCGTGGACTCTAAATCCACGTAGCTCGGTGCGACTCCGGGACTCCCCGCCATT
>NZ_JASJGN010000408.1:0-6179 GCF_033791525.1 Desulfosarcina sp.
GTTTTGGGATGATACCGGTAAAGATTCCCCTCAATGTGTCGTACCCTCTGCTTTCACCGGTGAGAACTGCGCTACCTTGCAGATAGTATCCCCAAAAGGCGAGGTCTTGCCCCGCGGTATCGACATTGTCGTAATACCACTCGCCCTGCAATGAGAAGGGTCCCACGACGGCAGCCAATTCCGCATTTATTTTGTTGATACGACTACCAATAAATTGACCGGTATCCGCCAAACGGTCATCGGTCAAACGGGTTTCGGGCCGGGTGCGGATCTGGATACGATCATCCGAATCCCTCGGGTCATCGTCGCGAAATCCGTAAGTGTAGGAAAGCCCAAGGTGCAAGAGCTGTCGGCCGTCAGTTGAATACCATGGCCTGCCCACTATCCGTGCGGTGATGTCATATCCGTTGGAATCGCTGATCTTATCCTTTGCGTTGCCTACGCTGCTGAATGAGCCGGTATTATAAAAAGCGCCCACTTTCCAGGTAACGCGATTGCCTAACGCCTGGTTGAAAAGCATCAGCCCCATATTACGCCCCGGACTGAACGCCTGGGTCGGCAAGGGATTTTCCATGAAGGTTCGATGATTTATGGACGCTAGGGATTCTAAAGAGAAGGGCTCTTTGAAATGACCGATCTGGAGGAGCCCTAAATAAGGAATTGGCTTGAAGCGAATCCAGTTGTCCTGTACGTCGCCAGAATCAGCAAAATCAAACTCAAGCTTGAAATCTACCGACTTGAAGAGTCTGCCCGATGCTGCCAGCGTGGCTGTTCGAATAATCGTTTCATAACCGGCCAGGTCCGGAAAGGCATTATCTAAAGAATCATTTGGATCGATATCGCCGGTGTCCAATGCGAATTTTCCACCAATTTTAAGTATTAGGTTCTCATTTCGGCTAATCCAGTGAAATCCATGGTACCAATTCAGGTGTGCACCCGTTATCGGAATGGTGATGCCCTGCTTGGTGCGTTCTCTCAGCGAGTTGTCTCTGAGTTCATCCGCCGACAAGGATGAGGGTATTATGAATCCGAAAGTGCTGGAAAATAAATACAGCAGCAGCAGAATGAATAAAGGGTGAATGGTTTTCATTTGATGTAGACCCAACCATACCGGCAGGCAACCGGTCAATTATAGAACCGATGGAATTTCGACCTCCACAACATCAACCATTGCGGGCGCAATGTCCTTGACCAATAGATAACCCCAATGTTGCATAAACAGTATGGATAAAGATAGCTAAATAGAAGGTATCATAATGAATATAAACAGGTTTTTACCATTTTCTGGATGTCACCAACGGTGATTTCCAAGAATGGCTCAGTTTTTCTCATTTTGTTTACCTTCCAGGAAAGCTGGAAGACTTCAGATCCCGTGTTGTCAAGGGATCGCGGTAGCCGATTACAGCTTCACCCTTGACGCCTTGGCTCTGAAGCCCTCCAGCTTTTGCAACGTTGGGGTGAACTTAACCGACCAGGAAAAAAGTGATTGAACATGGGTGATTTTTTTGTCAGACGGCCCATCGTGGCCATGGTTATTGCCATTTTTATGATCATTATCGGCGTGGTTTCTCTCGGCGGCCTGCCCACCGAGCAGTATCCCAACATCACGCCGCCTATCGTCGAAGTACGGGCAACCTATACCGGGGCGAATGCGGTCAGTGTGGAACAGTCCGTGGCCACGCCGCTGGAGCAACAGATCAACGGCGTGGACAACATGATCTACATGAAGTCCATCAACGCCAATGACGGCACCATGACCATCCAGGTCTCCTTCGATGTCGGGACCGATCCGGACATGAACACGGTATTCACCCAGAACCGGGTGGCCGCGGCCACGGCCAAGCTGCCCGAAGAGGTCAAACGCCTGGGTGTGACCACCGAAAAATCCATGCCCAACATCCTCATGTTGATCTCCCTGACCGCGGAGGACCCCCGCTTCGATCAGCAATTTCTGGGCAACTATTCGCTGATCAACATCAAGGACATCCTGGCCCGCATCAAAGGCATCGGCCGGGTGAATGTTCTGGGTGCCAGCGACTACTCCATGCGCATCTGGATCAAGCCCGACCGCCTGGCCCATCTGGGCATTTCCGTTCCCGAGATTGTTGACGCCATCCGGGCCCAGAGCGTGGTGGTTCCGGGCGGCAAGTTCGGCGCCGAGCCGGCCCCCCCGGGTACGGAGTTCACATACACCGTGCGCCTGCCCGACCGCCTGCAGAATGCAGAGGAGTTCGGGGAAATCGTCGTCAGGACGGCCGCAAACGGTTCCCAGGTCAAGCTCAAGCACATCGCCCGGGTGGAACTGGGGGTGGAAACCTACAACGCCTTCACGCGCATGAACGACAAGCCCTGCGCCATAATCGCCCTGTATCAGGCACCCGGCTCCAACGCCGTGGCCCTGGCCGAAACGGTGAAGACCACCATGGCAGACCTGTCGCGCTCTTTCCCCAAAAGCATGCGCTATGACATTTCGCTGGACACCACGACCGCCATTACCGCCGGTATCGATGAAATCATCGAGACCCTTTTTATCGCTCTGGCACTGGTTATTCTGGTCGTCTTCATCTTCATTCAGGACTGGCGGGCGACACTGATCCCCACCATCGCCATTCCAGTATCCCTGCTGGCGACCTTCATGGTCTTCCCCTTGATCGGCTTCACCATCAACGTCCTGTCCCTGCTGGGCCTGGTGCTGGCCATCGGTATCGTCGTGGACGACGCCATCGTGGTTGTGGAGGCGGTCCAGGTCAAAATCGAAGAGGGGATGACGCCAAAGGAGGCAACCAAGGCTGCCATGAAAGAGGTGACCGCGCCGGTCATCGCCACCACCCTGGTGATGGTGGCGATATTCATCCCGGTAGCCGTCATGGGTGGCATCACCGGCAGGCTGTACCAGCAGTTTGCCATCACCGTGGCCGTTTCGGTGGTCTTTTCCTCCATCAACGCCCTGACCCTGAGCCCGGCCCTGTGCGGCCTCCTGCTGCGCAAACAGCAGCCCATGCGCGGTCCGTTGGGGGCCTTTTTCAAACTGTTCAACACGGTGTTCGACAAATCCACCCATGCCTACACCGGTTTTACCCGCATCGTCACCCGCAGAATCGCCATGGGCCTTGTCTTTATGGCGCTTCTGACGGGGGGATTGGTATTCTTGGGCAAACTCGTGCCGGGCGGTTTCATGCCCAGCGAGGATATGGGTTACCTGATGGTCAACATCCAGTTGCCCGACGCGGCCTCGATGCAGCGCACCGACGTGATAACCAAGAAGGTTGAGAAAATAATAGAGAACCACGAGGAAGTCGAATATATTACGGCCGTGGCCGGATTCAGCCTGCTCTCCAACAGCATGTCCTCCAATGCCGGTTTCATTTTCGTCGCCCTCAAGGATTGGAGCCTGCGGGAAAAAACGGCCAACCAGGTGGTCGCTGCCCTCAACCGACAATTTTTCATGGGGGTCAACGAGGCCCAGGTCTTTGCCTTCGGCCCACCGGCCATACCCGGCCTTGGCAACGGATCCGGGTTTACCATGCTGATCCAGGACCGTGCCGGGAACACGCCCGAATACCTGGCGCAGCAGACGACCCGCTTCGCCCAGGCGGCAACGGCGCGGCCTGAAATTGCTTCCGTCGTCACCACCTTCCGGCCCAGCGTGCCCCAGCGTTTCATGGAGATCAACCGCGACAAGGTGCTCAAGGCCGGCGTGGCGCTCAACGACATCTACACCACGGTGGGTGCCTTTTTGGGAGGGTCCTACGTCAACGACTTCAACCGTTTCGGGCGGCTCTACAAAGCTTACATCCAAGCCGAGCCGGAATACCGCATCAGCGAAGATCGCATCAACCTCTTTTTTGTCAAAAACAAGAACGGCGATCGGGTGCCCTTAAGCGCATTTGTCAGCATCAAGGAGGTTGCCGGTCCGGACTTCACCAACCGCTTCAACCTCTACCGGTCCATCGAGCTGTCCGGCGGACCGGCCCCCGGCTATACCTCCGTCCAGGCCCTGGATGCCCTGGAAGCCGTGGCGGCAGAAACTCTGCCGGCGGACATAGGCTACGCCTGGAGCAACATGTCCTTTCAGGAGAAACAGGCCTCGGGCACGGCGGCCGTTGTTTTTGCCTTCTCCCTGCTGTTCGTATTCCTCATCCTGGCAGCCCAGTATGAAAGCTGGACTTTGCCGATGAGCATTCTGCTGGGCACGCCCTTTGCCATCTTCGGCGCCTTTCTGGCCCTGTACCTGGCCCGCCTGACCAGCACCAGTTACGAGCTGAACATCTTTGCCCAGATCGCCCTGGTGATGCTGATCGGCATGGCCGCCAAAAATGCCATTCTGATCGTTGAATTCGCCAACCTCGAGTTTAATAAAGGGCTGTCATTGTTCGATGCCGCTATCAAGGCGGCCAACCTGCGTTTTCGGCCCATATTGATGACCGCCTTTTCGTTTATCCTGGGTGTACTGCCATTGGTTGTGGCTTCAGGCGCCGGCGCCGAGGCGCGCGTGGTCATGGGGGTGGCCCTGCTGGGCGGCATGACCCTGGCCACGATGCTGGGCGTATTTTTCTACCCCATGCTGTTCGTCTTCATCGGCAAGCTTGCCGGGTATGAGAAAAAGCGGGACCTTCAAAAGGAGCAGGGGTAAAGACAAGATGACTTCATGCACAAAAACATGTCAACGATGGATAATACTTGCCATTGGATTGATCCTGTTCACCGGCTGCGCGGTAGGCCCGGACTTCAAGGAACCGGTGGTCGCTACCCCTGAGTCCTATCGGACGCAAGTGATGCCGTCCGATGCGGTCACCGATCTGAAGTGGTGGGCGTTGTTCGATGATCCGCTGCTCTATGATCTGGTAACGATCGCACTCGAAAACAACCGCGATCTCAAGATCGCCGTCAGCCGCATCGAGCAGGCCCGCGCCACGGTCGGATTCACCCGGGCCGACCAGTACCCGCGATTAGACGGTGACGCCGGCGCCCGGGTCGGCAATGTCAACGGTGGTTCAAGATCGCCGGATACCCAATCCACCGTTTACCTATCCGCGCCGCTGAATTGGGAGATCGACTTCTGGGGTAAATTCAAGCGCGCCACCGAGGCGGCGCGAGCCGACCTGATGGCCTCCGAGTATGGCCTGAAAGCAGTCCAGCTGGCCCTGATATCGGATGTGGTCACGACCTATTATCAATTGCTGGATTTCCACCGGCGGCTGGCCATATCCGAATCCACCCTCGCATCACGCATCAAAAGCCTGACGATCATCCAGCAGCGTTTTGACAAGGGGATCATCAGCGAATTGGATGTCAACCAGGCTCAAATCCAGAAAGAGATCGCGGCAGGGGCCATTCCCCTTTTCCAACGGTCCATCGCCAAAACCGAAAACGGCCTGGCCGTATTGCTCGGTCGCCTGCCTGAAACCGTGCGCATTAAAAAGAACCTGGGCGGAACGGCGCCGCCGGATATCCCGGTCGGACTGCCGTCGGATATCCTCGTGCGGCGACCGGACATCCTCCAGGCCAGCTACCTGCTCAAGGCTCAGACGGAGCGTATCGGCGTGGCCGAGGCCCTGCGTTTCCCGGCCATCTCCCTCACCGGTACGTTGGGCGTTGCCAGTACGGACCTGGGTGCTATCACCACCGAAGGCGGCGTCTGGTCGATCGGCGGCCGGCTGCTGGGCCCGATCGTCGATTTCGGCAAGAACAAACAACGCGTGGTAGTCGAAGAACAGAAGACGCAACAGGCCCTTTACCAATATGAAAACACGGTGCTGATCGCCTTTCGCGAGGTGGACGATGCCCTGGTGGAAATCGCCACCTATCGCAACGAGCTGGCCGCCGTCGACCGCCAGCAGAAAGCGGCCAAAAATGCCAACGGCCTCTCCAAGGAGCGCTACGACAAAGGCGTGAGCAGTTACCTGGAAGTATTGGACACGGAACGGACCCTGTTTTCCGCCGAACTGCAGCAGTCCGACCTTCAGCAGCAATACCGCAACGCCTATGTCAACCTTTACAAGGCCCTGGGCGGCGGCTGGGTCAACAAAGAGGAACGGAATGAGCAGACCGATCCCGAACGTCCCATGAATGTCACAACGCAGCTGGCTCCCAAGGCTTCAAACGTGATTGAGTAAACATGGTTTTATCGACCTGTATGAAGCATAGTAGCTATCCATGGGACATTTCAGGCGGCATTT
>NZ_JASJGN010000409.1:0-12389 GCF_033791525.1 Desulfosarcina sp.
TTTGCAAAAGAGATATCATGTCCATCTGTACGGCTGATAGTGAAAGCGATCAAAAAAACTGCAAATTCTTCAAAAAGTCGTCTTTTACAGATAGATGTATGCACTATATGTTTGATGAGTATTGCGATTGCCTGGATGCACAAATAGCTACCCAACAAACTATTCAATCAGATTATATCTGGATATAATAATTATGCCTTAATTGAGTTTAAACCAATTGGGAATTATTCGTTAGCGGTTAATAGTTTTATCATGTAGGAGGTAATGACAAATGACAATGAAAAACCAAAGTAGTCAGGCAGAAAATCGCAAAGCACAAATGGAGAGGCAAAACAAAGAAATTACAGAGACATTGAGCCACATCAAGAATAAAATTCTGGTCATGAGCGGCAAAGGCGGTGTGGGAAAATCCAGTTTCGCCTCCAACCTGGCCGTGTCCCTGGCCGGCAAGGGTTTTTCGACGGGCCTGCTGGACGTCGATCTGCACGGTCCCAGCATTGCCGGAATGATGGGCGTCAAGGGCCTTTTAGATGTCAACGAAGACCAGCAGGTGATCCCTAAAGCTGTGGGCGACCATTTGAAAGTGGTTTCAATGCAGTCCTTGATGAAGGATCCCGATCAGGCCGTCATCTGGCGGGGACCCGCCAAAACCGGCATCATTCGACAGTTCATTGCCGACGTTCGCTGGGAGACCCTGGATTTTCTCATCGTCGATTCCCCGCCGGGTACCGGTGACGAGCCATTGAGCGTCGCCCAAACCATTACCGGCGCCAAGGCCGTGATCGTCACGACCCCGCAGGATGTGGCACTTGCCGATGTGCGAAAATCAATCAATTTCTGCAGGACCGTCAATTTGGAGATTGTGGGGCTGGTGGAAAACATGGGGCCATTTGCCTGCCCCTGTTGCGGTGAAACCGTTGAATTGTTTAAAAGCCGCGGCGGTCAGGTCACTGCAGAAAACATGGGGGTGACTTTTTTGGGTACATTGCCTTTTGATCCCCAAGTGGTCAAAGCCTGCGATGAAGGGACACCCATTGCTGCCGGTGGTCACACCGGACCCTTTGTAAATGCCCTGGACCAAGTGGTTCGGGCCATTGTCAGCAGCCTGTAGCCATGGCGCGGCAGGTTTTGGCACTCGAGGCCCGCTTGCGTGCGTGCAGCAATGTCCGCACCATCGGTGTTCGTCCCAACTTCATGGATTACAGCGAAGAGGAAGTGGGTTGGATTCGAGACGCGGGAAAGATATACTATCCCACAGTGTTTTATGCAGATCTTTTCGATGCCGTGGGCAAACCCACTTTTCCCAGTTACCATACGTACAAGTGCGTTCAGGACAAAATCAAGCAGAGCGCCCTGTTTCAGCTGGCTGGTCTGCCCCATCCTCGAACCCGCGTGTTTTACGGCAAACGGCAGAAAGCAAAAATAAGGGACTACTTTCCCTATCCATGCATTGCCAAAGAGCCGCGTGGTTCGGCTATGGGGCGGGGCGTGTACCTGATCGGCAACGACGTCGATCTGGACGCCTACACGCATGACCGTCATGTTGCCTACATCCAGCAGTTCCTCCCCATCGACCGTGATATCCGGGTCGTGGTGATCGGCAGCAAGGTGGTCCATGCCTATTGGCGGATTGCCGGGGCAGGGGAGTTTCGTACCAATTTGGCCAGGGGGGGGCGCATCAGCCTGGCGCCGGTTCCTGAGGCCGCCATCGCCCTGGCCCAACAGGCGGCGAAAGTCTGCGGGTGGGACGACGTGGGCATGGACATCTGCAGCCACGACGGACAATTTACCATCCTGGAGGCCAATATGAAATATGGACGGGAGGGGTTCCGGGCAGCTGGAATCGACTACTTTCAGATGATGGAGTGTATGATCGACGATGGACAAATTTGAGGGGTTTTCCACTCCGCCCGCACTGGACAGTCTTAGATCAACCCTGAACCAACAGGAACGGGAGATCTTTTCACCGACAGCGACCACCAGCGATTCGGGTGTGCGTCGCCACCCCATCATCGATACGGCGGCCGGATACCGGCAGGCTTTCTCCCTTGATTCAGACCGGATTCTGCACAGTCGGGCCTACACCCGCTACATCGACAAGACCCAGGTTTTTTACCTTATTCCCAACGACCACATTACCCACCGAGTGCTGCATGTTCAATTGGTCTCCAAAATTGCCCGCACCATCGGCCGATTTCTAAGGCTCAACGAGGACCTTATCGAGGCAATCGCCCTGGGACATGACATCGGCCACACACCCTTCGGCCATGAAGGCGAGCGATACCTGTCCGAATTGTGTCAAAATGCAGGCATCGGCTACTTTTTGCACAATGTCCAGAGCATTCAGTTCCTGGATGGGGTTGAGCGCAAAGGCCAGGGATGGAACCTGTGCCTGCAAACCCTGGACGGAATCCTATGCCACGACGGCGAGATCCATAATCGGATGCTGACGCCCAATCCCGACAAGAATTTTACGATCTTTGAAGCAGAGGTCGCCGCCAAGAAGGCTGATCCGGATTACCCGCTCGTCCCCATGACGACCGAGGGATGTGTCGTACGGATGGCCGACACCATCGCCTACATCGGCCGTGACCTTGAAGATGCCATCCGCCTGGGCCTTCTCGATCGCCGTGATATCCCCGAATCGATTGCCCGGATTCTGGGCAACACCAACGGGACCATTGTTTACCGCCTGGTAACCGATGTGATCCAGAACAGTCATAAGAACCGTTTTGTCGCCTTCAGCCCCACGATTTCAGAAGCATTGAAGGCCCTAAAAGTCTTCAATCTGGAACACATCTATATGAACCCGAAAAGCAAGGTTCACTCGGCGGCCATTCACCGGCTCTTTTGCATGCTGTTCGAAATGCGGTTGGCGGATCTGGTGACGAACAACCGTTCATCCGACATTTTTTCCGGATTTCTGGCAGACATGTCAGACGCCTACATTGCCAATCACAGCAACCCGGAAATCGTCCGGGACTACATTGCGGGCATGACCGACCGCTATTTTTTGCACCAGTTTCCTGAACATCTTCGACCGGTGGCCAAATAACTTAACCGTTACCTTACTCCCATGAACAACCCGTCTGATTCGCAGCCGCATTCTCCGGTCCACTATTGTGAACGGACCTATCGACAACGGGTTTGCCGTGTGGGTCTTCACGCCTTTCAGGTTGTCTGTCAGGAGACGGACCTGATGGTCCAGGCCGACCGTCTGCTGGACGATGAAGCCCGTGAACAGGTGCTTGTTTGCCGGGGGCAGATTGACGGGTATATTCAGCGATATCCGAATTTTGCAGTCACCTTGGCGCCTTGGCGGGAACCGGCGTTCGCGCCTGAAATCGTGCGGGAAATGATCCGTGCAGGCAGTGCTGCCGGAGTGGGGCCCATGGCGGCTGTTGCCGGCGCGGTGGCCGAATCCGTCGGTCGGAAATTGCTCGATTACAGTCGCCACGTGGTGGTGGAAAATGGAGGCGATGTGTTCATAAAAGCAAAAGGTCCGGTGGTGGCCGGGCTATTTGCCGGCCGGTCCCCGTTGAGCATGAAAATGGGAATTAACCTGCCGGACACACGCGATGGCATCGGGCTGTGCACCTCTTCGGGAACGGTGGGCCATTCTTTGTCGACGGGATCGGCCGAGGCCGTCAGCGTGGTTTCCCATTCTTGTGCCCTGGCCGATGCCGCCGCCACGGCCATTGGCAACCGGGTCCGGTTGCCCCGAGATATCAAAGCGGCCATCGCCTTTGGTAAACAGATCGCCGGTGTGTTGGGGGTCGTGGTGGTTGCCGGCCGGGAAATGGGGGCATGGGGCCAGGTTGAACTGGTCTCTCTCAAAGGAAAAAAAGGTTGAGTTTTGGGACGGAAAAGGATAGAGATGCTTAATAATTAAAGGGGTTCATGGACGTTGGAGGAATCTCAGTTCACCTAATGAACATCCAGAAATAGGCAGATTGGGTTGAGATCAAGGCATGCGAAAAATTTTACCGCAGGTGCCCTGAAAGAAATGCCCTTGGGGTGCATATAGTTGATATTCCGAGGATAAAATTTTGAGCATAACGCAGATATCAGGCAAATTGGCCCTTTGTGGATCGACACTACCAGGTCCACCAGACCCGGCGCGACCTTAATCCCCCAACGGAAACCAGGTGGAGGAGAAACACACAATGAAAAAGGTGAAAATCGCCTTCTGGATCGTCGTCTTCGGTTTTATCGGACTGGTCATTTTTCAGAACAAAGATTTTTTCATGTCTGAAAGCCGCCTGATGATCGACCTGGGCTTTTTTTATTATGAGACGCCGTTTCTGGTCAATGCCGTTTTCTTTGTGGCCTTTTTCCTGGTGGGTATATTGATTTCCTATTTCTTAGGCCTGTTCAAGCATTTCAAAGACGCCAGAACCATCAAGATGTTCAAAGCCAAGGAGACCAGCCTTGTGGAAACGGTATCGTCATTGGAAAAGCAGCTGTCCGACCAAACGGTGCCGGCTGAGCCTTCACCCGCTGAACCCGTTGAAGGCGCCCCCGTGGAAGTGGCTGCTGAATTGAAATGACCCGGATCGTGCCGTCGGCCGCGGCGAATTTGGAACATCGTCCCGTCATCTGCCGCCCTATTTGGGTGGCCGCCTCTGTCACCTGCCGCCTCACATCCTTAACTCATTGAAAATATTTCATGATTGATGGCCTCAGTTAAAGCTACACCCATGATGCAGCAATACCTCTCCATCAAGGAGCGGTACCCGGACGCCCTTTTGTTTTACCGCATGGGTGACTTCTACGAGATGTTTTTCGAAGACGCCCAATTGGCTTCCGGTGTGCTTGAAATCACCCTGACGTCGCGAAATAAACACGATGAATCGCCGGTGCCCATGTGCGGTGTACCCTATCGGGCTGCTCAGGCATACATCTCCCGGCTGATTGAAAGCGGTTACAAGGTCGCTATTTGTGATCAGGTGGAAGATCCCAAAGCGGCTAAGGGGCTGGTCAAGCGGGAAGTGGTCCGGGTCGTGACCCCCGGGATGATTGTCGAGGATGAACTGCTGGATGCAAAGACCAACAATTTCATTCTGGCCCTGTCCCGGCACCAGCATATAACCGGCCTGGCCAGTCTTGATATTTCCACCGGTGCGTTCCGTCTTACCGAGACGGCGGATAGGAACGCCATTATTGATGAAATCATGCGCGTGGCCCCCAGAGAAATGTTACTTCCCGAATCCCTGAATGCCGACGCTGCCTTCACGCCGTTCATCAAGGAAAACCTCATCAGCGCCATTACCGTGATGGAAGACCGTTTATTCGAGTTTGCAGGAAGCCGTCAGCGACTGCTGAAGCAGTTTGACACGCTTTCGCTGGAAGGTTTCGGATGCGAGTCCATGAAAGCCGGCGTGGGGGCCGCCGGGGCACTGATCCACTATGTCAGTGAAACCCAGTGCCAGAAGCTCGAACACCTTTCTGCTGTTCAGACCTACTTTCTCGGACAGTTTCTCGTAGTGGACGACCAGAGCTGCCGGAACCTGGAGTTGTCGGGCAACATACGCACCGGCAGCCGTCAGGGAACGTTGCTGGGGATTTTGGATCAGACAGTCACCGCCATGGGTGGAAGGCTCATGGCCCATTGGTTGCGCTATCCGCAGCTGGATCCTGCCCCCATTCAGGTCCGGTTCGATGCGGTTGCCGACGCTGTGGGACAAATGCAGACGCGAAGGGACCTCCGGGAGTCCCTCAAGCCTGTACGGGATCTTGAGCGCCTGGGCAGCAAGATCTCCATGGGACACGGCAATGCACGGGATCTGACGGCGCTGAAACGCTCCATTCAAGCCTTGACCGACGTATTTTCCGTACTCTCCAGCCTATCCGCCGCCCCGTATACCTATGACCGGGACACCACCAAACTGCATGCCCTGGCCGATCTGATCCATCGTGCCATCCGCGAGGATGCCCCGCCGGTGATCTCCGAAGGGGGCATGATCCGTGAAGGATACGATAACGGTCTGGATGAATTGATCCGTATCAGCAAGGACGGTAAGGGATGGTTGGCAGAGCTGGAGGCCAAGGAGCGCAATACTACCGGGATCAACTCCCTCAAAGTGCGCTACAACAAGGTTTTCGGATACTATATCGAAGTTTCCAGAACCCACAGCGAATCGGTGCCTGATCACTACATACGCAAACAGACCCTGGTGAATGCGGAGCGCTACATCACCGACGAGCTGAAGCATTTCGAATCCCGGGTGCTCAATGCCGCTGACCAGCGCAACGATCTGGAAATGAATATCTTTGTTTCTATCCGGGATCGAGTCAAGGCCCATCATGCCGATATCCGGGAGGTCGCCCGGTTCATTGCCCGGGTGGATTGCCTGACTACGTTTGCCGAGGTTGCTCAAAACAACGGCTATTGTCGTCCAAAGATAAATACAGAGGGCATTTTGGAGATCAGGGAGGGACGTCATCCGGTGGTTGAAAAGTTGATCACCGGCGAGCGATTCGTTCCCAACTCGATCGTCATGGATAATTTAAAAAACCAGGTGCTGATCATCACCGGCCCCAATATGGCAGGAAAATCCACTGTGTTGAGGCAGGTGGCGCTGGTGACCATTATGGCCCAGATGGGTTCATTCGTGCCGGCGGAAAAAGCCAACATCGCCATTACCGACCGCATTTTCACCCGGGTGGGCGCGTTGGACAATCTGTCGGCCGGCCAGAGCACTTTTATGGTTGAAATGCAGGAAACGGCCAACATCGTCAACAATGCTACAGAGAAAAGCCTGGTCATCTTAGATGAGATCGGACGTGGCACGTCGACCTATGACGGCTTGAGCATCGCCTGGGCCGTGGCCGAGCATCTTCACGACCTGAACGGCACGGGCACCCGTACCCTCTTTGCCACCCACTACCACGAACTGACCGAACTGGAAAACCAACTCGACCGGGTCAAGAACTACAATATTGCCGTCAAGGAGTGGAACGACGAAATCATTTTCTTGAGAAAACTGGTAGAAGGAGGTACCAATCGCAGCTATGGTATTCAGGTTGCACGACTGGCCGGTATTCCCGAACCGGTGATTCGGCGTTCCAAAGTGATCCTTGCCCAGATCGAAGCGGGAATGCATCCTCGGGCTGCTGAAAACAATGAGGCCGGAACAGGATCAAAAAAAAGAAAGGGGCACATTCAACTGGGCCTGTTCAGTCCGATGGAGCGAAAACTGTTGGAATCGCTCCAGATGCTGGACTTGAGCCGAATGACCCCAATAGACGCCCTGAATCTGTTAAACGAATTGCAGATTAAGGCACAATCCGATGTTAATTGACCCTAACTCAAGTGAACATGCAGCAACTATCCAATAAATCGTTGTATTCAACCATTTTCCGCCTGGTGGCCCTTGCCCTGCTGGTCAACATGGCCATTATCTGGCCGGCCTGGGCCCTGACGCCCAAGCAACAGTATCATCAAGCCGAAAAGACATACGCCACGCTCAAAAAAAATATCCGGTACCAGAAATACCGGGACAAGTGGCTGGCCTGTATCGAGAAATACCAGAAGGTATACCGGCTTGACCCTTCCGGTCCATGGGCCGCAGCCGGACTCTATAAATCAGGCATCATATTTTTAGAGTTGTACACGCATTCCTATCTGGTCGCCGACCGGCAGGAGGCTGTGGACGCGTTCCGGCGGGTTATCCAACGATATCCCAAGAGCCGCTACACCCCGAAATCCAGAACACAGTTGGCCGATTTAGGCGGACCGGCAGTACGATCCAGGAAATCGGCTACCACCAGGCATCTCAAAAAGGCTCATGCCGAGTATAACCGGTTGATCGAAAGCGCTGCCAGACAACAATATCGGGATCAATGGGAAAAATGTGTCGATCACTTTCAGGTGGCTTACCGATCGGACACCAGTGGCCCCGATGCGGCCGAATCGCTGTATATGATCGGACTGCTCTTTAAAGGCTTGTCGGACAAGTCTCACCGTGAGGCGGATCTTGACCAGGCTATGGAATATTTTCGGCGGGTGAAATACGAGTTTCCGGGCAGCGCTTTTGCCGATAGAACCGATGCTGAACTGGCCGGTAATAACCCCGGGACCGTTGCAACGGTTGACGAGGATGACCCGCTGGCAGGCATCATCGCCCAGAATCAAAACGATTCACTGGCGGGCACGCCGGATGCCGCAATGCTGCCAACCGGCCTGGTGACCGTGCAGGGGCTGCGATTCTGGTCCAACCCCAGCTATACCCGGATTGTTATCGATGCCGACCAGGAGACCCGCTTTTCCCACCGGCTGCTGAAAAAAGACCCCTCCATCAAAAAACCCCAGCGGCTCTATATCGACCTGAGCAAGAGCCGGTTGGGCAGGAATATCCAGAAATTTGTCCCTATCAACGACGAATTGCTCAGCGATGCGCGGGCCGGGCAGTACACTGGTGAGTCGGTCAGAATCGTTGTGGATATCAAGTCCTTTAAAACCTATAAAATATTTTCCCTGAAAAATCCCTTTCGCATCGTTTTGGATGTGTGGGGGGACGATTCAGACCGGCAGACCGCCAGCCCGTCCACTTCACCCCTAACGCCTTCCACTGGTACATTGCCGCCCGGTGCCATCGCCCGCCAACTGGCCCTGGGGGTGAGCCGAATCGTCATTGACCCGGGTCACGGCGGTAAGGATTATGGCGCGCCCGGGTATCTGAAAGGGGTCCACGAAAAGAACGTCGTGCTGCAGATTGCCAAACGACTGGCCCGCAAAGTGGAAACCGAGCTCAAATGCGATGCGGTGCTTACCCGGACGACCGACCGGTACCTGACGCTGGAGGAGCGCACCGCCATCGCCAACACACAGAATGCGGACCTGTTCATCTCCATTCATACCAATGCGGTAAGGGACAAGCGGGCATACGGTATTGAAACCTTTTTCCTGAACCTGGCCACTGATGACGATGCCATTCGGGTGGCAGCCCGTGAAAATGCGACATCGGCAAAAAATATCAGCGACTTGGAGACCATCTTAAACGATTTGATGCAAAACGCCAAAATCAGCGAATCCAGCCGCCTGGCGGCCATGGTCCAGCAGGAAGTGGTTCTGCATTTGAAAAATAGTTTCAGCCACATTCGCAGCAAAGGTGTCAAACAGGCTCCCTTTTACGTTCTTCTGGGCGCCCAGATGCCTGCGCTTCTCGTGGAGACATCCTTTATTTCAAATCCCAGGGAGTGCAAACGCCTGACCAGTGCCAAATACCAGGAGGCGCTTTGCGACGGCATCATCCGCGGGATCCGCAAGTATATCAAAGAGACCAGTCCCACAGCCTTTATCTATCCATCGACTGAGCGGGACAAAAAGGGGTAGAGAACGCCACAGTGCTGCTGGCACTGCCGGCGACCGATCATTCAACCAGAAACTTTCAGGAGGAAGCTGCCATGACTTACGAAAACATCATCTTTGATGTTGTGGAGGGCATCGCCACCATCACCTTCAACCGCCCCAAAGCGCTCAATGCGTTGAACGGCCATTTACTCGACGAACTCTCAGCGGCATTGGATGAAATCGAGGCTGATGAAGAGATCCGTGTGCTTGTCCTTACCGGTTCCGGTGAGAAATCGTTTGTGGCCGGGGCGGACATCACCGAACTGGCTACCTTCAACACGCTGCAGGGTAAGATGTTTTCGAGAAAAGGGCAGCTGATCATCGGCCGACTCCAGGAACTGGCTATTCCGGTGATTGCCGCGGTCAACGGATTTGCCCTGGGCGGAGGCAGCGAAATGGCCCTGGCCTGCGATTTTGTGTATGCCTCGGAAAATGCCATGTTCGGCCTGCCGGAAATTACCCTGGGCATCATCCCCGGATTCGGCGGTACCCAGCGCCTGCCCCGCCTCATTGGCAGCAACCGGGCCAAGGAGATGATCTTTACCGGGAAGCTGATCCCTGCCGCAGAAGCCGAGAAGATTGGCCTGGTCAACCGGGTTTTTTCTCAGGATTCATTGATGGAAGAGACGCTTAAGACTGCCCGGACCATTGCCACCAGAGGTAAAGTCTCGCTTAGGGCCGCCAAACAGGCGGTCAACAACGGCCTTAACGTGGATTTGGCCATCGGCTGCCAGATCGAGGTCGACGCCTTTGCCATCTGCATGGCCAGCGAAGATGGCAAGGAGGGAACCCGCGCATTTATCGAAAAGCGAAAACCGCTATTCAAGGGGATGCTCAAGGGATAGCACGTTTTAGCAACTAGCCAAACAGGCCATGGGTGGACGAAGCTTTCGTCTGATACCCATTTCCGAATTTAATAAAAGAGGCTGTGGGGTAATCCTCCCGGCCTTTTTTATTCCTGAACCGTGCGTCTGCGGCAGAACCCATGTTCGCATGAACCGGGTGACAGGACGCAGCGACGACATGCTGATCATCCGAGGCGTCAATGTATTTCCAAAAATATCAAGGAATTGCTGGGTGTCTCGGCCCGGGTGAAGCTGGTTGAGCCCAAAAACATCGAAGGAAGTCAGGGCAAGGCGGTAAGGGTTGTGGACAACCGCACGATTTAATATTTCAAAAAAAAGAGCGACATCGCTTGAGTCGACCGACCTCATGACCGATTATAACCATGACCGATTATAAATTTGATGACTTCTATAGACAGCCAGCAGCTGATTTTCGCCGAGCTTGCCACGGTTTCATCTAACTGGCTGCTAAATGCATCGGTTGCCACTACCCGCCGGTGCGAGAAAAATGTGGTGCTTTTTTTGCGGCGGATGTGGTATATAATTAATTATTCACGACCACTTAGGCGTTTTTTACGATGGCGTTTTGCAGCTCAGGTTGATCCATGGCCAACAGACAGGTGAATCGGGCCCAGCTCATTTGGGCAGTTGCATTGATACTGGCTGGTGTGGGGGTTTTTTACCGTATCCCTCAGGTAATGCCCAATATTGAGCAGATCCCTATTTTTGCATCCGCCTCCGGCTTTATCCGATTTTGTTTTTATTTTATGGGTCTCTTCCTAATTGGAGGAGGATGCAAAAAACTTTACCACCAGTACCACAAATAGTGCCGTATCAATCATCATGAATATTTTTCGCCATGCGCGGACAATGAATATACCCAACTACAGCAGGATATGATTCATGGCCAATGCAGAGATTTCTATGACCTTTGACGGGGATACGGACATTGCAACCATGTCTGAAGCCAAATATAAATCCAGGATTCAGGCTATCGGCAATCGGCTCAACGAAGCCACTAACCTGGCCGAAGCGCTGATCAATCTGAAAGATGAAATCTGCGAGCTGTTCGGAGCGGACCGGATCACCGTCTATGTGGTGGATGGCGTCAAACGGGAACTGGTATCGCGATTCAAGTCGGGCAGTGAGGTGGCCGAAATCCGCATTCCCGTGGCTCAGACCAGCATTGCCGGGTATGCTGCATTGAAGCAGACACTGGTGAACATCAAGGACGCATATGACCAGAAAGAGTTGACCGCCATCGCCCCCGATCTGCAGTTCGATTCCAGCTGGGACCGGCGAACCGGTTATCGAACCAAGGAGGTTTTGGCCCACCCCATCGTTTATCAGAAGTATCTGATGGGCACCATGGAGCTGATCAACCGCAAAGGCGATGGCGTTTTCGAAGAGGTGGAGGAAAAGGCCGTATTAGAGCTGTCCAAAATCATGGGGACTGCCCTTTACAACCAGAAGCGCATCGCCGCGCGGGGTAACCGCACAAACAAATACGACTTCCTGCTGGAAAATCACCTGCTCACCCAAAAAGAGCTGTCCCAGGCCCTTGCCGGCGCCACCCAGCGTAAAGAACCGGTTTCCGCGGTTTTGATGAAGGATTTCAAGATTCCTAAAAAGGAGATCGGCAGCGCGCTGGAAAAGTACTACAAGACCAACTTCATAGAGTACAACGCCAGTTACCCCATCCCCGGTGACCTCATGGCAGGCCTGAAGGTGCCCTTCATGAGAAACAACATCTGGGTGCCCCTGAAAACTGACGGCAACAAGGTTGTCATTGCCGTCGACAATCCCCACGACCTGAAAAAGATTGACGAGATCAAGGCACTGTTTCCGGGGCGTCCCGTCAGCTTTTACATCAGCCTCAAGCAGGACATCCTCGATTTCATCAAGCTGTTCACCCAGGACGATAAAGAACTGGCGGAGATCGACGATATCCTTTCCCAGCTTCAGGTGGAGTCTGAAGAGGTGGAAGAGGCAGAGTCCGGCGTTGGCGATGAAGACAGCGCCGTGGTCCAACTGGTCAACAAGATCATCCTGGACGCCCACAGTCGCGGTGCGTCGGATATCCATATTGAACCCTACCCGGGCAAAATGAACACCCAGGTTCGCATCCGGGTGGATGGTTCCTGCACCGTCTACCAGACCATTCCCTTTTCATACAAGGCAGCGGTGGT
>NZ_JASJGN010000410.1:0-9608 GCF_033791525.1 Desulfosarcina sp.
GGCATCATCATCGGTGTGGTCACCCTGACCGGACTGGGCCTTAAAATGGCCACCCTGATTACCGAGGCGGCCGGCGGGCACCTCTTTCTGACGCTGCTTTTTTCGGTGTTTGCCTCGATCATTCTTGGCATGGGGCTGCCCACCACGGCCACCTACATCATCATGGCGGCCATGACCGCACCGGCGATCATGACGATCAGTGCGGATTTAGGCCTGGGGTTGCCGGTCGTCGCGGTTCATCTGTTCGTTTTCTACTACGGTATTGTCGCTGACGACACACCGCCGGTGGGTCTGTGCGCCTATGCCGCCGCCGGGATTGCCGGTTCGGATCCCATCAAGACGGGCTGGAAGAGTTTTCGGCTGGACCTTGCCGCCTTCACCCTGCCGTTTATGTTCATCTACAATACGAAATTGCTCATGATCGATACCACTCTGATGGAAGTCCTGTACCTCATTCCGCTGTGCATCCTGGGCATGTTCTGCTGGTCTGTCTTCATCCAGGGGCACTGGAAGGTCCATACGCCCATTTTAGAGCGGTTCCTTTTTCTAGGACTGGCGTTCCTTCTGGTCAATCCCAACCACCTGTCCATTGGCGAGATGATGATCAACAAACATCTGGTCAACGGCCTGGCCATCGCTGCGGTGGCTGCGATCTATCTTTCGCAGCGCTCGCGTGCCAACCGCGCCTTGGCACCCGCAGCGGCATAGGGACCGCTTTGGCTCTTTCCAAGAGACGCCTGGCGGTTCCCGCAGCTGGTTTATGCCTGTTGTTGAGCCTGATGATTTTTTTCCAGGTGGATGCATTTACCGTGAGACTGCCTCGGGAAGGGAATCCGCTTTTCGGGGCGGTACGGGTGGTGTCTGGCAGTGAAATTCAATTGAGCTACCGCCACTCGGTGGAAAAGACGATGGTGGAAGGCATTTTTAGCGTGGGTCCGGGGTCGGTCATCCAGGCCAAGGAAACGCGCATGACTTCCGTGGGGACCGGCCTTCCAAATACCTACACGGCAAGAACCCGGCGGGAAGGGAAGTGGATTGTGGTAGACGAGGGACTGACAACGGTCCCGGGGTTTGATTTTTTCATTTCAGACGTCAACGCCACCCGGCTGGCTGTAGACGGAACCGCCATTGGGGTGCAAACCCTGGCCTCGGGCAGTCTGATTCATATCGATGTGGAACGGGTGCGTCTGTTGGACTGGATATTGTGGCGATACGGCAACAAGGATTGGCGAAAGGATCAGCAATAATGAGCAATGCAAGCAACCGGCGTGAGGGGCATCTATTCCCCAGACGCCTGGACCCGCAATTGCCGGTGGCTGTGAAAGCTGACGGGGTATGGATCGAGGACCAGGATGGCAACCGATATTTAGATGCCAGCGGTGGGGCAATCGTGGTCAATGCCGGCCACGGCAGAAAGGAAATTGCCCAGGCCGTCTACGATCAGATCCTGGCTTACGACTACATTCACCCCACCATGTTCACCACGCCGGCCGCCGAAGGGTTGGCTGACGCCCTGGTTGAGCATGCACCCGAGGGCATCGACCGGTTCTACTTTTTGTCCGGTGGTGCCGAGGCTGTGGAGGCCGCCATTAAGCTGGCCCGCCAGATTCACCTGGCCAACAGTCGTCCCGAGAAGTTCCGCTTGATCTCGCGTTGGAAATCATACCATGGTCTGACCTTAGGTGCACTGTCCGCCATGGGCAGGGCGGCCTTTCAGACCCCGTATGCCCCGATGCTGGCGCAAGCCGTTCACATCCCGCCACCCTATTGTCTGCGTTGCTCATACGGGCTTACCTTTCCGGATTGCCGCCTGCGCTGCGCCCTGGCACTTGAAGAGACCATTTTGAACATGGGACCCGAAACGGTATCCGCTTTTCTGGCCGAAACCGTCAGTGGCGGGACCCTGGCCGCCTGCCCGCCGCCGCCGGGGTATTTTGAAGTCGTCCGCAAGATCTGCGATACCTACGATGTCCTCCTGATTCTGGACGAGGTGCTCTGCGGCATGGGGCGCACCGGTCGCTGGTTTGCCTGCCAGCACGATGACGTGGTGCCCGATCTGGTCACCTTGGGAAAAGGCCTCGCCGGCGGCACCGTGCCGCTTTCTGCGGTGGGTGTGAAGGGAATTCATTTCGACGCAGTGTGCGCCAATGGTGGGGGATTCACCCACGGCGGCACCTTTTCCCACCATCCTGTTGCCGCTGCCGCCGGCCTTGCACTTGTGCAAATACTTGAGCGAGAACAGCTGGTGGAGCGGGTGGCTGAGGTCGGAGGCGTATTGGGTGAAACGCTCAAAAATCGGCTCAGCGATCTTCCCTGGGTGGGCGACGTGCGAGGCATCGGCTTCCTTTGGGGCATCGAACTGGTCAGGGACAAGGCCTCCAACACGCCGTTTCCGCGAAAACAAAAGGTCACCGAGAAGATCTGGCAGGCGCTCTTTGAGAACGGCATCATCACCTACAAATCGACCGGACTTGCCGGAATCGACGGAGATGCGATCATCGTCGCGCCCCCGTTTGTTACAGATACTAGCGACTTCGAAGTGGTGGCCGAGAAATTAAAAGCTGCCATCGAACATGTGCTGTCTACCTGAAAAAAAATAGTGGATGTTTTAGATCCTCACTAATTAATGAATATGTGGAAAAGCTAAGAAGAGGTCGCATGGACAAACTAATCATCACGGTGGCCGTTACCGGCTCCCTGCCCACCAAACGGGTCACACCGCATGTCCCGATTACTCCCGAAGAGATTGTCCGGGACGGCTTGGCCTGCGAGGCGGCCGGTGCGTCGTTGATCCACCTGCATGCCAGGGATCCGGAAGATGAATCTCCGGCAACCGATTTGGCGCTGTTTGAAAAGATCTACAGCGGTATTGAAACGCAAACCAACCTGATTACCCAGATTTCAACCGGTGGGCGGGCCGGAATGGCCTATGAACAGCGCTGCGAGCGCCTGCAGGTCAAGCCCGAAATGGCCAGCTTGACCACCGGTTCGGTCAATTTTCCCAACTCGGTGTATGAAAACAGCCCCGGTTTGATCGAGGCTCTGGCTGCCGACATGCAAAAATACGGCATCAAACCGGAGATGGAAATCTTCGATCTGAGTATGATCAGCAATGCCACCGCACTGGTGGAAAAGGGGCTGGTGTCTGCGCCGCTGCATTTCGATTTTGTCATGGGGCTGAAAGGGGCCATTCCGGCCACCGTGGAGAACCTGGTGCACATGCGCAACACGATTCCGCCCGGTGCCACCTGGACCGTTGCCGGTATTGGAAAAGCCCAGCTTGCCATGACCACCCATGCAATCCTGATGGGCGGTCATGTGCGTGTGGGGCTGGAAGATAACATCTATCTGCGTCGTGGTGAATTGGCCACCAATGCACAGCTGGTCGAGCGTGTGGTGAGGTTGGCAGACATTCTCGGCCGCGAGGTTGCCACCCCGGATGAGGCCCGCCAGCTGTTGCGCCTGCCGATATTGCCTGCGTGAACCGCGATAGCGAGTGCATTCCCCGTCGCTTGTCGAAGCGAAGCGGAGATCCCGTTCATCGGGGCGGCGGGGTTAGCGAGCGAACTGTAAATCGATTTTCATCCTTACGGTGAACCTTCCCCGCGGCTTGTCGGAGCGAAGCAGAGATCCCGCTCATCGGGGCCGCGGTGAGGGTTCAATGCAAAGATGAAACAGGGAAGGATAAACAACATGTCCGCAAAACCTATCGCGATCTTTTACGAACACCCGGATTGGTTCAAACCCCTGTTTGCCGAATTGGACAGCAGAAACATCGATTATGAGAAAATCCATCTCAACGGCCACCACTTCGACCCGTGTGTGGACACGTCTCTCTATTCATTGGTCGTCAACCGGGTCAGTGCCTATCCTTCCACAACCAGCGAGCCCCAGGTGGTCCTTTACGTTAAACAATATCTGGCCTACCTGGAAAGTATCGGGGCACGGGTGATCAACGGCTGGCGGTCTTACGAGGTGGGTACCTCCAAAGCCCTGCAAATGCAGATCTTCAAAGGACTGGGGCTCAACTCGCCCAAAAGCCGCGTGATCCACCATGCCGGGCAGGCGCTCGAGGCTGCCGAGGAACTCCAATTTCCGGTTCTCATCAAACCCAATGTGGGTGGCAGTGGTGCCGGCATCACCCTTTTCAACACCCGCGAGGAACTGGTCGGTTCCGTCGACAAAGGCGAGATTGATCTTGGCATTGATCGAGTGGTCCTGGTTCAGGAATACCTCAAACCAAAAGACGACTGCATTTACCGGGTGGAGATATTAAACGATGCCTTCCTGTATGCCATCCGACTGCCTGTCCTTGCGGAAAATTTCAACTATTGTCCGGCCGATGGCTGCAATATCGAGCGCTTCGATTACTGCCCGGTGGGAGCATCGTCCGGCGGGGATGCCGATTCGGCTGAGTCGGGAATTACGTCATTCCTACCGGAGCCTGAGGTGATCGATAAGGTGAGGCAGGCCGTCGCTGCCGCCGGCGCCGACATCGGCGGTGTCGAATACCTGGTCAATGCCGCCGATGATCAGCTTTACTTCTATGACATCAATCCGCTGTCCAATTTTGTGGCCAACGCCCCACAGGTGGTGGGTTTCGATCCGGTTCCACGCTTTGTCGATTTTATACTACGTCAGGCCGGTGTATGAGACGGTCTTTGTAGAACCAAACCATCTTAGCCGAATTATTTTTGCAGCATTGAGATTCATTAATTCATCAGGAATTGTCCGGATGCCGGCTTTCGCCGAAATGCCGGACTTGGGAGCATATCCCATTGTCCACAGTGATGACATCTGATAAATTAGGGAGTGATTTCAATCCAATAAGAGGAGACACCCAATGAAAGTGGTCGCATTCAACGGCAGCCCCAGAAAAGACGGAAACACATCTATCCTGATCCGTAAAGTGCTGGAGGCCATCGAAGGCCAGGGTATCGAGACGGAAACCGTCCAGGTGGGCGGCAAACCCATCCGGGGCTGTATCGCCTGCTATAAGTGCTTCGAGAACAAGGACCGGCACTGTGCCGTGGGCAAGGATATGCTCAACGACTGCGTGGACCGGATGCTGGCGGCCGACGGCATCATCTTAGGGTCACCGGTCTATTTTGCATGTATGAGCCCGGAGACCAAGGCGCTGATCGACCGTGCGGGCATGGTCTCCATCGCCAACGACACCATGTTGCGGCGTAAGGTCGGGGCTGCCGTGGTGGCGGTTCGTCGGGCCGGGGCGGTGCACACCTTCGACTCGATCAACCATTTCTTTACCATCGGAGAGATGATCATCCCCGGTTCCAGGTACTGGAACATGGGGTTCGGCAGGGAAAAAGGGGAAGTCAAGGAGGACACCGAGGGCCTTGAAATCATGAAGACCCTGGGGGAGAACATGGCCTGGTTACTAAAGAAAATCGTCGTATGAGGTGCCCTCCTGACCTATACTTGAACCGCCAAAGCGAGCGCATTCCCCGTCGCTTGTCGAAGCGAAGCATAGATCCCGCTCATCGGGGCCGCGGGGAGGGTTCAATTGACAGAATTGAAAAATGAGTCAGAAACTCGCTTGACATAATGTTATCACAACATCTTCAACTCTCTCTACAACGTTGATGTGTTGGAGCTGTATCTGTTCAACAATCAAACAGATTATAGCAAAGTAATTGTTCTATACGTCGCTTTTCAGTGGGTGCGGTTTTTTACACACCGCTGCAAGAGCTTCGTTAGGCAATTATGCAGATCGCTGCATCCCGGCTGTAAAAATCCCGGCTCCAATTAATGCCGTACCGCCGCAACGATTGAACCATTTGCGTACACTTGTCTTCCTTATCGCATCTCGCAATTGACTTGCAAATAACGCATATAGAGCTGCATTAACCAAAGCTAAGAACAGAAAGGTTCCTCCCAACAGGAGTAGTTGGTTGAATACGGGTTCATTGGGGCTGATGAATTGTGGTAAAAATGCCACAAAGAAGGCGATCCCTTTTGGATTGAGTGCCGTTACAATGAAAGAGCTTTTAAAAAGTGAGCGAGGTGAGATACTATCTTCCCCATTCCTACTATAACCGCTTTCCGGGTTTGCTCTCCACAGATTGATCCCCAGATAAAGCAAGTAAAGTGCTCCAATCCATTTGAACACTGTGAAAAGAGTGGCGGACGTGCTCATAATTGCACCAAGTCCCAAAAGGGAGAGTGTCATTGCTGTGAAATCCCCAAACACGACACCTGCTGCGAGCGGCAAAACTGATTTACGCCCATGATTCACTGCTTGACTTACAACCAGAATAATTGTCGGCCCTGGTATTATCAAAATAAGCGTTGTAGCGAGAACGTAGGTGATATAGATTTCCAAACTCATTATTATCTCCTATTTTGTGGCTAACCATTAAGCATGTGGATCTGTATACCATCAAAAATATCATGTAAACAGAATAGACGCTGTTTGGATCGGAATACAGATTAATTGAGATCATCTGTGTTGCGCGGTCATTGCCCAAACGGGTGACCAGGCATCTGTAACTTTGAGTTGACCGGTTCCGGGGCTGTTCCAACAATCCAACTCAAACGACTTTTTTGCTATTGCCCCATCACTTGTATCCCTCGAAATCACTGCCGGGTTTTATGTTGGGGTATTTGGCCATACTCCTCTGGATCTCTGTCAGGATGCTCATCACTGGTTTCATGACCCAAAGATGCGAATAACCTTCCGCACGCCACAGCTCACTCTTTTCATCGGGATCATTCTTTATGTCATAGACCTGTGGGAACGTGTGTTCCACTATGGGTGAAAACGTAGACTCAGCGGTAAAGAAGTGGACTTTGAGAGATCGCCATTTCACAGAGAATACACGGTCGCCGACATAGGTGACTATGTATTCTCGATTGGATTTCTCTTGCTTGCCCAGCAGAAAGTCAGCCTGGTTGATGCTGTCGTAAGGGCGGTCCTTCGGAATGCGGGTTTCTTCTCCAATTAAATGTGCAATTGTTGAGAACCAGTCGAGGTCCGAAAATATCTCATCAGTCACTTTACCGGACTGAATCATTCCTGGCCAACGAATCATACCAGGAGTTCGTGTTCCTCCTTCGTAGCCTGTGCTTAATCCACCCCGCCACGGTCCATTGGAGCCTCCTTCATCAGTGTCTTCACCTGCGGCGTTGTCACCTGTAAGAATCAATATGGTATTGTCCTCTATCCCTGCCTTCTTGATAGCATCAATTATTTCCCCAACATTATAATCTACCTGCATCTGAATATCGGCATATGCTCCTGCGTTCGACTTCCCGGCGAAATCTGGCTGAGGAAGAAACGGTGGGTGAATTTGAGTAAGGGCTGCGTAGACATAGAAAGGTTCTCCCTTCGCAGCATTTGAATTAATGAACGCTGTGGTTTTCTGGACAATTTCACTGTCAAGTATAGCCCTGGCTTCGAGATTGAATTCTTTGACCTTCTGCGATTTTTGGCCCTTCTTTCCTTGCCAAATATAAGGGGTATCGAATACCTCAGGATCAAACTGGGCCGTGCTTGTGTAGCTGGCTTCCATTGCACTTTCCTTGGTGCCATACCATTCATCGTAGCCTTGATCATTGGGGAGGCGTCCATCTTTATCACCAATGTGCCATTTACCAAACATTGCAGTGGAGTAACCCGCGTCGGATAGAAGATCGGCTATTGTATATTCCCAAGGAGCCATACCTTGTGGCTCACCAGGAGCTGGTACTTTCTGCGTACCTGAGCGGATTGGTAGACGGCCAGTGTGAATTGCAGAGCGGGTCGGTGTACATTGGTTCTGAACATTGAAATTGGTGAAGCGGATACCCTGTTTGGCGAGTTCATCTATCTTAGGGGTAGGAATGGTGCTGCCTTGAATGCTTATGTCCCCCCAGCCTCAGTTGTCTACAAGGATGTATACAATGTTCGGCTTTTCTTCCTTCATGTTATCTTGTGCACGGGTTGTAGATGCTGACATGATGAGGACTGTAGCAATCACAATTTTCGCAGCAAGCCAAATGCCTATGTGCCTTTTCTTCTCACTTTGTATTGGCTTTTGCATAGAACTCTTCCTCCTCTTTAAAAAGCTAACCAGCCAGAATATAGAACTGTATATCATCAAATTTTGGGCGATATACAGGAAAAGAGCTGGTTGGATCTAAATACAGATATATTGAGATCATCCTAGTTACGCGGTTATTGCCAAAACTGCTAATCAGTTGGAGGTGCCGGCGATGTTTCGTTCACGGTTACAATGGCTGAATAGATCGATAGCAGAACGGAAAAATATGCTCATAGTCCTGACTGATCAACTTTATTCTCTGTACATAAGCCATTTCGGATAATACAGACCCCACTGAATAGCTGATGCTCTGAGTATGAATATTACACCGATGGCGTACAGTCTGTTTAACTCATGCATGGGGAAGTGATAATACAATATGGTAAATACAACTGCTCCGAGCAATGCCGGTGTCGCATAAAATTCCTTGCCAAGGAGCAAAGGCATTCTGCCGGTCAGAATATCCCGGATCATACCGCCTGCAATCCCCGTAACAACACCCATTAAAACCGCAACTGGATTCGAGAAGCCAAGCATGAGGGTTTTTTCTGTTGCAAGGATTGTAAAAAGGGACAACCCGAAGGCGTCAATGAACAGCAATAAATGCAAAACATGACTCACAAATCGAACCAGAAAAAATGTGATAATTGATGCTGAAACGGATACCCAAAGGTAAAAAAGATCGGCAACCCAAAAAATCGGGTTGGTATCCAAAATTATGTCGCGCAGAGTGCCGCCACCGAGAGCGGTAACCACTCCGAGCAGGGTAATGCTTAATATATCCATTCCCTTTTTTCCGGCCGCCATGACACCGGTTATGGCAAAAGCAGCTATCCCAATTAATCCCAATGAATAAATCATCATTTTAAAGCGCTTTAAAAATTAGGTTCAAAATAAACAGCTGGCCCATGGTTGTATGGATCTATATATCGACTCACATGCAACATTATTCAGGAAATGCGCAATGTGTCGCAACAATGATATATTGAGATCATCATCGGTTTGATAAGATTTCAAATAACTGCATGGTCGTTGGAGAGTACCACCAACGATCGAGATCACTTACGACAACAAAGCATAGCAGCTAATAATTTTGAATAATGATACAAATAAGATAAAGAGTTAATTCATGTCGACTTTTCGACTCATTCAGCCCCAGCATGAAATTGAGGGATAATTCCACCAACCAGGGGTTCGTATATCCGATATTGTGTTACTTCACCCAGCAGATCATCGACCTGTTTTTGAAGTGCCATACGTTGTTTGCTTTGTAGCCAGTTGTTCCAGTCGTCAAGGCTGTTCCAGGTGCTTATAACTATGTATTCACCGGGACAGTCTAAACAGCGGAATGTCTTGCCGGTAATGTAACCAGGCTGCGTTGTGGCCAGAGATCGGATTTCTACGATCAGTGGGGCCAGCTTGGCTGCTTTTTCCTTGTCGCTAAATTTGCGTTGGATAAAAACCGTAATTGCCATCATGTCCTCCTTTTATCAGAATTTAGGATATCATTTCATTAAGATGTAGAACGAATTGTTGCTATAGAGGTGGTGTTTTCAATACCATATT
>NZ_JASJGN010000411.1:0-3356 GCF_033791525.1 Desulfosarcina sp.
CTGTTTCCCGAACTCGCCCAAGAAGGTCTTTTCGATATATTTCATGTCCGTTACAACGCCGCCCACCGCGGTGTGGAAACTGAAACCTTTCCCCATCTCATTGGCGACAACCGTCCCGGTGTGGTGGGCTTCACGGCCACCGACTGGCGCAAACTTCTCGGAAAAAGAAAGCTGCCACACGGCGAAAGACCGCTGACTGCCGCCGAGTGCTATCGTTTCGTGCTGTCCCATCCGGATGTGGATGTTTGCATGATGGGGGCCAAAACGATGGACCAGATGCGGGAGAACCTGGCGGTGCTGGAGCAGGGGCGGTTGACGGCGGAAGAGATGGAACGGGTGCGAATGATTGGCAAGCGTGTTTATGGAAAATGAAAACCACTGACAAGACATGAAACCACGGAACACACTGAAGACAAGGATAGAGCGTTTGTTTGAGAAATAAGAGATGTTGTCTGCAGAGCTGTTTTGGCCGTTTGAAGTGAAATTCAACGGACCGTACAAAAAGATTATAAACCACCGAAAAAACTGAACGTACCGAATAAATTTTATAATTTCTTTTTCCGAGTCTTCCTTGTGTTCCTTGGTTCTATAGAAAATAACAGCCAGAAACCATGCGCCATTTTTTCTACCGCCTCAGCGGCCAGCTCAGTCATCCCCGGGGCATTGCCGGGCGAATAATTGCCTTCCTCATGAACCACACCAATGCCAAGATGTATGGCATGGCCTTCGATTTGCTCGATGTCCAACCCCGGGACCGGCTGCTGGAAATTGGATTTGGAAACGGAAAATACCTCAGGCGGGCCCTGATGCTGGCCCCCGGGGGGCGGGTGGCGGGCATTGACTGGTCCGGAACCATGGTACAATCGGCCCGCCGCAGGAATCGTCCGTTTGTTGATTCGGGCCGGATTGAAATTCAAAAGGCCGGCGTCGACCTCATTCCCTATCCGGACCGGCTCTTCGACAAGGTTTTCACCCTCAACACCCTGTACTTCTGGCAAGCGCCTGAAAAAGCCTTCCATGAGATCCATCGGGTGTTGAAGCCCGGCGGTGTGCTGGTCTTGGGCATGAACACCCGGAAGGCCATGGAAAAGAGCCACTACGACAGACGGTATTTCACCTTCTACCATCAGGAGGAAGTGGAACGATTGCTTAATGAGTGCGGGTTTGGCAATGTGTTGCATGTCTATGACAAGATGGCGGTCGAAGACGCCCTGTGCTTCCGGGCCAGGGCACGGGACTCCGGCGCGGATCGTTGCCTGGCATCGGATCGACCCATCACCCCGCCACCAACCGGCAACCAAAGCGTTTAATCCGAAACCGGTAACCTATCAGCCTTTTGCGAAAGATCCGACCCTGAAACCACAGAACACACCGAATACACGGAAAGACCGCTTACAGGAGAATATAAGAATATTTAATTGACCACGGACCATACTGAATACACGGAAAGGTTTTTTTAATCTCTTCTTCCGTGTCCTCCGTGTATTCCGTGGTTAAAAATGATAAGCTTTATGCGTTATTTTCAGTATTATCCGAGAATCCCGTGGTTGAAAAGGAAATTTAATGAACTTAGACATCGACTTCATCCGTTCCCAGTACCCGGTCTTCGCCAACCCTGACACCGCCCGTTGGGCGATGTTCGAAAACGCCGGCGGCTCTTATGTCCCCCGCCAGGTAATCGACCGCCTCCACGAATTTTTCCAGTTCACCAAGGTCCAGCCCTACGGCCCCTTCGAGGCTTCCATCAAGGCCGGCGAGGCCATGGAGGCCGGCTACCGGGCCATGGCCGGCCTGCTGAACTGCGATCCGGACGAACTGACCCTGGGCCCGTCCACCACCATGAATTTCTACGTCCTGGCCCAGGCGATCCGGCCCCTGCTGGAACCCGGCGACGAGATCATCGTCACCAACCAGGATCACGAGGCCAATATCGGCTGCTGGCGGCGCCTGGCGGAGTTTGGCGCGGTGATCAGGGAATGGCAGATCGATCCGCAGACCGGTGAGTTGGCAATCGAGGATCTCAAATCCCTGGTAGGCAAGCGGACCCGGCTGGTCTGTTTCACCCTCTGCTCCAACATCGTGGGGACAATGCACGATTTCAACGCCATCTGTGACATTGCCCACGACGCCGGGGCGCTGGCCATCGGCGACGGGGTCTCCTTCGCACCCCACCGGGTGCTGGACGTCAATAAGAGCGGTCTGGATTTATACCTTTTCAGCACCTACAAAACCTTCGGTACCCACCTGGGGGTCATGTGGGGAAAGCCATCCGTTCTCGACACCCTCGAACCCCAGGGCCACTATTTCAACCGGGACCTGCCGCACTACAAGTTCAACCCGGCCGGGCCGCTGCACGCCCAGATCGGGGCGCTGGCCGGCATCGAGGAATACATCGATACGCTTTACGACCACCATTTCGATGATGCGGCGCCTGGTTTTCACGCCCAGGCCGCACGGGTTTTCGATCTTTTTTCTGAACACGAGACCGTCCAGGCCAATCGGGTGTTGGCAGCGATACGCGCCATTCCCGGTGCCCGGATCATCGGGCAGGACCCGGCCGTGGAAGGGTCGCGGGCCGCGACCATTGCGTTTACGCTGGACGGGATGCGATGCAGTGATGTAGTCAAGCGCCTTGTGGAGAAGCATATTGCCGTGCGTAACGGACACTTCTATGCGCTTCGCTGCATTGAGGCGCTGGGGATCCAGGACACCGATGAAGGGATTATCAGGATCAGTCTGGTGCATTACAATACTGAAGAAGAGGTCAGTAGGTTAGTGAAGGGGTTGGAAAGTTTGTAAGGCGTCCAGGAAACAATCAAACTTAGACTTGACTCCCAAATCGTTTTTTAAGTCTGAGGCCTCCTGGTTAACTTTGGATTAAGTAAGAGTCAATAGCAGACTTGACCCCTTTACTTGTCCAGGGTACCAGAAAGCTCTTGGATTCAACCCGAAGCTATTTGTTGGGATATGCGACAACTCTCTCATCAAAGGTTCAAAATCGCCTCATGAATGAAAAATCAAGAATTGCTGTTTCAAAGAATCTGATCGCGACCGCACCAATCAGTTTGGTCAAAAGAGCAGACGAGCGTCTTAACGAAAGGGTAGGGCGTTTTATCTCAGGCTATAAGCGGCAGATTTCTGAAAGACAAAAGGATCTGTTGAATTTGAAAAGGAGGTTTCAGCCCGATCGTTTCGTACGAAGAATCCAACAGGAGCAAGAATGCATCTGTGATTGGCGGAACAGATTTCTACAGAGATTCAGAACCGGAATCCAAATACACAAACAACGGATGAGTCATCTATCTGGTCGATTCAGATTGGAATCGGTCATCAATTACATTGAAAATGAAAAGACC
>NZ_JASJGN010000412.1:0-4027 GCF_033791525.1 Desulfosarcina sp.
AAAAGCTGGAGGGCTTCAGAGCCAAGGCGTCAAGGGTGAAGCTGTAATCGGCTACCGCGATCCCTTGACAACACGGGATCTGAAGTCCTCCAGCTTTCCTGGAAGGTAAACACAATGAGAAAAACTGAGCCATTCTTGGAAATCACCGTTGGTTACATCCAGAAAATGGTAGAAAACTGGCTATATTCAGTATAATACCTTTTAGTTAGCTATCTTTTTCCATACTGTTTATACAGCATTGGGGTTCAGTGAACCGGTACGCTGCTCAATCGAAGAAATGAAACCGATGAATAATCCATTGAGATTAAAAGCATTTTTAAAAGCAGTAAAGAATAAGTTCGATGTCTACAACAGCTTGTTTTTGAATCTGCCTTTCCAGAAGGTCAGCAACACTGGAATGCTAATTCCTCTGCTGCAGCATTTATGCAAGCAGGGTCTTGACTCCCGACGTGAACCGCTTGAGATACTGGATTCTTTTTTCAGCAACCACACCGATATAAAAACGGAAGAAGAGAAAATTGATTTCATGTTTCACGTCATCCGGTATGTTGAACGGCAGGTCGTGCTTTACGACAGCGTGGAGGATGCCGCATTCGAGCAACTGGTTAAGCTCGGCAATCATTTATCGCTGAAAGATTGCATCACGTTGCTGGACAGCAGTAAAAAAAGCCACAAAATAGCGGACAACCTGTCCTGTTTCAGTGCACGCATCGTGTTGACGGCCCATCCAACGCAGTTTTATTCTCCTGCGGTGCTGGATATCCTTGGTAAGTTGAAATCAATGATTGCGCGAAACGATATCGATCAAATCGATCTGACCCTTCAGCAACTGGGCTTAACATCACTGATCAATGCCCAAAAACCGACGCCCCTCGACGAAGCCAAAAATATAATCCACCTGCTTCGACATGTTTATTACGAGGCCGTCGGTGAGCTATACGCAACTATCAAGCGGCACGTCCCGGATACTTTTTTCAATTGTCCCCATATCATTCAGCTTGGATTCTGGCCTGGCGGGGACCGTGACGGGAATCCTTTCGTCACCTCAGAGACGACCAGTGACGTCGCTGACGAGCTGCGCATGAATCTGATGAAGTGCTATTACCAGGATGTGAAGCGATTGGCGCAAAAACTAACCTTCAGGGGCATCGAAGCGATCCTCGACAACCTGCGGACCAGGCTCTACAAGACGATGTTCGACCCGACAATAACGATGCGATACGATGAGATTGTCAATCCACTCGTTGCTATTAGAGCGTCCCTGATAGAGAACTACAACAGTCTGTATCTCGACGAGCTGGAGACCCTGATCGACAAAGTCAACATATTCAAAACGCATTTCGCCGCTCTGGACATCAGGCAAAACCATGGCGTCCACAAACAGACCGTCGAAGCCATTCTTAAACAGGAGAACCTGATTGCGCATAGCCTGGATGAGTTGGGAACAGCCGAAGCAATTGCCATGCTGGTGAACGCGGACATTTCCGTTCATCCCGGTCAGTTTGACGACGCGCTGGTCAAAGATACGGTCCGAACGATCGTCCAGGTCAAGCACATCCAGCGCAAAAACGGGGAATCAGGGTGTAACCGGTATATCATCAGTCACGCCGAGGACATTTTTTCGGTTTTGTTTGTGTTCTGCCTTTTCCGTTGGTGTGGCTGGGGAAAAAATGACCTGCCTGTCGACATCATACCGCTGTTCGAGTCGATGGAAGGCATGAAAAACGCCGGATCCATTATGCAGGCACTCTTTGATGTGCCGGAATACCGCGCCCACATCGTCCAGCGCCGTAACAGACAGACCTTCATGCTGGGCTTTTCTGACGGAACCAAAGACGGCGGATATCTGCAGGCCAACTGGTCGATCTACAAAACCAAAGAGACCTTGTCGGCGGTTTGCGACCGCCACGGAATCAAGGCCATATTCTTTGACGGCCGGGGCGGCCCGCCCGCGCGAGGGGGAGGCAAAACCCATCGTTTTTATGCCTCACTTGGCAAAAACATTGCCAATCATGCCATTGAACTCACCATTCAGGGCCAGACGATTACCAGCATGTATGGGTCGAAAGCGCACTTTATACACAATTGCGAGCAGCTGCTAACCGCAGGGTTGTCCTCGAGCCTGTTGGAACAGGAGAACGCGATTCCCGACGATTCAAGACAACTTATCGACAAATTGGCGCATTTAAGCTTTGAGAAGTACACGGCCCTTAAAAACCACGACCTGTTTATTGCCTACCTGGAAAACAAAAGCACACTCAACTATTATGGCAGAACCAATATCGGCAGCCGGCCCTACAAAAGAGGCGACAAGGAAAAACTGGATTTCAATGACCTCCGGGCGATCCCGTTCGTGGGTTCATGGAGCCAATTGAAGCAAAATGTTCCCGGTTACTACGGTATCGGCACGGCAATCCAATCCTTGGTCGATGACGGCAAGACAGATCAGCTAAAACGACTGTTCAACGACGTACCATTTTTTAAGGCCCTGATTCTCAACAGCATGATGGCGCTATCCAAATGCTATTTTGAACTGACCGGCTATATCGCCGGGGACCCCGTCTACTCCGATTTCTGGAACATGCTGGCTGAGGAATATCGACTGTCAAAAGAGATGGTCCTGCTCATTTCCGGCTACCGGGAGTTGATGGAAGAGGAACCGGTGTCGAGAAAATCGATCGAGATCCGGGAAGGCATCGTTTTGCCGCTATTGGTCATCCAGCAGTATGCGTTGCAGAAAATCGAGAAGCATGCCACGCGTCAACCGCTTTACGAAAAAATAGTCGAGCGGTCCCTGTACGGCAATATCAACGCCAGCAGAAATTCCGCCTAGTTTGCATTTTTTTTCCAGCCACCACCGTCCTTCGAATTGGGCCGCACCGGGTTAACATGCCGGTTTTCAGATGGTACGATTCTAAACCGTCGGCGTGACGAAAACGATCCCAATGACGGTTCCTATATCGCATACAGGTAATCCAGGGCGCCGTATATCATTTCGGTGACCTGCTGGTTGCCCTCCAGGGAACCGGCCAGACCATACAGGGCCGTCGTTTCGGCCTGAGTGCCCGCTTTGGAGCGGGCGTAGACGACGGCTTCCTTCAGGTCGGCCACCATGCGGTCCGCCAGTCCGGGAACAGCCGTCTGGGGCATGGTTACGCAAAAGTGCAGGGCCGGCGGAAGCTGCAGGCAGTTGTAGCGCCAGCCTCTGGTCTTCATGAAATCGTTGACGTGGTAGATGTCCACGTCGTCGGAGCGGAAGCTGATGACGAAGGTGGGATCACCGATCAGGGTCAGTTCAGGGATCATGTCGACGCCGGCCTTGAGGGCGTCAGCGACGTCCATGATCCGACGGGCGGCCTGCAGGTATCCTTCTTCTCCCAGGTAAATCATGGACGCCCATGTTGCGGCCGTCAAGCCGCCCGAGCGACTGCCGGCCGCCGTGGGCGAGGCGTAGAGTCCGCCGGACCAGTCAGGGACGTTGAAATACTGGTAGCGACGCAGGTTGCTGTTGCTGTAAAGCACCACAGAGGTGCCCTTCAGGCCGTATCCGTATTTGTGGGTGTCGGCGGACATGGAGGTGAGACCCGGCAGGCGGAAATCGAAGAGCGGCAGGTCGTAGCCGAGTTTTTCAATCCAGGGAAGGATGAATCCGCCCAGGCATCCGTCCACGTGAAAGCCGATCTGGTGTCGCAGGGCAATCTCGGACAACTCTTCCAGGGGATCGATGAGGCCGTAGGGGTAGTTGCCGGCGCTGCCGACGACGGCGGCCGTATGGGGGGTGATTTTTTCCTCCACCATCTTGGGATCCACTCGGAAATCAGGCTCCGAAACCGGCACATGCACCATACGGATGCCGAAATACTCCCCCGCCTTGTCGAAGGCCGGGTGGGCGGTGTGAGGCATGATGACCTCCGGCGCGGCAATGCCTTTTTCGGCGCGGGCCCAATCCCGGTATACTTTCATGGCCATGAGAATGCTTTCGGTGCCGCCGGATGTCATGGTGCCGCAGACCGCGTTCTCCGGGTTG
>NZ_JASJGN010000413.1:0-4734 GCF_033791525.1 Desulfosarcina sp.
TCCAGCAGGCTGCCGGCATCGTGTGACCCCCATGTACGGATCGAATTGGCGCCTGCCTCGGCGGCAATGGATAGATGGCTTCGCCCGCCGATGCCCTTTATGAAATAAGGCTGCCTGCCACGGTACAGCAGGTAGCCTTTATCCTGGCGTATGATCGATACAGGAACGGGTGCCGTGAAATCGAAAGTGACCTTTACACCCCTTTCGGCAGCGGGTTCCAGCGAGGGCGCATCCATCGATTCCAGTCCTGAACCAAGGCAAAGGGCGCTATATACGTATGAAGAGAGGGTCACCACGACCAGGATGACAAGAATACGGTTTCTTTCCAGGATGAAGCGCTTTAAGATCATCATTGACGATCCTCGAAGTCAGTTGGACCAACCGCCGTTAATAAAATATGGCATCCTTAAATGGTTATATCGTCCATCCTTCCGAGGACTTGAGGGGCTTGCATCACTGGCAATCCTTACCTCATCGGATGTCAGGGTTTTCATGTGAGGTGAAATCGATTTTTTTGTTGTTAAGTGGGATCGGAAAAGACTATTTAGCCAAGGCTAATCCAGTAATACGCAAACTGATCTGCCGGGTCTGGATTTTTTAAAAGTTGCGATTGCATGAAAGCGACTATCTTGACGATTTTTGAGATTCGGATTCAGCCTTGAAGGGCCGGGGAAGGCTTTGTTGAACCGGGATCGATCGAGTGGATTCAATATGAAAATGTCCAGCATGGTTATTGCAGTGGCGATTGCGATCATGGCCGTCAGTCTGTGGGCGCTGGCCAATCGTCCGGACGAAGAACCGCCCTGGCCGGATCGTATTCAAGGGTTCTCATTTTCACCCTTTCAATCCGGCCAGGATCCCCTCGCGCGGATCTACCCGTCTGAAAGTCAGATCGACGGTGATCTGGCGCTGCTGCAGGGAAAAACCCATGCCATTCGAACCTACTCGGTCGAGGACGTGCTGGTAAAAATACCCGAGTTGGCCCGAAAGCACGACATCAACGTGGCTTTCGGGGTCTGGATCGATGCCGATGTGGAACGGAACCAGGCCGATATGCAGCGCTTTTTGGAAACCACCGTCAAAAGCACCAACATTGTGCGGGCCGTGGTGGGCAACGAGGTGCTGCTGCGCGGCGACCTCCCCATGGAGCAGCTCGTCGACTACCTGGACCAGGCGAGACAGGAATTAGAGATACCCGTCAGCACGGCCGAACCCTGGCATGTCTGGGTCAAGCACCATGAACTGGCCGAGCACGTGGATTTTCTGGCGGTTCACATGCTGCCCTATTGGGAGGGGGTTCACATCGACGTTGCCGTTGACTACGTGGTGGACAAGATCAACCTGCTCAAAACCCTTTTCCCCGATAAGCCCATCGTCATCGCCGAAGTCGGCTGGCCCAGCAACGGCCGCACGCGGCAGGCGGCCGTCGCCTCGCCGGCCAACCAGGCGATCTTTCTCAGACGGTTTCTGGAGCGGGCCGAGCAGGAAAACTATATTTATTATCTCATGGAAGCCTTCGACCAGCCGTGGAAACGGGACTCCGAAGGGGCGGTGGGCGCGTACTGGGGTGTTTACAATCTGGCACGCCAGGAAAAATTCTCCTTCACCCAGCCCATCGTTCCCATCGCCAACTGGTACATGCTGGCCGGGGTCTCCGTGCTCATTGCCATCATTACCTTCGCCATCCTGCTCATCGACAGTCAGACCCTTGGCAACCGGGGGCGGGGTTTTCTGGCCGTGCTGGTCTTTTCCGCCGCTTCGGGGGCGGTATGGGTCGTCTATGACTATATCCATCAGTATCTGACGGTGGGCACCGTTATTGTCGGACTGGTCATGATCGGCGGGATGATCGGAGTCATCGTGGTGCTGCTCACCGAAGCCCACGAATGGGCCGAGGCGCGCTGGATCATCCGCCTGCGACGGCCCTTCAACCCTATTGTCGTCGACGATGACCAGCTGCCGCTGGTTTCCATTCACCTGCCGGCCTACAACGAGCCGCCGGCCATGGTCATGGATACCCTGGATGCGCTGGCAGCCCTGGACTACCCCCGCTTCGAGGTTCTGGTGGTGGACAACAACACGCAGGACCCGAATGTCTGGGCGCCGGTGGAGGCCCGTTGCAAGAACCTGGGGTCACGATTCCGCTTCTTTCATGTGGCGCCGCTGGCCGGTTTCAAGGCCGGGGCATTGAATTTTGCCCTCGCCCACACGGACCCGGCGGCGCAGATCATCGCCGTGATCGACAGCGACTACCGGGTGGATCCCAGGTGGCTGCGTGAACTGGTCCCCCAGTTTACGGATCCTCAGATGGGGATTGTCCAGGCTCCCCAGGATTACCGGGATGGTGATGAAAATGCCTTCAAAGCCATGTGTTATGTCGAGTACCGCGGGTTCTTTTTTATCGGCATGGTCACCCGCAACGAGCGCAACGCCATCATCCAGCACGGGACCATGACGCTGGTCCGCCGGTCGGTTCTGGAGAGCATCGACGGGTGGAGCGAATGGTCCATCACCGAAGATGCCGAACTGGGGCTGCGGGTCTTCGAGAAGGGCTACGAGGCGGCCTATATCTCCAGATCATACGGCCGCGGACTGATGCCCGACACCTTCCTCGATTACAAGAAGCAGCGATTTCGCTGGGCTTACGGCGCCATGCAGATCCTGCGACGGCACCTGCCGTTTCTGACAGGCAGAAAAGAGAGCCGCCTGCGCAATGGACAGCGTTATCATTTTTTCGCCGGCTGGCTGCCCTGGCTGGCCGATGGGGTCAATCTGTTTTTCAACCTGGCCGCCTTGATGTGGTCGCTGGCCATGATCATCGATCCCCTGCACGTGGATCCGCCCCTGGTGGTCTTCTCGATTCTGCCGCTGTCCCTGTTTGCTTTCAAGATCAGCAAATTGTTCTACCTTTATCGAACGCGCGTGGATGCCACCCTGTCACAGACCCTGGCGGCATCCGCGGCCGGTCTGGCCCTTTCACACACCATCGCCAAGGCCGTGATCTCGGGGCTTATCACCCGCGACAAGCCGTTTTTCCGTACCCCCAAGATGGCCGGGGCCTCTGCGCTGGTACAAGCCCTGGCTTCTTCGCTGGAGGAGATACTCCTTTTTGGCGCCATGCTCAGCGCCGCCGCCGCCATCGGATTGATGCAGAAAATGGATACCCTGGACATGAACCTGTGGGTGATCGTGCTGGTGGTCCAGTCCCTGCCCTATGCCGCCACCTTGTTCGTGGCCCTGGTCAGCGGATTTCCACGGTTGTCGAGCCGGATTGTGCTCTGGCGATCACGGCAGGCGCATTTATAAATAATAGACCGCCTTTCTGCATGTGAAGGGAGCGAAACAGACAACAACGGAGGAAACACGATGCTGAAACCGGCCAAGGATTACCGCACCCTGTGCGAAACCTTCCGATGGGAGATCCCGGACCATTACAATATCGGTGTGGACATCTGCGACAAGTGGGCTGGTCAGCGCGACCGACTGGCCCTGATTTATGAAGACGATACGGGGCGGACACGGCGATATACCTTCCTCGATTTGAAGCGGCGTTCCAACCGACTGGCCAACGGCCTGAAGGCCATGGGCATCGGGATCGGTGACCGTGTGGGCATCCTTTTGCCCCAGCGGCCTGAGACCGCCATCAGCCACATCGGCATTTACAAGCTCGGGGCCATCGCCATCCCGCTGTTCACCCTTTTCGGAACCGATGCCCTGGCCTATCGCCTGGAAAACAGCCAGGCCAGCGGGGTGATCACCGATGCGGCCAACCTGCCCAAAATACTTTCCATCCGCGACACCCTGCCACAGCTGCGGGTTATCATCGTCACCGACGGGGATGCACCCGAAGGCGTTGCGGTCTTTGGGGATCTGCTGTCACGGGGCAGCGATGCCTTCACACCGGTGCAGACCCGGGCCGACGACCCGGCCCTGATCATCTACACCTCGGGGACCACCGGTCCGCCCAAGGGGGCGCTGCATGCTCACCGGGTACTTCTCGGCCACCTGCCCGGCGTTGAATTTCCGCACAACTTTTTTCCCCGCGAGAACGACCGGTTCTGGACGCCGGCAGACTGGGCCTGGATCGGGGGGCTCATCGATGTACTTTTCCCAAGCTGGCACCACGGCATTCCCGTCGTTGCACACCGTGCCAGAAAGTTCGATCCGGAGGAGGCCTTCCACCTGCTGGCCAAACACCGCATTCGCAACGCCTTCATGCCGCCCACTGCATTAAAGCTCATGCGCCAGGTGCCGGACCCGTCCGAGCGCCACGAGTTTAAAATGAGAACCATCGGCAGCGGGGGCGAGACACTGGGGGAAGGGCTGCTGGAGTGGGGCCGACGTGTCATGGGCGTGACCATCAACGAGTTTTACGGTCAGACCGAATGCAACCTGGTGGTGGGCAATTGTTCCGAGGTGATGCCCATTCGACCCGGGTCCATGGGTCGGGCTATACCCGGACACACGGTGGCGGTTGTGGATGAGGACGGTCATCCGCTGCCGGCGGGCACAGTGGGTGAAATTGCCGTGCGCAGCCCCGACCCGGTGATGTTTCTCGAGTACTGGAAGAATCCGGATGCCACCCGAAAAAAAATTGTCAACTACTGGAGCCTCACCGGGGACCTGGCCCGCATGGACGACGACGGATACCTCTGGTTCGTGGGCCGCAAGGACGATCTGATCACCAGTTCCGGCTACCGTATCGGACCGGCGGAAATAGAAGATTGTATCATG